>NZ_JBKHDN010000021.1:0-21737 GCF_046541315.1 Halochromatium sp. | reverse complement strand
CACGATCTCAGGTGAACAGCGTCAACACCCCGGTATAGCCATAGAGCCGGTTCTGCGAGAGTTCGCCATTCGCGTAGAAGCCGACCAGCGGAAACTCCCCCAGCTCGTCGCGAATCTGCTTCAACTCCTGCGAGTCGTCCCCGAACAGATTGGCGCCCCGGCCGAGACAGGAGACATAGACCCCACCGCGCGGCGGTGTCTGCAAGCGCCCTTTGAGGTTGGCGAGCATGCGCGAGAGATCCTCGCGCGCGGTATTCGCATCGCGGCGACAGAACATCAGCTCCTGGCCTTTCTCGACCAGATCGCCGATGCCGATCAGCCGCTTCTCCATATCGACGCCGATCAGATTGCGCACCAGATAGTCGCCGGTATCGGAACCGGCGATCGGCAGGCCGGCGAAGATGTAGCCGCCCACGCGCGAGATGTCGCGCGCCAGCACCTCGCCGATATCGTCCTTGAACACATCCAGCGCCGGACGGCCATCGAGTTCGACGATGACATTGCGCTGACAGGCGGTGATGCGCCGATGCGGCCCGATCGGCGAACAGCCCTGCGAGAGCGCGGTCTGGATCCCGATCGCCTCGGTGAACATGACGCCGGTCAGGCCACCCGCGGTCGGCTCGTCGGCGATCACCCGGGCATTGTGCTGGCTGCTCGCCAGGCCGCCGACCAGAAAGCCGGTCACGGTGCGCTCGGCCAACTGCCGGACCAGACTCTCGGTGAGCGGATTCGACGGATCGGCATGCACCAGGCCCATGAACGGTTGGGCGTTGCCGAGCCAGGCGCGCTGGGCGGCATCGAAGCCGTCGAGATCCTTGACGATGGGGGCGAAGACCCGGAACGCGTCCGCCGGCAGTTCGGCGATCATCGCCGCGATCGCCGGTCGCTCGTAGTATTCGACCCCGCTCGCGCAGATGCCAAGGCCCACCGCGCCGACCCAGTGCTCGACATCGGTCGCCTCGCGCAACGCCTCCAGGATCGCCTCCAGGTGGGCGTTGATGACATCGGTGAGATAGAGGAACCCGAGGCGTCCCGCGGAGCGATCCGGGGCCGGATGCCGGACCGAGCCAAGCCCGGCGATGACGCGCTCGAGGGCCAGGTGCCAATCGTCGTCGGCGGCGTGGGCGTAAGGAAATGCGTGCATCATCGGACTCGCTCAGTGATGTCTCCGGGCTTGGGGGCGCCTCCTGGTCTGGCTCTTCGGTCGCTGGTTCAAACCTCGGCCAGATCGCCCTTCTCCTGCAACCAGGCGCGGCGGTCGGCGGCGCGCTTCTTGGCCAGCAGCATATCCATCAAGGTGGCGCTGTCGTCGCCAGGCTCAACCGTGAGTTGCACCAACCGACGCGTATCCGGATGGATGGTGGTCTCGCGCAACTGCAGCGGATTCATCTCGCCGAGCCCCTTGAAGCGCTGCACGCTGACCTTGCCCTTGAGCTTCTCGGCGGCGATGCGATCCAGCACGCCACGGCGCTCGGAATCGTCCAGAGCGTAGAAGACGCGCTTGCCGACATCGATCCGGAACAGCGGCGGCATCGCCACATAGACGTGACCGGCCGCGACCAGTTGCGGGAAGTGCTTGAGGAACAGCGCGCACAGGAGCGTTGCGATATGCGCGCCATCGGAGTCGGCATCGGCGAGGATGCAGATCTTGCCGAAGCGCAGCCGGCTGAGATCGTCGCTGCCCGGATCGACGCCGATCGCGACGGCGATATCGTGCACCTCCTGCGAGCCCAACACCTCGGCCGGGTCCACCTCCCAGGTGTTCAGGATCTTGCCGCGCAACGGCATGATGGCCTGGAACTCGCGGTCGCGCGCCTGCTTGGCCGAGCCGCCGGCGGAGTCGCCCTCGACCAGGAACAGCTCGCTGCGCGCCGGATCGGTGGCGGTGCAGTCGGCCAGCTTGCCCGGCAGGGCCGGGCCCTGGGTCACGCGCTTGCGGGTCACCGCGCGTCCGGCGCGCAAGCGCGCCTGGGCGGCGCCGATGGCGATCTCGGCGATGCGCTCGCCGTCGCCGACATGCTCGTTGAGCCAGAGACTGAAGGCATCCTTGACCACGCCGGAGACGAAGGCGGCGCACTCGCGCGAGGACAGGCGCTCCTTGGTCTGGCCGGAGAACTGCGGATCGGCGAGCTTGACCGAGAGCACCCAACTGGCGCGCGCCCAGACGTCCTCGGGCGCCAGCTTGACGCCGCGCGGCAACAGGTTGCGAAACTCGCAGAACTCGCGCACGGCCTCGGTCAGGCCGCTGCGAAAGCCGTTGACATGGGTGCCGCCCTGCACCGTCGGGATCAGATTGACATAGCTCTCGGTGACCTGCTCGCCGGCCTCGGGCAGCCAGGTCACCGCCCAGCTCGCGGCCTCGGTCTGGCCCTCGAACGCGCCGACGAAGGGCACCGCCGGCACCCGCTCGGCCTCGCCGAGCGCCTCGCTCAGATAAGCGCGCAGGCCGTCGGCATAGCACCAGCGCTGCTCTTCGCCGCTGGCTTCGTCGCGAAAACGGACATCAAGCCCGGGACAGAGCACGGCCTTGGCGCGCAGCAGATGGGTCAGTTGGCGCACCGCGACCCTGGGCGTGTCGAAATAGCGCGGATCGGGCCAGAACCGCAGCCGCGTGCCGCTGTGGCCGCGCCCGACCCGGCCCATCGGGGTCAGCTCCTCGACCTTGTGGCCGTCGGCGAAGGCCATCCGATATTCCTGACCATCGCGCTTGACCCACACCTCCAGGCGTTTGGAGAGCGCGTTGACCACCGACACGCCGACGCCGTGCAGGCCGCCGGCGAAGCGGTAACTGCTGCCAGCGGTGAACTTGCCCCCGGCATGCAGTTTGGTCAAGATGACCTCGACCCCGGGCAGCCCCTGCTGGGGATGCATGTCCACCGGCATGCCGCGGCCGTCATCGCTGACCTCGATGGAGCCGTCCTGGTACAGGGTCACATCGATGCGCGTGGCCTTGCCGACCAGCGCCTCGTCGACGCTGTTGTCGATGACCTCTTGCGCGAGATGGTTCGGACGCGTGGTGTCGGTGTACATGCCCGGGCGCTTGCGCACCGGGTCCAAGCCGCTGAGAACCTCGATCGCCGAGGCGTCGTAATTGCCGCTCATCGCGGGATCGAACACTCCTTATCGAGCTGGAAAACCGATCCGGGCATGGCGCCGCGTTGACCGGTCAAAGCCGGCTACGTTAACTTAGAGCGAAACCTTTGTTCAAATGCGCCATGAGCCCAGAGACGATCGACAAGCCGACGATCGACAAGCCGACGATCGACGATCCCAAGCAGTTCGAGGACTCATTACAGGCGCTCGAGGCGATCGTCGATCAGCTCGAGCGCGGCGACCTCGGCTTGGAGGCCTCGCTCGCGGCGTTCGAGCAGGGCATCCGCCTCAGTCGCGGCTGCCAACGCGCGCTCGACCAAGCCGAGCAACGGATTCGCATCCTCAGCGAGCCCTCCGAGGCGGCCGAGCCCGAGCCATTGACCGACGACACGGCCGACTCCGCGCGCGACTGAATCCCGAGCAGCGGACAGACAGGCTCCAGATGCGTGCGCTCACGCGAAGCATCCAACCGTCCCCGCCTCAATTCCTCCCCGTGACCGACAAGCGATTGGCCCCCATGCAAGACGCCCCCCGCCTGAAGACCTTTCTCGCAGACTGCCAAGCCCGGGTGGCGACGACCCTGGAGCGCGTCCTGCCCGCCGCCGAGCAGCCGCCGACCCGGCTGCATCAGGCGATGCGCTACGCGGTGCTCGGCGCAGGCAAGCGCGTGCGTCCCACCCTGGCCTACGCCAGCGCGCAAGCCCTCGACCTCGCGCCCGAGCGCGTCGATGCCGGTGCCGCTGCGGTCGAGCTGATCCACGCCTATTCGCTGATCCATGACGATCTGCCGGCGATGGACGACGACGATCTGCGGCGTGGCCGGCCGAGCTGCCACAAGGCCTTCGACGAGGCGACCGCGATCCTCGCTGGCGATGCCTTGCAGACCCTCGCCTTCGGGGTCCTCGCGCAGGATGACGCGGCGGCGCCCGCGCGTCTGCGCATGGTGGCCGCGCTCGCGCGCGCTGCGGGCTCGATCGGCATGGCCGGCGGCCAGGCCTTGGATCTGGAATCCGAAGGCGGCCAGCTCGACCTGGTCATGCTCGAGAACATCCATATCCACAAGACCGGCGCGCTGATCCGCGCCAGCGTGCAGATGGCCAGCCTCGCCTGCCCCGAACTCGAGCCGGCCAAGGCCGAGGCCCTCGATCACTATGCCAAGTGCATCGGCTTGGCGTTCCAGATCCAGGACGACCTGCTCGACGTCGAGGGCGACACCGATGTCATCGGCAAGCAGAGCGGCGCCGATGCCGTCCATGACAAGGCCACCTATCCGTCGCTGATGGGCATCGCGGCGGCCCGCGAGGCCGCCAACAATCTGGTGTCGGACGCCCTCGCCAGCCTCGATCGGTTCGACGTGGGCGCCGATCCGCTGCGCTGGATCGCGCGTTATATCGTCGACCGGGATCGCTGAACCGGGATCGCCGAGCCGGGATCGCCGAGCCGGGATCGCCGAACCGGGGGCGCCGAACCGGGGGCGCCGAACCGGGGGCGCCGACATGAAATCGCCGGGCCGGAATTGTGAGCAGGGCCTTCCGTTTCGACCCCGGCCCCGTCGACCGAGACAACGCGCGCTCAACCTGTTAATTTGAATCCTCAAAGATCGCCGCTTCCCTCACCAACCAGGCCTATGCAAGATAAGGTTGTCGTCAAAGACCTCTACAAGATCTTCGGTCCCGAACCCGACCGAGCCCTAGAGCTGCTCGATCAAGGGTTCTCCAAGGCGGAGATCTACGAGCAAACCCGCACCACGGTCGGCGTGCAACGGGCCGACTTCAGCATCCGCGAAGGCGAGGTGTTCGTGGTCATGGGGCTGTCGGGCTCGGGCAAATCGACCCTGGTGCGCATGCTCAATCGCTTGATCGAGCCGACCCGCGGTCAGGTGCTCGTCGACGGCGACGATATCACCCGGATGTCGAAGCAAGAGCTGATCGCCATGCGCCGCCGCTCGATGAGCATGGTGTTCCAGTCATTCGCGCTGATGCCGCACAAGAGCGTGGTCGAGAACGCCGCCTTCGGGCTCGAGGTCTCCGGCATGGCCAAGGCCGAGCGCCATGAGCGCGCGCTGCAAGCGCTCGACACCGTCGGCCTGGCGGTCAATGCCGACAGCTATCCGGACGAACTCTCCGGCGGCATGAAACAGCGCGTCGGCCTCGCCCGCGCCCTCGCCACCGACGCGCCGATCCTGCTCATGGACGAGGCCTTCTCGGCCCTCGATCCACTGATCCGCACCGAGATGCAGGACGAGCTGGTGCGTCTGCAGAGCACCCAGGCCCATACCATCGTCTTCATCTCGCATGACCTCGACGAGGCGATTCGCATCGGCGACCGCATCGCCATCATGGAGGGCGGCGCCATCGTGCAGATCGGCACCCCGGAGGAGATCGTCACCAATCCGGCCAACGACTATGTGCGCTCGTTCTTCTACGGCGTCGACGTGAGCAAGGTCTTCAGTGCCGGCGATATCGCCTCGAACCGCGCCATCACGGTCTTCGAGCGCAGCGGCGTCAATGTGCGCGCGGCCCTGGCGCAACTGCACGAACGCGGCCACAGCCTCGGCATCGTCATCGATCGCGACCGTCATTATCGCGGCATGGTCAGCGTCAATTCGCTGGCCGACGCCGGGCGCGACAGCGAGCATCCGCATTGGGAGGAGGCCTTCCTCAAACAGATCCGGCCTGTCGCCGCCGACACCGAGCTGTCCGAGGTCCTGAGCCAGGTGACCTCCAGCGAGTTTCCGGTCCCCGTCGTCGATGCCGAGGGACGTTATCGCGGCATCGTCGACAAGACGGTCCTGTTGCAGACATTGGATAAGACGACGACCTGAGCCATGGCGAACGACCTCACCGATTTCGACATCCCCCTTGGCGATTGGGTCGCCGACGGGGTCGACTGGATCCAGGGCAACCTCACCGGCGTCCTCGATGGCATCTCCGAGGTGCTCGAGTTCTTCATCGACTCCTTCGAGGGCCTGCTGCAGGGCATTCCGCCGCTGATCCTGGCGCTGATCATCGTGCTGCTCGCGACCTGGCGCGTGAGCTGGAAATTCGGGCTGTTCGCCATCGTCGCCATGGTGCTGCTGTTCGGCATGGACATCTGGAGCGAGACCATCTCGACCCTGGGGTTGGTCATCGCGTCCAGTCTGGTGGCGCTACTCATCGGCATCCCGATCGGCATCACCATGGCCCGGCACGATACGTTCGAGGCGATCGCCCGGCCGGTGCTCGACTTCATGCAGACCATGCCGCCCTTCGTCTATCTGATTCCGGCCGCCATCTTCTTTGGGCTCGGCAAGGTTCCGGGCTCGATCGCGACCCTCATCTTCGCCATGCCGCCGGCCGTGCGCCTGACCAATCTCGGGATCCGGCAGGTCAGCGACGAGCACATCGAGGCCGGCAAGGCCTTCGGTTGCACCGGCCGTCAGCTGCTGTTCAAGGTGCAGTTGCCGCTGGCCATGCCATCGATCATGGCCGGGATCAATCAAACCATCATGCTCGCCCTGTCGATGGTCGTCATCGCCTCGATGATCGGTGCCGGCGGGCTCGGCAACACCGTGCTCACCGGTATTCAACGACTCGATGTCGGCCTCGGCTTCGAGGGCGGCCTGGGGGTCGTACTGCTCGCCATCCTGCTCGACCGCATCACCCAGAGCTTCGGCATCGCCCGCCGCGCCGGGCGATCGCCAACGCTCCTCACCCGCCTCCGCCGGTTCTTCCAACGCGGCCCGGACAGCCCGGGCAAGGGGTGAACGCTCAAGACCGGCCCTTCCCATCCACCCACCGCCACGAGGACTCACGATGCTCATGAACACCTCACTCAAGGCCTTCACCGCAGGCGCCCTCGCCCTCTCGCTCGGCACCGCCGCCGTCGCCGCCGACAACAGCATCAAGATCGGCTGGACCGCCTGGTCCGATGCCGAGTTCGTCACCAAGCTGACCCAGCGCATCCTCGAGGAGCGCATGGACTATGAGGTCGAACTGGTGCAAACCGATATCGCTCCGCAGTATCGGGGGCTCGCCGACGGCAACCTCGATGTCATGCTCATGTCCTGGCAGCCGGGCACCCACGCCGACTACATGGAAAAGGTCTGTAACGATGTGGTGCCACTCGGCATCCTCTACACCCATGCCCGCCTGGGCTGGGCGGTGCCGGACTATGTCCCGGAAGAGACGCTCGCCAGCATCGAGGATCTGAACAAGGACGAGGTCAAGGAGAAGCTCGACGAGACCATCACCGGCATCGACCCCGGCGCGGGCATCACGCGTCTGTCCAAGGATGCGATCGACGAGTACGACCTCGACGACTACGAGTTGCAGATCTCCTCGGGCGCGGGCATGACCGCCGCCTTGGAACGCGCCATCCGGCGCGAGGAGTGGATCGTGGTCACCGCCTGGAGCCCGCACTGGATGTTCGGCGCCCATGACCTGCGTTACCTGGAAGACCCCGAGGAGGTGCTCGGCAGCTTCGAGCGCGTGGTCGCTCTAGCGCGCGACGGCTTCTACCAGGAGGATATCGACGCGGCGAGCTTCATCTCGCGCATCCAGATCCCGATCGATGACCTGCAGTCGGCGATGTACGACGCCCAGGAGACCTCGTATGAAGAGGCCGTGACCAAGTACATCGAGAACAACGAGGATCGCATCGACTACTGGGTCACCGGCGAGCTTTGAGCCGCGCCCGGGCGCCTCGCCAACCGCAGCATCAGCGGCCCTGCGTGCAAGGCCGCTCCGCTGGCCAAGCCATCGCCACCGAGCCCGCGGGCCCGGTGGCGGTGGCATGTTCACGCGATCAGAAGTAGTAACCGAAGTTGATGTTGAAGCGGTAGTTCCAGTCATCGTTGCCGTTGACGCCGAAATCCCCGACCCCATCGGCGATATTGCCGTAGTTGTCGCCCTTTTCACCGACGAAGTAGTTGCCGTCCGAGAAGGCGAGATCGGTATAGATGTACCACCCGTTGCGCGCCCAGGCCGCGCCGAGAATCGCGAGCTGGCTGTCGTTGAAGTCACCATCCTCCTTGACGATGCTGCTGTACTCGACGTAGGGACGCACCGAATCCAGCCAGGGGATCTGGTCGGTCTCGTGGAGATAGCTCACCGAGATCGCCGGCAGCCAGGCGTCGGTTGCCACCGGCCAGGCGAAATCGTAGGCGCCCATCGGCAGCAGCTCGTCGGTTCCGAGCGGGTTGTCGTCGTCGATGTCGAACTGGTAGCGGGTGAGCTGGGTCGCCAGCAGCCAGTTGTCCCAGCTGTTGGTCATGTGCACCGAGGCCGCCCAATGGTCGCCATCGTCGCCACGCCGTCCCTTCAACTGACCATATTGCAACGAGACGCCGAGCGCGGTCTCCACGGCACCCTGATCGAGATTGTAGATAGCGCGAAGATTGAACTGGTTGCGTTCCTGATAGCCATTCGGCAACGCCCCGATCACGTCGCCATTCGCCGCCAGGCCGGTGTCCCAGAACACCGGATCATAGCTGTAACGCGCGCTGTCGCGGCTGATGCCATTGCCGTTCCATTCGCTGCGCGCGTAGTAAGCGAAGTCGAGATCCCAATTATCGATGCTGGTGACATACTTGACGCCGAGGTCCATGTCATCCGACAGGCCGACGTAGTAATGCTGGTCGAAGAACCAGCTCTGCGAGACGCCATAAGGCCCAGGGCCAAAGGGCACCCGGTTGATACCGACCTGGATCTGGCTGCCGTCGTCGAAATCCCAGCCCAGCCAGCCGGTATGCACGAAGTTGTAGCCGTTGTACCAACGGTACTCGAGCTTGCCGACCAACTGGTTGTACTTGAGATCCATGTTGATGCGGAAGGTATCGAGTTCGAAGTTACCGCCGTTTCCTCCGCGCGAGGGGCCTTGTCCCCGGTTCGGATAATCGCCGAGCACATAGTTGGCGCGCATCGCGCCGCCAATGGTCAAGGGTCCGACCTGGATCTTGTTCGCCTGCGGCGAGTCCGCCTTGCCCAACTCGGCCTCGGCCGCCTCGGCCTGTTCGGTGGCGGCGGCCGTCTCCGCCCGGGCCTCGGCGAGTTCGGCCTGGGCCTGTTCGAGCTGTCGCTGCAGTTCGCGCACGCGGCGCTCGAGGGCGGCGGGTTCGGCGGCGGCGAAGGCCGGTTGCGGGGCGCCGACGAGCGCGGCGAGGCCGAGCGCCAGCAGGGGGCCTGAGCCGCGATGAGCCGGTTGCGGCGAGGTCGGAGAGGCGCAGGCGATGCATGGTGTCGAGTGTTTCATGATGGATTCGGTGCGGTGGTGAATTGACGATCTGGGTCGATGACGCCTGAGAATGCTGTCATGCAACGTCGCTCGTGTGCGACCAACATCGCCTCTTGGCAAGAGACATGTCGTGCATTTACAACATTACCGTTTAGTGTATCCTCTGCTCGACGCGTTTTCCAGTGATCCAACACGCGCTTAGCCCCTTGTCGTCCGAACCGGGACGACATCCTCCGTGACTCGACGTCTTCGCGATCGCGGCGGGGATACCACAGGGCCTGCGCGCCCGATGGTTTTTATCTCGCAGGCGATTGCGCTAACATGACGATCCGTATCAATGAACGCCGGCCACACCCCAAGAGTCGCCCCCATGCAAAACGCAACCGACCGCTCGCCGGAGCAGCCTGGCTGGCTTCGGCTCGATGTGCACCCCTGGGTATTCTTCACCTCGGCCGGCATCATCGTGCTCTTCGTCGCCCTGACGATCTTCTTCGAGAACCAGGTCGACAACCTCTTCGACATCGTCCAGGGCGCGGTCTCCAAGTACGCCGGCTGGTTCTTCGTCGGCACCATGAATATCATCCTGATCTATGTCATCGCCCTGCTGCTCGGGCGTTTCGGCGACGTCCGCCTTGGCGGCGAGGGCGCGAGGCCCGAATTCTCGACGCTTGGCTGGTTCTCGATGCTGTTCAGCGCCGGCATGGGCATCGGCCTGCTCTTCTACGGCGTCGCCGAGCCGATGTTCCATTACGTCGCCTCGCCGCTGGCCGAATCCGGCACCCCCGAGGCAGCCCGCGTGGCGATGGATTTCACCTTCCTGCACTGGGGCTTGCATCCCTGGGCGATCTACGCCTTGGTCGGCCTCTCGCTCGGTTTCTTCGCCTTCAACAAGGGTCTGCCGCTGTCGATCCGCTCGGTGTTCTATCCGCTGCTCGGGGAGCGTATCTACGGACCGATCGGCAATATCATCGATATCATGGCGACGGTCGCGACCATGTTCGGCGTCGCCACCTCGCTCGGCCTCGGCGTGCAGCAGGTCAATGCCGGGCTGAGCCATCTGGTCGAGGTCATCCCGCAAACCACCACGGTGCAGCTCCTGCTGATCGCTGGCATCACCGCGGTCGCCACCTGGTCGGTGGTGCGGGGGTTGGATTCCGGCATCAAGGTGCTCAGCCAGCTCAACGTGATCGTCGCCGCGACGCTGATGATCTTCGTCCTGCTGGTCGGCCCGACCCTGTTCCTGCTGAATGCCTTCATCGAGAACCTCGGCATCTATGTGCAGCATTTCCCGTCGTTCAGCACCTGGAACGAGACCTATGACGATACCGAGTGGCAGAACGGCTGGACCGTGTTCTACTGGGGCTGGTGGATCGCCTGGTCGCCCTTCGTCGGCATGTTCATCGCGCGCGTCTCCTACGGCCGCACCATCCGCGAGTTCATCAAGGGCGTCCTGCTCGTGCCGACCCTGGTCACCTTCCTGTGGGTGACGGTCTTCGGCAACACCGCGCTGAATATCGAGATGTTCGGGGTTGGTGGCATCGCCAAGGCGGTACAGGAAAACATCCCGGTGTCGCTGTTCGTGATGCTCGAGACCTTGCCACTGGCCGAGATCTCGTCGGTGGTCGCGATCATCGTCATCATCACCTTCTTCGTCACCTCGTCGGATTCGGGCTCGTTGGTGATCGACATCATCACCGCTGGCGGCAACACCGAGCCGCCGGTGATCCAGCGCGTGTTCTGGGCGGTGATGGAGGGCGCCGTTGCCGCCGCGCTGCTGCTTGGCGGCGGGCTGGTGGCATTGCAGACGGCAGCCATCTCGACCGGACTGCCGTTTGCGATCATCCTGCTCGGGATGTGCTGGTCGCTCCACCTCGGGCTGGTCCATTACAAGACCGGCCAGGGCTTCGAGCTCAGCCTGCAGGATTACCAGGGACCGGAGTTCCGCACCCAAGCCACGCGCAAGATGCCGACCTTCGGCCGGCGGCAGTTCTGGCTCCCGGCCGGCCTGCACCAGCGCGCCACCGGCGCGGCCATGCGTCCGCGCCACAGTCTCGGCGTCACGCCGACCGCGGCGGGTAGCGCCAACCCGGATTTCCAGATCCATCCTCAGACCACGTCCGAGACCGGCTCGAGCGCCAGCGCGGCGGCCGCCGATCCCGGCAAGGGCACGCCGAGCGGAGGGCAGCGCGCATGATCACGGCAATCGACCTCCATCGCCTAGCACGCGGGCAATGCTGCGGATGCCGTCACCGCCCGCGCCGGCGAACGACGCCGATCGCGACGCTTGCCATCGGGCTGGCGCTGCTGCTCGGCCTCGCCGGCGCGGCTGGCGCCTCGTCGCTGCGCATCGCCTATGTCGACTGGTCCTCCTCGGTCGCCAGCGCCAATGTGGTCTGTGCCGTGCTCAACGAACGCCTCGATCAACCCTGCGAGCTGATCGAGACCAGTGCCGACGAGATGTGGCGCATGGTCGCCGAGGGCGAGGCGGACGTGATGCTTTCGGCCTGGCTGCCGGATACCCATGCCGACTACCACGCCCAATATGGCGAGCAACTCGATGATCTCGGTCCCAATCTGGTCGGCACCCGCACCGGGCTGGTGGTCCCGGCCACCCGGGTTGGGCGCCAAACCGACCAACGCGGTGCGCGTACCCAACCGATGTTGGAGATCCAGAGCATCGAGCAGTTACCGGAGCACCGCCAAGCGCTGGGTGATCGCATCATCGGCATCGACCCCGAGGCCGGCATCATGGCGGCGACCGAGCGGGCGTTGACGGAGTACCGGCTGACGGGCTTCCGCCTCATCTCCGGCGCCGAATCGACCATGACCGCGAGCCTTGCCGATGCGATCGCGCGCAATCGGCCCATCGTCGTCACCGGCTGGATTCCGCACTGGATGTTCGGGCGCTGGTCGCTGCGGTTTCTCGACGATCCCAAGGGCATCTATGGCGACCGCGGCAGCATCCACAGCATGGCGCGTCCCGGTCTGGCCGAGGATTTCCCGGCGGCGGCCGCGTTCATCGATCGTTTCGCCTGGGAAGCCGACAGCATGGAGCAATTGCTGGTCTGGATTCACCAAGACCACGGCCGTGATCCCTATGCGCAGGCCTTGCGGTGGATCCGCACCCATCCGCAGCAAGTCGACGACTGGCTCACCGAGACACGATAAGACGGAGGGACACTCTCATGCTGCAGGCGATCAGCCAGAAATTTCGCGGCGGCTGCCTCATGCTGGTGCGCGACAACGCGGGCGCGGTCGATTTTCTCGGCACCGCCTTCGTGGTCCACGCGCAAGGCTATCTGCTCACCGCCGCGCATCTGGTCGCGGAAACCGAGGGGCTGCGAGTCGTTCCAACCTCGAGCGGTGGCGAATTCCAACCCATCAGCTTCGATCGGGTCGCCGCCATGGCGGTGTCGGTGGCACGTCGCGATAGCGCCCATGACGTGGCCCTGTTGAAGATCGATCAAGGGCTCGATATCAGCGTTCCGGACGACTTCCTCGGCAGCGGCGACAACGTGCTGCCGGGCGCCTCGGTGATGAGTCTGGGCTACTCCTTTGGCCATGACCAGATCCACACGCCGCTCACGGTCGGCGGGTTTGCTGCGGCCAAGATTCGCTCCTATAACGAGACCCGGCTGATCCTGTTCGACAACATGGTCCAAAACGGCGATATCGGCGGTCCCCTCGTGCATGTCACCGACGGCCATGTGGTAGGCATCATCAGTGGCCGTTTCGAGCCCGCCGATGTCGTCCATGGCAGCGCCGATTGGGAGCGGCGCCCGCCGCACAACACCAATATCTCTTTTGCCGTCGATATCGACTATGGCACGGCGCTGATGCGCGCCGAGGGTCTCTTCGGGCACGAATGAGACGCGCGCCGCTTGCAGCGAGCCGCAACAGACCGCATGGTCGTATGCATTCGGCGTTGCCCGCGCTGACCGATCCCGGTCCAGCGACCCTCGGCGCGCCCGCCTTTTATTCTAGGAGCACTCTTCCGTGGATTCCGCGTTGATCACCCCGTCCCCCGACTGCTCGGATTCTCTTGCGCAGCGGCCCGCCGATGCGTGGCGCCCGGCCGCGGGCACCGAGATCGCGGACGTGCAGGCAAGCCCCGATAGCCGGCGCATCGCCATCAACAAGGTGGGCATCAAGGACATCCGCCACCCGGTGCGGATCAAGGACCGCAGCGGTCGCGAGCAGCATACGGTCGCCACCTTCAACATGTCCGTGTTCCTGCCCCATCACTTCAAGGGCACGCACATGTCGCGCTTCGTCGCCATCCTCAATGGCCACGAGCGCGAGATCGGTGTCGGCACCTTCAAGGAGATGCTCACCGAGATGACCGAACGGCTCGAGTCCGAGGCCGGCCACATCGAGATGCGCTTCCCGTTCTTCGTCAACAAGCGGGCGCCGGTCAGCGGCGTCGAGAGCCTGCTCGACTACGATGTCACCCTCATCGGCGAGGTGCGCGGCGGCGAGCCCGAACTCTCGATCAAGGTGGTGGTGCCGGTGACCAGCCTCTGCCCCTGCTCCAAGGAGATCTCGCGCTATGGCGCGCACAATCAGCGCTCGCACGTCACCGTCGTGGCCAAGACCTGCGGCTTCCTGTGGATCGAAGAGCTGATCGATCTGGTCGAGGCCGAGGCCAGCGCCCAGCTCTATGGTCTGCTCAAGCGGCCGGATGAGAAGTACGTCACCGAGCACGCCTACGAAAACCCGAAGTTCGTCGAGGACACGGTGCGCGATGTCGCCCGGCGCCTGAACGCCGAGGCGCGCGTCGGCGCCTATGTGGTCGAGGCCGAGAACTTCGAGTCCATCCACAACCACTCGGCCTACGCGATGGTCGCCCGCGACAAACACGCGGACGCCTGCGCAGCCTAGGGCGATTTCCGTTCCAGACGCCACAAACGCTCGCTCCCCGCTCAATAGCGGCCATGCGAGCGGGTCACATAGTTGTGCAGCGAATCGCGCTCTTGATTCGCCCGCATCAGGTTCGTGTGAGTGATCCGAAACAGTGCGCGCATGACCTTGAACACCAGGGTCGGATGGTCGGCGAGCAAGGCCTCGAAATCCTCCGGCTCCAGCGTCAGCACCACCGTCTCCCGCGCGGCGCGCAATCCGGCCTTGCGCGGCGAGCCATCGACGAAGGCGCGGGTTCCGGCACATTCGCCCGGAGACATCCGGTAGACGGTGGAATCGACACCCTCATGATGGTGCAGCACATCCAGCCGCCCCGCGACCAACACGAACAGGGTCCGCCGAGCATCGCCCTCGCTCACCAGCCACTCGTGCCCAGCCAGGCGCTCGCTCCCCATGATCCGCGCCAGCGTCTCAACCTCGCTCGCGTCGAGTTCATCGGCGAGCACCGAGTTTCTCAGCCAAGCGGTCTTTTGTTCATCCGTCGTTTGATCGTTCATCATTACCTAGACTCAAGCCAAGACTGATTGTTGCGGCACGAATGCTACATAGCCGATATAGCCGATATAGTCATCCGACGCCAGCGGCCGATAAACAGAGATAGTCCTGCAAGACCTGGCACTTGCGCCGACACAACCCACTGATCCTGAAAAACCTCAACGCGCTCGCCATCGAGAGTACCTGAGCGGGCGAGCCACTGGAGTCCTGGTCGCGCAGTCCCAAACGTACAGTAGAGGCGACCCCTCCCGTTGTCAAAGCGATTCAAGCCTGGCGTGCGGACCTCGCGCGCAGCGCTTACACTAGGCTCGCCTCCAGCGGGCAGACGGTTGGCCGCACCCGCGATCAGGTTGCGAATCGGACCACGCCCGCGCGACCAACATTCACTGGCGCCCTGCCGCCGAGGGCATCCTCATCCATGACCACAGCTTCGCGCGCCACGGGTTGGCATCTCGGCCGCTGGCGGCTGATCGACAGGCTCATCGCCGGCACCGCGTTGATCCTGATGCTGGTCGGCCTGTCCTGGCTGATCGGCGCCGACCGCGGGCTGAGCAAAACCCGGATCCGGGTCGGACAGACGCCGGTGACCGTCTCCATGCAAGCCGAGACCGAACCGGCGCCGGTGGTCGTCATCGCCCACGGCTTCTCCGGTTCGCGGCAGATGATGGCGTCCTTTGCGCGCACCCTGGCGCGCAATGGCTATGTCGCCGTGAACCTCGATTTCCCCGGGCACGGCGCCAATCCGCGTCCGCTCGAAGGCGAGATCGGCGAACAGCGCCGCACCCGGATCCTGCTGGATGCGCTCGCGGCCGTGGTCGACCATGCCAGCACACTGCCGCAATACGATGGCCGCCTGGCATTGCTCGGCCACTCCATGGCCGGCGATATCGCCGTGCGCTATGCCGATCGCAGCCCGGCCGCAGAACCCAAGGCCAGCGCCGATGAACCCCGTCAACCGGCTGCTCCCCGCCTTGATCCAGCCGCCGATCTCGATGCGCTCGTCGCCGTCTCGCCTTATCTGTCCGAGGAGCTTGGCGCGCATCGGCCTGGCCGCACACCGGACAACCTGCTGTTCATCTACGGCGCCTGGGAACCACGCATGATCCTCGAGCAAGGCCGCGCCGCTGTCGCCGCCGTGGCCAATCTGCCGAGTGACGCCATTCAGCCCAGCGTCACCTATGGCGACCATGGCGACGGCAGCGCCCGGCGGCTGGTCATCGCGGACCACGTCGAGCACATCGGCGTGCTCTACAGCGCCCGCGCCCTCCGCGCCGCGCTCGACTGGCTCGACCAGGTCTTCGAGCGCGAGAGCAGCGGCTGGGTCGACGCGCGCGGCGCCTGGCTCGGGCTCTACTTCCTCGGCGCCATCCTGCTCGCCTGGCCGTTCTCGCGTCTGTTGCCTCGGATCAGCAGCGAACCGCTCGGGGCGGATCTGGGCGGGCGCCGGCTGGCGCTAGCGGCGCTCTTGCCGGCATTGCTCACGCCGCTGATCCTATGGCCGTTGCCGACCGATTTCCTGGCCATCGCGATCGCCGACTACATCGCCCTGCACTTCCTGGTCTACGCCGCGCTGACGGCGCTCATGCTGGCGTTGATCCGCCGCCAGCCGAACAACCCGCCATCCTCGGCTCAGACCGCCGGCCCACCGATGGGGCGAGGCGGCGCAATCGGTCGCGGCAGTGCCAGCGTCTCCGCCTCGGCCTTCGGGGCCGCGGTGCTCGCCGTCATCGCCTATCAGGCCCTGATCATCGCCCTGCCGATCGATCTCTACGTCGCCGCCTTCCTGCCCGACCCGCACCGGTTCGGCACCCTGCTCGTGCTGTCCGTGGCAACCCTGGCTTGGTTCATCGCCGACGAATGGCTGACCCGCGGCCGTGGCGCCTTCATCGGCCGCTATGCACTGACCAAGGTGCTGTTCCTGCTCTCGCTGATCCTGGCGGTGGTATTGAATCTGGAGGAACTGTTCTTCCTCGTCATCATCATTCCCGCCATCCTGATCCTGTTCGTGGTCTTTGGGCTCTTCAGTGGCTGGATCTATCGACGCACCGGACATCCATTGGTCGCCGCCCTCGCCAACGCCCTGTTCTTGGCGACCGCGATCGCTGTCAGCTTCCCGATTGCCGACTGAGCTGCGTGTCAGCATGAGCGAAGGACCCGACCCGATGCCCCCCGTCAAGGCTCCTGTCCAGGCCCCAGCAAACGCGACCCGTCCCGGCCGCGCCGAGGCCTCGGCAACCCAAGGCCGCCCCGGTGACGGCCTTGGTCCCAATCCAGGTCGATGGCGGACCGGCCCATCGACCCTGCGCCTGCTGCAATTCACCGATCTCCACCTCTATGCCGAGCCCGGGGCCGTGCTCCTCGGCCAATGCACGCGGCGAACCTTCGAGCAGGTGCTGGCCCAGGCCCGGACACGACACTGGCCGGCCGACGCGATCCTCTTCACCGGCGATCTGGTCCATGACGAGCGGGTCGAGGGCTATCGATACCTAAGTCGCATCATCGACGCACTCGATTGCCCCTGTTTCTGCATCCCGGGCAATCATGACCGCCGGGAACTCTTGGCCGCCGAGGTTGATCCCGGCGCCGGGCAGGCCTATCGCGTCGAACCGCTCGGCCCCTGGGATCTGGTGCTGCTGGATTCGACCATCGCCGGCGCCGACGGCGGTCGGCTTCCTCCCGCGACCCTCGCGCGGCTTGAACAGCAGCTGGCGACGAACCAACAGCGCCCGGCGCTGGTCAGCGTCCACCACCAACCGGTCGCGGTCGGCAGCCGCTGGATCGACACCATGCGGATCGAGAACGGGGCCGAACTCCTGGCCCTCGCCGAGCGCTATCCCCGGCTGCGCGCCATCCTCTGGGGGCATGTGCATCAGGCCTTCGACCAAGCGTTCGGCGCCACCCGACTCTTGGCCACGCCCTCCACCTGCGCTCAATTCAAGCCCGCCAGTGAGCACTTCGCGTTAGACGATCTGCCGCCTGGCTATCGCTGGCTCGAGCTTGAGCCCGATGGCCGCCTGCGCACCGGGGTCGAGCGACTTGCGACAGCGGCGCCGCGCGCAGACCCCGGCGAGGCGACCGCGTCCGCTGTCTCGCAGGATCGCCAGCGATCAGGATGACCGCCCTCGCTCAGGTGCAAGGCCGCGATCGCTCGCTTCAACGCGTCGCGAACCCGCTCAGCGGCCGATAATCCTGCGTCTCGCAGGCCACCGCCGCGACCTCCGCGGCCGACGGGCCGCGATGCAGCCAGGCCTTGAAGCGCTCGAGCGCGTTGGCGTCACCACAGGCGAGCACCTCCACCCGGCCATCGGGCAGGTTGCGCGCATAACCGGTGATGCCGAGCTGCTGCGCCTCTTGTGCCGCCGAGGCGCGAAAGGACACGCCTTGCACCCGGCCACTGACAAAACAACGGATGCAGCGCGCGCCGGCCCATGCGGTCGCGGGTTCGGGAGCGGTCATCGGCAATCTCCTGAAGATTCGGATTCAGCGTGTGACGATCACACGGCTTCAGCGGGTACGCTGACCATGAGATCTGGTCTGCGGCCTTTGGCATCAATCCCTGACGCGCGGCCTTGGACACCGGCCTGCTAGGCCTGGTCGCGCTTGTACCTGGTGAAGGGGATGTCCTTGTAGGCGCCTTCGACCACATAGCGACCGAGCAGCAAGAACTCCTCGCTATCGCGGGTGGCGCCGGTGTAGCGGGCAACCAGATTGCCGTCGAGGTCGAAGAACGCGAACACCGGCGTCGCGCGCACGCGGAACTGTTTCAGCGCGAAGTCTTTCTGGCTGTTGGCATGCCCCTCGAAGTCGACGATCTCGATATCGCCCTCGACATCGACCGGGAAGATCAGGAAATGCTCGCGGAAGTAGTCCTGCACCTCGGGCCGGTTGAGCACCATCGTCTTCATGCGCTGGCAGAACGGGCATTCATCCATCTCGAACATCAACAGGATGCCGATCTTGCCCTCCTCGCGCGCGGTGTCTCGCTCTTCGCTGAAATCGCCGAAGGTCTGATTGAAGAAGTGCCGACCGGGATCGCGGGTTGTCTCGCCGGCGAAGGGCGTGCTCGCCAGCGGGAGAACCGTCAGGAAGGCGAGCAAAACCGCCCGCCAGCGCGGACGCGCGGATGAGATCAGGGGTCGCATCAGGGACATGGAAAGCACCTCTCAAGGTCGGTTCAGCGAGGAAACAGCGGCCTGCCCCTCATTGTGGGAACAATGCCAGTGCCTTTGCAATGTCCCGCGGGATGGACCGGCGGCAGCGCTTGCCAGCTCAACCCGGAATCCGGAATTGACACTCGGCCTGCGCCAGATCGACCTCGACCAGCGCCAGCGGCACGCGCTGGTCCAGCGCCAATGGCTGCTTGGCGCGCACACGCGTCTCCAGCGCCAGCTCCGGGATCAAGACCGTGGCCTTGCGCTCCTGCAGTTCGACCACGACGCCCTCGCCGGTCCACTGGGGCCGGCGCGCCAGATAGACCAGCTTCCAGTGGAGGTTCGATTGCCGCTCGGCGCGGCGCACCAGGAGGCCGCCCTGATCCGCCTCGCCGGCGCGCTGGCTCACCTGCGCGACGCTCAAGGGCTCGCTGCCGCGCAGATGCGCGCGCAATTGCTGATGCACCAGGAGATCCGCATACCGCCGCAACGGGCTGGTGGCGCGGGCGTAGGCGTCGAGCCCGAGACCAAAATGCCGACCCGGCTCGCCAACGACGGTGCGACTCGGCTTGAACAGGCGCCGATAGGCGACCATGCCGGCCATGCTCGTCGGCTGCTCGATGCGCTCCGGCGTCGCTTGGGTCGCAAAGGGAATCGGCAGCGCGTGCTGCTGGCAGTAACGCGCCGCCGCCTCGCCGGCCATCAGCATCAGCTCGGTGACCATGGCGCGCGCGCCGCTGCGCTCCACCGGGCGGATCAGCACCTCTCCCGCGCGCACCCGCACGCTGACCTCGGGCAGGTCGATCTCGGCCGCGCCCTGAGCCAGCCGGCGCTGGCGATAACGCTCGGCCCGCTCGGCCAGCTCGGCCAGCGGCGGGTCGGCGAGCCGACGATCGGCCTCGGCATAGCTGAGCCGCTGCACCCGCACCAGGCTCGGCTGAATCTCGATTGCGGCGATCTCGCCCTCGGCATCCAGCCGCAGCCCGAACGAGAGCGCCGGCGAACGCTCCTGCAATCCGAGCCCGAGCTGCTCGGTGATCGCCACCGGCAGCATGTGTAAGGTGCCCTCGGGCAGATAGAGATTGGCACCGCGCGCGCGCGCTTCGCGGTCGAGCTCGGAATCCGGGGGCACCAGCGCGGCGACATCGGCGACATGGATCCAGACGCGCTCGCCGTCGATGCTGATGGCATCATCCGGGTCCTGATTGCCTTCATCGTCGATCGCGAAGGCCGGCAGATGGGTCAGGTCGAGCCGCGCTGGCTCGCCGGGGATCTCGGCCGCGGCATCCAGCGGCGGGATCGGCAGCTCGGGATTCGTCGTCGGCGCCCCGACCCGGGTCGGATAGGGATTGTGCGTCGGCGACCAATAGCCAACCGCGACCAGCAGCCGATAGGCGCTCACCGGCGTCTCGTCAAAGCCGAGCGCTTTCAGGATGCGGCTGTGCTCGCCCTGCAGAGTGGCGAGCCGCTCGACCTCTTGCAGCGGCTCGCGATCCTCGGGCTCGATCCGCCCCGCCCGCAGGCGCGCGAGCAACGCCGCCCAGGCCTGCTCGGCCCGGGCCTTGGTCTCGCGTTCGGCGCGATCGCGCTCGATCAGCTCCAGGGCGCGGGGGCGCAGCGCCTCGGGCGTGCCCTCGAACCAGAGTCCCTCGGCAAGCCATTCCCAAGCGCCCCAGGCCGCGCCTGGGCTGTGCTCGCCATAGAGCAGTTCGGCCAACTCCTTGAGGTCGGTCTCGCTGCCCTCGAGCAATTCCCAGGCCTCTTGCGGATGCACCTCGGGCGGGCGAATCTGTGCCAGGCTGGCGATCGGCCCCGGATGCAACGCGAGGATATCCTTCGGCCGCACGCGTTTGGTCTGACCGCCCTCGATTTCGATCTCGATCTTCTCCGCCGCAGCCAGCACCCGCGCTGGCCGGCTCTTGTACACGACCAGGCTGCCGGTGCGCGGGATCGCTTGATAGGAAGACAATGCGGAGTCATCTCCAGGGTCAATGAAACGATGATGGCGCGGCCGCGACGGGCGCCGTGGTGGCGCGTCGCTCGATCACGGCGCCGAACCAATCACTATATCAGTTGCGCTCGGCGCGCGATGCAATCCGCTATCATGGACGCAACACAGCCCCACTCAAGCGCTATACACCCCACCGACCGGCGGCCTCTTGCCGCCGGGTCGGTCGACGCACGAGAACCCGATCATGCATCAAGACTGGCAAGCCTTTCTCGACTCTCAAGGCGCCCGCCTCGGCGACGATGGCGCCGCGCACTTCGATCGCGCCCCGGCCGAGCCCGACTGCGGCGTCGTCGATCTCTCGCACCTCGGCCTGATCGCGATCGGCGGCCCACAAGCCACCGAGTTCCTCCAAGGCCAGCTCAGCAACGACCTGCGCGAACTGACCGAGACCCACACCCAACTCAGCAGCCATTGCAGCCCCAAGGGGCGGATGCTGGCCAACTTCCGCGTGCTCCGTTTCGAGGAGCGCTTCTTCCTGCTCTTGCCGCGCGTGCAGATGGAGACGCTGCTCAAGCGCCTGCGCATGTTCCTGCTGCGCGCCAAGGCCAGCATCGACGAGGTCAGCGATGCCCTGGTCTGCTTTGGCCTGATCGGCGACTGCGCCGATGACTCGCTCCAGCATGCCTTCGGCGCGCTGCCGAGCGAACCGAACGCAATGGTCCGCGCCGGCGACACCGCGCTGATCCGGGTTGCCGATCCGGTCCCGCGCTTTCTGCTCATCGGGCCGGTCGACTCCGCGCGCGCCGCCTGGGAGGCCGCGCGCGCCGCCGGCGCCGAGCTGGCCAATCCGGATCTCTGGGCCTTGCGGGATATCCGCGCCGGCCTCCCGACCGTCCTCCCCGAGACCAGCGACA
>NZ_JBKHDN010000020.1:0-21893 GCF_046541315.1 Halochromatium sp. | reverse complement strand
CAGCGACAGGTGGTCGACTTCGCGGTTGAGCGGATTCATTGAGGCATGCGCCACAATGCCGGTTGGGAATGGTCGACGGGCTGTCCTTTTCCGCATCAACCGCCGGGCCGTCCCCGAGTTCTCAGCCGCCCTCAAGCAGCGCGGCAAGGGCGTCGATCAACGCGGCGTTCTCATCCGGTGTGCCAACGGTGATGCGCAGGCAATCGGCGAGCAACGGATGGGCGCCGTCGAGGTTTTTGATCAGAATGCCGCGCTCGCGCAGGCCGTCGAAGAGCGCGCCCGCGCGCCCGCGCTGGACGCGGACCAGGATGAAGTTGGCATCGCTCGGGAATGGTTGCAGTCGGCCGCGGCCAGTATCGAGTTCGGCGAGAGCCGAGGCAAGCCGGCCGCGCTCGGCGCGGATGGTCGCCGTCTGCGTATCAAACACCGCGCGATGGCGCAGCGCGAAGGTGGCGCTGGCCTGGCTCAAGACATTGATGTTGTAAGGCAGGCGCACCTTGTCGAGCTGCTCGATCCACTCCGCCGGGCCGGCCAGATAACCGAGCCGCAGGCCGGCCAGGCCCATCTTCGAGACCGTACGCATCACCAGCAGATTCGGCCAGTCACCGAGGCGGGGCAGGAAGCTGGCGTCGGTGAAGGGCGCATAGGCCTCATCGACGATGACCAGTCCTGGACTCGCGGCGATGATCCGCTCGATCGCCGCGGGATCGAACAGGTTGCCGGTTGGGTTGTTCGGATAGGCGATGAAGGTCAGCAGCGGTCGGTGGCGCTCGATGGCGGCCAGGGTAGCATCGAGATCGAGGGAAAAATCCGAGCCGTTGAGAGCGACGCCGGCATACTCGAGCCCAGCGAAACGCGCGATCATCCGGTACATCACGAAGCCCGGATCAAGGGAGAGCAGGGTCGGCCGGCTCGGCGCCGCCTTACTCGCCCTACTAAAGGCCTCGTCCAGCACATCACCAAGAGTCTCGCCAGGCGCATCACCACGAGCCTTATCAGCATCCGCGCGCGCACTTCGACCAGGACGACCGGGCGCGGCCACCGCCAGCGCCAGCATCTGGATCAACTCATCGGAGCCGTTGCCGAGCAGTAGCCCCATGTCCGGCGGGATCGACATCGCCTCGCGCAGCGCTGCCTGCAATGCGCGCGCGCTCGGGTCGGGATAACGATTCAGCTCGGCCTCGCGCAGGGCTGCGAGCCAGTCATCGCGCAGCGCTTCGGGCCAGCGGTAGGGGTTCTCCATCGCGTCGAGCTTGATCAGGCCGGTGGCGTCCGGGACATGATAGGCCTTGAGCGCCTGGATGTCGGGACGGATCAGCGTTTCGATCAGGTCACTCATCACATCTTCTCATTTAATATCCGACCCTTAGGGCCGAACAGGTCTTGCCGTCGACTCAACAGGCTAGCCTTGGTCAACGCCGAAACGCGCTCTCGCAAGCTCCGCCCTTTAGGGCCGGGTCGTTCATTGCTTTTCACTGGCGCCACGATACTCGGCCGAGCGCGCATGGGCGGTCAGGCCCTCGCCGCGGGCCAGCGCCGAGGCGGTGTCGGCGAGCGCGGCGGCGCCGGCGGCCGAGGCCATGATCAGGCTCGAACGCTTCTGAAAGTCATAGACCCCGAGCGGCGAGGAGAAACGCGCGGTGCGCGAGGTCGGCAGGACGTGATTCGGCCCAGCGCAATAATCGCCAAGTGCCTCGGCGGTATAACGGCCCATGAAGATGGCACCGGCATGACGGATCCTTTCGGCGAGCGCCTCGGGCTCGGCGACCGAGAGTTCCAGATGCTCGGGGGCGATGCGATTGGCGATCTCGGCGGCCTCGTCCTGATCGCGGGCGAGAATCAAGGCGCCGCGCGCGCTCAGGGCCTGAGCGATGATCCCGCTGCGCTCCATCTGCGGCAGCAACCGTTCGATGCTGGCGGCGACCCGGTCGAGATAGTCGTCATCCCAGGCGATCAGGATCGATTGCGCGTCTTCGTCGTGTTCGGCCTGCGAGAACAGGTCCATCGCGATCCAGTCCGGGTCGGTCGCGCCATCGCAGAGGATCAGGATCTCGGAGGGGCCGGCGACCATGTCGATGCCAACCTGGCCGAACACCGCGCGCTTGGCGGTGGCGACATAGATGTTGCCGGGGCCGACGATCTTGTCGCAGGCGGGGAGGGTCTCGGTGCCATAGGCGAGCGCGGCGATGGCTTGGGCGCCGCCGACGGCGAAGGCGCGATCGACGCCGGCGATGGCGGCCGCAGCGAGGACCAGGTCATTGAGTTCGCCGTCCGGAGTCGGCACCACCATCGCCAGCTCCGGCACGCCGGCGACCTTGGCCGGGAGGGCGTTCATCAACACCGACGACGGATAGGCCGCCTTGCCGCCGGGGACATAGAGCCCGACCCGATCGAGCGGGGTCACCTTTTGACCGAGCAGATTGCCCTCGCCATCGACGAACCGCCAGCTCTCAAGGCGTTGTTGCTCGGCATAGGCGCGGATGCGCGCGGCGGCGGCTTCGAGCGCCTCGCGTTGCGCGCTGGGGATTGCCTGCAATGCGGTGCGCAAGCGTGCCTGGTCCAGTTCGAGCGCCGCTGCGTCGCGCGGGTGCCAACGATCGAAACGCGCGGTGTACTCGATCAGCGCGGCATCGCCGCGCGCGCGGATGTCGGCGATAATCGTCTCGACGGTCTGCTTGACGCCGGCATCCGAGACCGACTCCCAGGCCAGCAGAGCGTCGAGGCGAGCGTCGAACTCCGAGTCGGTCGTGCGTAAGCGGGCGATGGCGGGGGGTGCGAGCTGGGTCATGGCGATACGAGACGCTGTGGTGCGAAGACGATGGGTCACAAGGCAACAGGCGCGGACGGCGGGTCTCGCCATCCGCGCCGACGCGCGGATCCGACGATCCTGCGGGACCCGTGCTTTTGGATCCGGGTTGTCCGGCGATCGGGGCGAGCGGTCATCGGCGCGTCGGCGTTGCCAGCAGGGTCGAGTTAGGCATTCGCGACCGCCCCGCGCAGCGCCTCGACCAGGTCGGCGACGCGCGCGTGCTTCATCTTCCAGGCGGCCTTGTTGACGATCAAGCGCGAGCTGATGTCGCCGATGTGCTCGAGCGGCACCAGCCCATTGGCCTTGAGCGTGTTGCCGCTCTCGACCAGATCGACGATCAGATCCGAGAGTCCCACCAGCGGCGCGAGTTCCATCGAGCCATAGAGCTTGATGATCTCGACCTGCTGACCCTTGGCGGCGAAATGGCGTTCGGCGCTGCGGACGTATTTGGTGGCGATGCGCAGCCGACCGCGCGCCGGCGGTGGCTCCAGCGCGGCATCGGGCCGGCCGGCGACCATCAGGCGGCAGCGCGCGATGCGCAGATCGAGCGGCTCGTAGAGGCCTTCGCCGCCATGCTCGAGGAGCACGTCCTTGCCGGCCACGCCGAGATCGGCAGCGCCATACTGGACATAGGTGGGCACGTCGCTGGCGCGGATGATCACCAATTTCACGCTCGGGTCATTGGTGTCCAGGATCAGCTTGCGACTGGTCTCCGGGTCCTCGCTCGCTCGCAGTCCGGCGGCCTCGAGCAGCGGCAGTGTCTGCTCGAAGATCCGTCCCTTGGAGAGCGCGATGGTGAGCCTGGGGTCGTCGGACATGGATGCGGTCGCTCTCGGCAGCAGGTCAGATCGGGTTGAGTTAGCAGAATGGGGCAAGCGAGCCCCATTCGAGTCGAGGCACGAGGGGACTCAATGCACGCGCCGGATCAGGGCCCCGAGCGCGGCCAGTTTCTCCTCGATATTGTCGTAGCCGCGATCGATATGGTAGATGCGATCGATCAGTGTGTCGCCCTCGGCGACCAGGCCCGCGAGCACCAGGCTGGCCGAGGCGCGCAGATCGGTGGCCATCACCGGCGCGGCGGTCAGGCGCTCGACGCCGCGGCAGATCGCGACATTGCTCTCGATGCGGATATCGGCGCCCATGCGCTGCATCTCCAGCGCGTGCATGAAGCGGTTCTCGAAGACCGTCTCTTTCACCGTGGCGCTGCCCTCGGCGATGCTGTTGAGGGCGCAGAACTGGGCCTGCATATCGGTCGGGAAGGCCGGATGCGGCGCGGTCTGGATGTCCACCGCGCGCGGCCGCCGGCCGTGCATGTCGAGTTCGATCCAGTCCGCGCCGGCGGCGACGCGCGCGCCGGCCTCGCGCAGCTTCATCAGCACCGCCTCGAGCAGGTCGGCGCGGGTGCCTTGCACGCGCACGCGCCCGCCGGTCATCGCCGCAGCGACGAGGTAGGTGCCAGTCTCGATGCGATCCGGCAGCACGGTATAGTCGGTGCCCCCGAGCCGCTCGACGCCCTGAATGCGAATGATATCGGTGCCGGCACCACGGATGCGCGCGCCCATGCGGTTGAGACAATGCGCCAGGTCCACCACCTCGGGTTCGCGCGCGGCGTTCTCGAGCACGGTTTCGCCCTCGGCCAGGGTGGCGGCCATCATCAGGTTCTCGGTGCCGGTGACGGTGACCATGTCCATCACATAGCGCGCGCCGCGCAGGCGTTTGGCGCGCGCGTGCACGTAGCCGTTTTCGACCTGGATCTCGGCGCCCATCGCGCGGAGGCCCTCAAGATGCAGGTTCACCGGGCGGGCGCCGATCGCGCAGCCGCCGGGCAGCGAGACATCGGCCTCGCCGAAGCGCGTCAGCAGGGGGCCGAGCACCAGGATCGAGGCGCGCATGGTCTTGACCAGATCGTAGGGGGCTTCGACGCTGGTGATGTGGCGTGCGTCGGCCTGGATGCCCATGCGCTCGTCCACCGTCAACTGCACGCCGAGGCGCCCGAGCAGTTCCATGGTGGTGGTGATGTCGCGCAGATGCGGGACGTTCGAAATCGTGCAGACGCCATCGGCGAGCAGGGTCGCGGCCATGATCGGCAGCGCCGCGTTCTTGGCGCCCGAGGCCCGCACCTCGCCGTCGAGCCGCGGGCCGCCGGCGATCAGGAGCTTATCCATGCCGATCGGTCTCGAGACCGAGCAGGCCGTCGACGTTGGAGAAGATGGCGATGCGTCTCAGGGCCTCTGGCCAATGCGCGAATCGCAGCTCGATCCCGGCGCGCCCGGCCTGGGCCACCCAGTCGAGCAGGAGCGCGATCGCGGCGCTGCTGCTGCGCTCCACACCGCCAAGATCGATCTGGATCTCGACTGGCTGGGGCTGGGGCTGGGAGTGGGAGTGAGGCTGGGACCGGCTCGCAGGCTCGCGGCTCAAGCGCTTGAGCAGCCGCTGACCCTGGCGTGCCAATCCGGGGATCGCGCCGAGGTCGAGAGGACCTTGGAGTCTGAATCGGCCGGCGCCAAGCTCCAGCAGTTGCGCGGCTTGATTGGCTGCCGCGCCTTGCTCGGCGGTCGTGCCCGAGTCGTTGCGATCAGGCATGGGCTCAGGCACCGCGCGCGGTCTTGGCTCGCAGTTGCTCGATCAAGCCATCGATCCCCGAGCTGGCGATGGTGGAGCGAAATTGACTGCGATAGTTGGAGATCATGCTCACCCCGTCGATGACGACGTCATAGACCTTCCAACCTTCGCCGCGCTCGAGCATGTTGTAGTCGATCGGGATGGCGCTCGAGCCGGATTCGCGCACTTCGGTCGGCACCACGACGGTGCCCGAGCGGGTGCCGGCGCGCGCGGATTCGTAGACGATGTCTTGGCCCGAGTACTTCATGATCGACTTGGCGTAGGTGCGCACCAGCAGATTGCGGAAATTCTCGGTCAGGGCCTCCTGCTGCGCGGGGCTTGCATCCCGCCAGGGACGACCGACCGCGAGCCGGGTCATCTGCTCGAAGTCGAAATGCGGGGCCAGGATGCGGTCGACCAGCTCATTGATCAGTTGCGGCTTGCGCTCTATGTCGGCGCGCCGGTTTTCCAGTGCGCCGATCATCTTGCTGGCCGTCTGTTCGACCAGCTCGGTTGCCGACTGCTCGGCGCCGATGGCGCCGAATGGGCTTGCCAGCAGGAGGATGCCGGCGATCAGGAGTGTTCTCATTGGCCATCGTCCTCTGCTTTGCTCAAAAGGAATTGTCCGATCATCTGTTCCAGCACCAAGGCCGACTGGGTGAATTCGATGCGATCGCCGTCGGTCAGCATGTCCGGGCTGCCGCCAGGATCGAGGCCGATGTACTGCTCGCCGAGCAGGCCGGCGGTGAAGATATTGGCGAAAGTATCGCTGGGGATCTGATCGTAGCGATCGGCGATGCGCAGCGTCACCACCGCTTGATAGGTCTCTTGGTCGAACTCGATGGCCTCGACCCGGCCCACTCTGACGCCGGCCATGCTCACCGGCGCGCGCACCCGCAGGCTGCCGATGTTGTCGAAGTGGGCCCTGAGGAGGTAGCCCTCGTCGGCCGTCGCCATGCTCAGGTTGCTGACCCGCATGGCCAGGAAAAACAGCGCCACGAAGCCGAGTGCCATGAAGGCGCCGACCAGGATCTCGCTCAGGCGGATACGCGCCATGGCTTCAGCCTCCAAACATCAATGCGGTGAGAATGAAATCCAGCCCCAGCACTGCCAGCGCCGATTGCACCACGGTGCGGGTGGTGGCGCGGCTGACGCCGGCCGCGGTCGGCGTGGCATCGTAGCCTTCGTAGAGCGCGATCCAGGTCACGACCAGGCCGAAGACCAGGCTTTTGATGATGCCGTTGACGACATCCTCGTTGAAATCGATCTGGTTCTGCATCTGCCCCCAGAAGGCGCCATCATCAACCCCGAGCAGGCCGACACCGACGAACCAGCCGCCGAGAACGCCGACCGCGCTGAACATGGCGGCTAGCAAGGGCATCGAGATCAGCCCGCCGAAGAAACGCGGCGTCAGCACCCGCGTGACCGGATCGACGGCCATCATCTCCAGACCGGAGAGTTGTTCGGTGGCCTTCATCAGACCGATTTCGGCGGTCAAGGCGGAGCCGGCGCGGCCGGCGAACAGCAGTGCCGTGACCACCGGCCCCAGCTCGCGCACCAGCGAGGCGGCGACCATGACGCCCAGGCTCTCGGCGGCGCCGAACTGCGACAGCACATAGTGGCCCTGGAGACTCAGGACCATGCCGACGAATAGGCCGGAGACGACGATGATGAGCAGCGAGAGGACGCCGATGCCATAGAGCTGCGCCAGCAGCAGCCGCGGGCGGATCAGCAGCGAGGGCAAGCCGCCCAGGATCCCCGCCAGCAGCAGGTGCGCGCGGCCGAGGCTCGCCAGCGCGACGAGCCCGGCGCGGCCTAGCCTTGCAAGTGCGTCAAGCACGGCGGGTGCGGCTCAATGCAGCCTGTCCTGGAGCAGATCCTGCTCCAGCGGCACAGCCGGGTAATGATAATGGACCGGGCCATCGGGCTCGCCATCCATGAATTGTCGCACCCAGGCCGACTGGTTGGCCGCGACCTGTTGCGGCGTGCCCTGGGCCATGATCTTGCCATTGGCGATGATGTACAGGTCATCGGCGATGCTGACGGTATCGGCGACGTCATGACTGACGATGATGCTGGTCATGCCGCTGGCATCGTTCAGCTGGCGGATCAGCGAGACCAGCACGCCCATGGAAATGGGATCCTGGCCGGTGAAGGGCTCGTCATACATGATCATCATCGGGTCCATGGCGATCGCCCGCGCCAGCGCGACCCGGCGCGCCATGCCGCCGGAGAGCTGGCTCGGCATCAGGGCGGCGGCCCCGCGCAGTCCAACCGCCTCGAGCTTGATCAACACCAGTTTGCGCAGCACCGATTCCGGCAGTTTGGCATGTTCGCGCAGCGGGAAGGCGACGTTCTCGAACACGCTCAGATCGGTGAGCAGGGCGCCGCTCTGAAACAGCATGCCCATGCGGGTCCGCAGCCGATAGAGGTCGGCGCGACTGAGCGCCGGGATGGCTTGCCCATCGACCTCGATCTCGCCGGCGTCCGGCTGCAACTGGCCGCTGATCAGTTTCAGCAGGGTGGTCTTGCCGGTGCCGCTTGGACCCATGATGGCGGTGACCCGTCCGCGCCGGATCTCGAGATCGATGCCGTCGAAGATGCAGTGCTCGCCATGACAGAAGCGCAGGCCACGCACGCGCACCAGCGCCTCGGCGCCGTCGGCGATCCGGGTTGCTGTTTGTGGTTCGGCGGCATGCTTGGGCGGGCCTGATTCCATCGATGGTGGGTCCCTGTGCGGGCTGCGATCCAAAGCTGCGATCCAAAGCTGCGATCCAAAGCGGGGCATTCTCGCGACCTCCCCGCACAGCGTCAAGGTCGAGACGCGTCCACGGGCGGTTCCACCTGACTGGACGTCGCGGCTCGATGGCGCTCGCATTCGATCCTCTCCGGCCGTTGGCCGTTGGTCGATCCGGTTTGGTTGCAAACCCAGAGGCAGGGCCTTAGGGCAGGCAAGAGCCAGGGCTGGGTGTCAGTTCGTGCTCAGACCAAGCAGATCCAGCAGTTCCTGCCAGGCGCTGAGGTGGTTGCTGGTCGGCCGCGCCAGGATGATCAGACTCGGGGCGCGGCCGTGGTGTGCGCTCAGCTCGCTCAGCCAGTGCTTGGCGCCCCGAAGGTCATGGTGAAGCGCGCGCGGCGCTTGCACGGCATAGCGTTCGCTCGCGATGTTGAATGGGCCCGAGCCGGAATGCGATCCGGCCGCGCTTGAACCTGAGTCCAGGCGTGAGTCCGGTCGTGAGTGCGGACGAGGGTCGAGATAGCGAAACCATGCCTCCACTGGCGGCGCGGCGCGAGCGCTTGGAGCCTGCGGCGGCGCCAACGGTTGGAGCCAGGCCGCGAGGCGTGCTCCGAGTCGTTGCTCGAGGTCGGCGGCTTGGAGTGGGGCGCCGGCGGCTCTCGAACGCGCGGCTGGATGCGCGGACGCTTGCTCGGCCAGGAAGCGAAACCGGGTCGGCACCTCATCGCGCCATTGCGCGACCTGCGATGGATCGCTCGCGCTCCAGAACGCGCATGGCAGCAAAACGGCCTGAAAACAGTTGGCAAAGTAGGCGAGCTGCCAATCCTCGGGCAGATCGTCCGGATAGAAGGTGGCGCGATCGGCCAAATCCCACCAGCCGCGCGCGGTGACCATCGTCGCGTTGCTCATGCGCGTATCATAGACCGATAGACAGGCACGGGTGTATTCGGGGAGTCCAAACTCAGATGATCGACTTTCAGACGCGCGCAAGGGCGATCGAGCTCGTGATCTTCGATGTCGACGGCGTGATGACCGACGGCAGTCTCTACCTCGGCGATGATGGCCAGGAATACAAGGCGTTCAATGCGCGCGATGGCCATGGCATGACGATGCTACGTCAGGCCGGTATCGCCATGGCGGTGATTACCGGACGGTGCTCCGAAGTGGTGCGCATCCGCATGGAAAGTCTCCGCGTGGAATACGTCTACCAGGGACAGCGCGACAAGGGGCCCGCCTATGCGGCATTGCGCGCCGCCTGCGGGCTCGAGCATGACCAGATTGCCTACGTCGGCGATGATGTGGTCGACGTGCCGGTGATGCGCCAGGTCGGTCTGGCCGTGGCCGTGGCCGATGCACACCCGCTGGTCAAGGCGCATTGTCACTGGCAGACGTGCTTGCCGGGCGGGCGTGGTGCCGTGCGCGAGGTCTGCGAGGGATTGCTGGCCGCGCAGGGCAAGCTCGATGCGCTCTTGAATGGCTACGTCGCTCGCCTCGATGAATGAGCCCCGTTTGGCGGCCTGCCTGGCGAAGGACTCGGCGCTGCCAGCATGGGCGCGATGGCGCGCCTCCGCTCGGCCCGTGATCGAGGCGGTGGGCGCCCCGGGGTCTGCATGTTCTTGACCCAGCGTGAATTCGGCCTGGCCGTGCTGCTGGTCGTGCTCGGCATCCTGGCGTTATGGCTGCAATGGGCGAATGATGACAACCAGACGCAAGGATTCGATGGCGAGCGTCGTCCAGACTATATCGTCGAGGGACTCAAGGCGGTGACGCTCGATGCCGAGGGTGCCCCCGCGCGGCGTCTCGACGCCGTGCGTCTTCGCCACTACCCTGATGACGGCAGCAGCGAACTCGATGAGCCGCTGCTGCAATTGTTCGACGATGCGGTCCTGCGCTGGAACCTGCGTTCGCGGCGGGCGTGGATCAATGCGCGCGGTGATGAGGTGCTGCTCGAGCAGGAGGTACGCCTGGAACGGACGGCAACCGCCGAGTCGGCGCTGATCGAGCTGCGCACCAGCGAACTCTTGCTGTTACCAGAATCTGACTATGCCGAGACCACGCATGCGGTCGAGGTGGAGCGCGCGCATGACCGGCTGAGCGCGGCCCAGGGCCTACAGGCCTGGCTTGGCGACGATGCGCGCATCCGGCTGTTTGGGCCGGTGCGCGCGCGGATGGAGGGCGCTCGGCGGGGACCGGGCAGCGACGATGATGGCGGTTGAGGTGAATGCGATGAATCCACAGCGCCAACGCGCAACCTGGGTCTTTGTGTTGCTCGGGCTCCTGGGTTGGGCCGCGCTGCCGGCGCTGGCGCTCGAGGCCGATCAGTACCAGCCGATGTACGTCGAGGCCGATGCCGCCGAACTCGACGAGAAGCAATCCACCAGCCTGTACCTCGGCAACGTCGAGGTCACCCAGGGCAGTCTGCGCATCCAGGCCGATGAGGTTCTGGTGCATCACGCCTCCGACCGCCGGATCGAGAAGATCATCGCCGTCGGCCAGCCGGTGCGCTATCGGCAGCGCTTGGACGATGATCCCGACGAGGTGACCGGACAGGCCTTGCGCATGGAGTACGAGGCCGGGCAAGAGGAGCTGACCCTGATCGACGAGGCGGTGCTGATTCAAGCGGAGGATCGTTTCGCCAGCGACCGCATCGTCTACAACCGCATCACCCAGCGCGTGACCGCCGGCGCGAGCGCCCAAGGCCGTGAGCGCGTCAAGATTCGTCTCGAGCCCGAATCCGAGCCGGCGCAATGAAATCGACCCTGGAGGCAAGAGGGCTGGCCAAGACCTATCGGCGGCGAGCCGTGGTCAATGGCGTCGACCTCAGTGTCGACGCCGGTGAAGTGGTGGGTCTGCTGGGACCGAACGGCGCCGGCAAGACCACCAGCTTCTACATGATCGTTGGTCTGGTCGGCGCCGACGCCGGGCGCATTCTTCTCGATGGCGAGGACATCACGCATCGGCCCATGCATGCGCGGGCGCGGCGCGGGCTGAGTTATCTCGCGCAGGAGCCTTCGGTCTTTCGCAAACTCAAGGCACGCGATAACCTGATGGCGGTGCTGGAGATGCGCGCCGACAGCAGTCGCGAGGATCATCGCCAGCGCTGCGACGAGCTGCTCGATGAGCTGGGGATCGGCCATGTCGCCGATTCGCTCGCGCTCAGCCTCTCCGGGGGCGAGCGCCGCCGCCTCGAGATCGCGCGCGCGCTGGCGGTCGAGCCCAAGGTGATGCTGCTCGACGAGCCCTTCGCCGGCGTCGATCCGATCGCGGTGGGCGATATCAAGGGCATCATCGGCCATCTCCGCGATCGGCGCATCGGTGTGCTCATCACCGACCATAACGTGCGCGAGACGCTCGACATCTGCGATCGCGCGTACATCATCAACGCCGGACAGGTGATCGCTCAGGGCGCGCCGGCGGCGTTGCTGCAGGACCCGCAGGTGCGCGCCGTGTATCTCGGCGAGCATTTTCGGCTGTGAGGATGCCGGTGAACATGCGGGCCTTGGCCGTCGGCCCGGCTTTTCGGCTAGACTTCAAGGCTCCACCAGGCCTTTCATACCCGTAACAGCGCTCGGAATGAAGCAAAGCATCCAGCTCCGTCTTGGTCAGCAGTTGACCATGACGCCGCAGCTCCAGCAGGCGATCAAGCTGCTGCAACTCTCCACACTCGACCTCCAGCGCGAGATCCAGGACGCGCTCGAGTCCAATCTGATGCTGGAGACGGCGGAGGAGGGCGAGGCCGAGCGGGATGGTGCGCCAGCGGCGAGCAATGAAGAACGCGATCGCGATCGCCAGCGTCAGGAGGCCGATGCCGCCGTCGACGCCGAGGTGCCGGCGGAATCGAATGCGCTGCCCGATGATCTGCCGCTCGACAGCGACTGGAGCGACATCTATGAAGCGGACTCCGGCGAGCAGTATGCCGGTCCCTCGGCCTCGGTTGGGGCCAGCTCGAACGCGAGTAACGAGGTCGACCTGTTCGCCCAGCAATCGCGACCGCAGACGCTGCACGACCATCTCGAATGGCAGCTCAATCTGGGTCATCTCGGCGCACGCGATCAGGTCATCGCCGAGGCGCTGATCGATGCCATCGATGCCGATGGCTACCTCCGGCTCGATCCCGCCGAGCTGCTCGAGACCTTGACGCTCGAGGATCTCGAACTCGATGAGGTCGAGGCGGTGCTGCATGCCATCCAAGCCCTCGATCCGCCCGGCATCGGCGCGCGCGATCCGCGCGAGTGCCTGCTGCTGCAGCTGCGTCAGCTGCCGGCGGAGACGCCGCATCGGGCCGGCGCGCTGAAGATCTGCGAGCGTTTCTTCGATGCGCTGGCGCGCAACGATCTCGATGAGCTGCGCCGGCATACCAAGTTGTCGGATCTGGAACTCGGTCGCGCCCTGGCGTTGATCCGCTCGCTGCAACCAAGGCCCGGGTCCTTGATCAGCGACCATCGCCCCGACTACCTGATCCCCGATGTGCTGGTACGCAAGCGCGCCGGGGTCTGGCAGGTCGAACTCAATCCGGACACGCAGCCTAAACTGAGAGTGAACGAGGACTATGCGAAGCTGATCCGGCGCGCCGACGATGGCGCCGAGAATACCTGTCTCAAGACGCATCTACAGGAGGCGCGTTGGTTCATCAAGAGTCTGCTGAGCCGCAACGAGACGGTGCTGAGGGTAGCGGCCAAGATCGTCGAGCTGCAGCACGACTTCTTCGAGTACGGCGAAGAGGCCATGCGGCCTTTGATCCTGAGGGATGTCGCCGATTCGCTCGAGCTGCACGAGTCGACCGTCTCGCGCGTGACCACGCAGAAGTATATGCATACCCCGCGTGGTACGCTGGAGTTCAAGTACTTCTTTTCCAGCCATGTCGGCACGGCGGCGGGCGGCGAATGCTCGTCCACCGCCATCCGTGCCTTCATCCGCAAGCTGGTCGCCGCCGAGGCGGCCAACAAACCACTGAGCGACAACAAGATCGCCGGCATCCTGTCCGAGCAGGGCATCAATGTCGCGCGACGTACCGTCGCCAAATACCGCGAGGCCATGGGTATCCCACCCTCGAACGAGCGCAAGCGCCTGTAACGGCCGGATTCGCGGCCCGCCACCGCGCGCTTGCAAACCCAGGAGTGACACTATGCAAATCAACCTGACGGGTCATCATGTCGATATCACCGAGCCCCTGAAGGGCTACGTCGACAGCAAATTCGAGCGCTTGGAACGTCACTTCGATCACGTGATCAAAGTGCACGTGATCCTCAGCGTCGAGAAACTCCGGCAGAAGGCCGAGGCCCGCATCCACATGAACGGTGCCGATGTGTTCGCCGATGCCGTCCACGAGGATATGTACGCGGCCATCGATGGCCTCATCGACAAACTCGACCGCCAGGTCCTAAAGTACAAGGAAAAGCGCCAGAGCCACCGTGGCGCGGCGAGCAAGACCCAAGCCGAGGGCGAGACCGTCAGTGGCGAGCCCGAGGATGAGCAGGAGCCGTTGCAGTAAGCCAGCGCGCGCCTGCCGGTGCCGGACTCCGACGCCTCCCTGTCGGCTCCGGCCGGTTTTTTATCTGGACGGCGGATGCGCCTGACGCGCGACTCCGATGCCCCTTGGAGCAACAGTTGATGCTTCCCCTGACGTTAATCACAGAGTCCCGTATCCGCTGTCGTGTCGAGGTCACGAGTAAGAAGCGGTTGCTCGAATCCCTGGCCGAACTGCTCGCGCCGGCGGCCCCGCACTGTTCCCCGTCCGCGGTCTTCGACCTGCTCAACGAGCGCGAACGGCTCGGCAGTACCGGCTTGGGCGAAGGCGTCGCGCTCCCGCACGCGCGCATGGCCGGTATCGATGATGCCGTGGGCGCCTTTGTCCAGCTCGAGCAGGGGGTCAGCTTCGACGCCCCGGATGACCGGCCGGTCGATCTGGCCTTTGGGCTTTTGGTCCCGGAAGCGGCGACCGAGGCGCACCTCAACCTGTTGGCCGGCTTGGCCGGGCGTTTCAATGATCCGCGGCTGCGCGCGGCGTTGCGCGAGGCGACTGACGCCAGCACCGTGCTGGCCTTGCTGTGGCGCTGAGGCCCGCGCTGAGTCGGCTGCTGCCGATGCCGCCCGTCGACACGCTGCAGGGGTTGGTCGCGCAGCTCGGCCCGCAACTGCGGTTGCGCTGGCTCACCCCGATGCCTCAGCAGCCCCTGGCGCTGGTCAGCGAGGCGCTGCCAGGCGGCGCGGCGCAAAGTCTGGTCGGCTCGCTGAACTGTATCCATCCGAACCGCTTGCAGGTGCTGGGCCGCGCCGAGCTGCATCATCTCGAGGATCTGAGCCAGGCGACCGCGCGCGAGACGGTGGCGCGCCTGTTCGCCGCGCGGCCGGCGGCGGTGATCTTCGCCCAGGACATCGCGCCGCCGCCGAGCTTTCTGGCCCAGGCCGAGCGCGTGGGCACGCCGCTATTGGCATCGCCGACCTCCGAGGAGGAGATCGTCGATCGCTTGCAGTATTTCCTCACCTATGCGCTGGCCGAGCGCACCACCTTGCACGGGGTCTTCCTCGAGGTGCTGGGCATGGGGGTGCTGTTGGTGGGCGACCCCGGTATCGGCAAGAGCGAGCTGGCGCTCGAGATGGTGGTGCGCGGTGGTCACCGGCTGATTGCCGACGACGCGCCCGAGGTGGCGCGCATCGGCCCGGAGACCTTGCAGGGCAGTTGTCCCGAGCTGTTGCGCGATTTCCTCGAGGTGCGCGGGCTCGGCGTGCTCAACGTGCGGGCGATGTTTGGCGAAGGGGCGGTGCAGCAAGCCGAACAGCTGAGCCTGATCGTCAACATGCGCGCCCTCGATGGCGAGGCGTTGGCACAGATGGACCGGTTGCGCGGCAGTCTCTCCTCGCGCACCATCCTCGGGGTTGCGATCCCCGAGATCACGCTGCCCGTCGCTCCCGGGCGCAATCTAGCCGTCTTGTTGGAGACCGCTGTTCGTCATCAGATCCTGCGCCGGCGCGGGTATGATGCCAGTGCTGATCTGATCGAGCGACAAGCCCGTTCCATCGATGAGGCCGTTCCATGCACGACGCCACCGCCATCCACCTAATCGCGCGTTCGTCGCGGGTCCCAGCGGGGGCGGCATGGAGCTGATCATCATCAGCGGTCTGTCCGGGGCCGGCAAGAGCGTCGCGCTGCGCACGCTGGAGGATGTCGGCTTCGTCTGTATCGACAATCTGCCGCTGTTTCTGCTGCACGATCTCGCGCTCGGGCTCAAGGAGACCCGGCCCGAGGGCGGCGATGGCCGGGGCGGCACCGCGATCGGCATCGACGCGCGCAGCGGTCCCGAGTTGCTGGAGCAGGTGCCGGGCGTGGTCGAGGCGCTCGAGGCACAAGGGATCCGCATCCGGGTCATCTTTCTCGACGCCGACACGCCGACGCTGGTCTCGCGCTTCAGCGAGACCCGGCGCAAGCATCCGCTCACCAATGCCGAGCGGCCGCTGGCCGAGGCGATCGAGCTCGAGCGCCGCCTGCTCGAGCCGCTGCGCCGGACCGCGACCACCCAGATCGATACCTCCTACACCAATGTGCACGAGCTGCGCGAGCTGGTGCGCGGGAACCTCAATCGCAAGGGGCGGGCGCGAGCGCCGCTGTTGTTGCAGTCGTTCGGCTTCAAGAATGGTCTGCCGGCCGCCGTGGACTTCGTCTTCGACGTCCGTTGCCTGCCGAATCCGCATTGGCAGCCAGCGCTCCGGGCACTGACCGGCCTGGACCCGGAGGTGGCGGCTTTTCTCGAGGCCGCGCCCGAGGCGATCCGGATGCGCGATGATCTCATCGCCTTCCTCGATCGGTGGGTGCCGAGCTTCGAGAACGATGGCCGCAGTTATTTGACCATTGGCGTCGGCTGTACCGGCGGCCGGCATCGCTCGGTGTTCATGGTGGCGGCCTTGCAGCGGCACTTCGAAGCGCAGGGCCACCAGGTCCTGGTGCGGCATCGGGAGCTTGGGTGAGCGTCGCCGTCCTTCTCATCACGCATAACCGCATCGGCGCGGAATTGCTGGAGACCGCCACCCGCATGTTCGGCGGCTGCCCGCTGGCGGCGCTGGCGATCGACGTCCACGAGCAGGATGATCCGGATCAGCTGCGCCTGCACATCCAACAATGCGCCGAGCGCCTGGACGATGGCGGCGGGCTGCTGGTGTTGACCGATCTGTACGGCTCGACACCGGCGAATGTGACCGATGCGCTGCGCCAGCGTCGCCAGGTGCGCGTGCTCAGCGGGGTCAACCTGCCGATGGTGGTGCGCGTGCTCAACTATCGCCAGCTCGAGTTGTCGGCCCTCGCCGACAAGGCCTTGAGCGGGGGACGCGATGGCGTGCTTGGCTGTATCCAGGAATCCGACGATGGTCCGTAGAGAGTTCGAAATCATCAATCGCCTTGGTCTGCATGCCCGCGCCGCAGCCAAGTTCGTGACCTGCGCGAGCGCGTTTCAAAGCGAGATTCAGGTCGAGCGTCAGGGTCGCCGGGTCAACGGCAAGAGCATCATGGGGGTGATGATGCTGGCTGCCGCCCGCGGCACGCGGATCACCATCGAGCTGGAAGGGCCGGATGCCGAGCAGGCCGCGGATGCGCTCGCGGCCCTGGTCGCCGATCGCTTTGGAGAAGGCGAGTGACCACGGCCTTGCTCGGGGTCGGCGTCAGCGGCTCGCGCCCGGTCGCCATCGGCCGGGCCTACCTGTTCGGGCGCGAGCCGAGCGTGGTCACCGAAGAGATCGAGCGCGATCAGATCGACGCCGAAATCCAGCGTCTCGACGACGCGCTGGAATGCGCCCAACAGCATCTGGAGTCGGTGCGCCGCCAGATCCCCGGCTCGACGCCGCTGCACATCGCCGAATTCATCGATGCCCATCTGATGATGCTCACCGATGCGGCCTTGGTGGACGCCACCAAGGCGCTGATTCGCGAGCGCGCCATCAATGCGAACTGGGCGCTGCAGATCCAGCGCGACACCTTGATCGAGGTGTTCGATGCCATGGGCGATGCCTATCTGCGCACCCGGCGCGATGATGTCGACCATGTGGTGCGCCAGATCCAGATGTTTCTCAGTGGCGAGCCGTCGGCGCAATCGCTCTCGGCGAGCGATCTCAAGGGCCGCGTCATCGTCGCCGACGATCTGACGCCAGCGGACACCATCTTGCTGCGCCATCGCGAGATTGGCGCCTTCGTCATCGAGCACGGCGGGCCGATGTCGCACACCGCGATCCTCGCGCGCAGTCTCGATATCCCGGCCATCATGGGGGTCCACAACGCCACCCATCTGTTGCGCCAGGATGAGCTGCTGGTGGTGAATGCCGAGAGCGGCACCGTGCTGGCCGGCGCCGACGAGGCTATCCTCGCCCATTATCGCAAGCGGCTGGTGAGTGCCGATCAGCGCCGGCATCGGCTGCGCGAGCTGGTGCGCGAGCCCTCGACCAGCCGCGACGGGGTGCCGGTGGTCCTGCTGGCCAACCTGGAGCTGCCCGAGGACGTGGAGACGGTGCGCTCCAGTGGGGCCTCCGGGGTCGGCCTCTACCGGACCGAATTCCTCTACATGAATCGCGTGGGCTTGCCGGATGAAGAGGAGCACCTGGCCACCTATCTGGATGTCGTGCGTGGGCTGGATGGCATCCCGCTGACCATTCGCACCCTCGATCTTGGCATGGACAAGCAGGTTGACGGACTGCCGGGAGCGACCACCAACCTCACCAATCCGGCGCTCGGGCTGCGGGCGATCCGGCTCTGTCTGCGCGAGCCGGCGCTGTTCGTGCCGCAACTGCGCGCGATCCTGCGCGCCTCGGCGCAGGGACCGGTGCGCCTGATGCTGCCGATGATCTCGTCGATCGCCGAAGTCGAGACCGTGCTCGGGATGATCGCCGAGACCCGGCGCACCCTGCGCCGCCAAGGCCTGCCGTTCGATCCCTTGATGCCGATCGGCGCGATGATCGAGGTGCCGGCGGCGGCGCTCTGTGCCGGCGGCATCGCGAAACGGGTCGATTTCCTCTCCATCGGCACCAATGACCTGATCCAGTACACGCTGGCCATCGATCGTGTCGATGACACCGTCAACTATCTCTATGAGCCGCTCCATCCGGCCGTGCTGCGGCTGATTCGCATCACCCTGATGCGCGCCGCCGAGTCGCGCACCCGGGTCAGCATGTGTGGCGAGATGGCCGGCGATCCGCGCTACACCTCGGTGTTGCTCGGCCTCGGCCTGCGTGAGTTCAGCATGCAGCCGGCCTCGTTGCTGGAGGTCAAGGAGGTGGTGCGCGGCTGCGATGTCGGTCGCGTCAGCACGCGCATGGAACAGCTCCTCGATTGGCTCGACGATCTGACGCCAACCCAGATTCTGGACGCCGTCAACGAGGTCGTGAACGATTAGGTTCTCCGCGGGCGGCGGGGCCATCGGGCTTCGCCACGGCGCTGGAGCCGGTGAAAGATTTCGGCCGATCGGCTACACTAGGTGTCTTTTTCCTGCCTGGCACCCTGTTGGCTGAACCCGTTGACTGACCGTGCTGGCTGAACGCTCGATGCCGCTAACCGGAGGCTCCCCATGGCCGCAGCAGATGACCTGATCGCCCCGTCCATCCTCTCCGCCGACTTCGCGCGCCTTGGCGAAGAGGTCGATAACGTGCTCGCCGCCGGCGCCGACATCGTGCATTTCGATGTGATGGACAACCATTATGTGCCGAACCTGACCATCGGCCCGCTGATTTGCGAGGCGCTGCGCAAGCATGGCGTCAGCGCGCCGATCGATGTGCATCTGATGGTCAAGCCGGTCGACCGCATCATCCCGGACTTCGCCAAGGCCGGTGCCAGCTACATCACCTTCCATCCGGAGGCCAGCGAGCACGTCGATCGCACGCTGCAGCTGATCAAGGCCGAGGGCTGCAAGGCCGGTCTGGTGTTCAATCCCGCCACGCCGCTCGATTACCTCAAGTACGAACTCGACAACGTCGATATGGTGCTTTTGATGTCGGTCAACCCCGGCTTTGGCGGTCAGAGCTTCATCCCGTCGGCGCTCGATAAGTTGCGCGAAGTGCGGGCGATGATCGATGCCAGCGGGCGTGACATCCGCCTCGAGATCGATGGCGGCGTCAAGGTCGACAACATCGCCGAGATCAAGGCCGCCGGCGCCGATACCTTCGTCTCCGGCTCGGGCATCTTCGGCAAGGGCCAGGACAGCGATCCGCATCGCTACGACGGCATCATCGGCCAGATGCGCGAGGCGCTGGCTGGCGTCAAGCGCTGAGTCAGGATCTCCCCATCAGCGGCACCGGTCGGTTCCTACCCTCGATGCAGTTCCCTTTCCACCCCGGCATGATCCTGATCGATCTCGATGGCACGCTGGTCGATAGCGTGCCGGATCTGACCGCTTGCGTCGATGCGATGATGGCGCGGCTCGGGCGGCCCGCGCGGGGCGAGGCAGCGGTGCGCGCCTGGGTCGGCAACGGCGTCGAGCGCCTGGTTGCGCGCGCGCTGATCGGTGCGCTCGAGGGCACGCCTGACGCCGGCGAGTTCGAGCGCGCATTGCCGATCTTTCTCGAACTCTACGCCGAACAGGTCGCGGCGCGTTCGCGGCTCTATCCCGGCGTGCGCGAGGGCCTGGATCTGTTGCGCGCGCGCGGCTATCGCCTGGGCTGCGTGACCAACAAGGCGGCCCGTTTCACCGAGCCGCTGCTGGAGGCGGTCGGTATCCGCAGCGCGTTCGAGCTGGTGCTCAGCGGCGATCATCTGCCCGAGAAAAAGCCAAGCCCGCTGCCGCTGCTGCATGCCGCCGAGCACTTTGGCGTCGCGCCGAGCGCGTCGCTGATGCTCGGCGATTCGATCAGCGATGTGAAGGCCGCGCGTGCCGCCGGTTTCGGCATCATCTGCGTCAGCTATGGCTACAATCATGGTCACGACATCCGCTGCGCCGAGCCTGATGCCGTCATCGATGCCTTTCCCGAGCTTGGCGAGTTGCTGGCCTAGGTTCCGCGCTCCCGTCTCGCTCCTCAGGCTTGGCACGGCATGGCATTCACGCGCACGGTACCCATGGCCCTGTTGACCGCGATCGATCTGACTGCGATCGATCTGGCCGCGATCCATCGCCCTCGAACTGTTTTACGCTCCAGCAGAGTCCAACGCCTGCCACCGCGTCTCGACGACCGGCTCAAGCGCGGGCGATGGCGTCGCTCGATCGGCGATTTCGAGTCCGCCCTTGGTTTCCGTATCGTCTGGAGTCCGCCCGATGACCCCCGAGAATCTCCACGCCCTCGCCGCGCAGGGCCATAACCGCATCCCGTTGATCTGCGAGGTGCTCGCCGACCTCGACACCCCGCTCAGCTGCTATCTGAAGCTCGCCGACGCCCCCTACAGCTATCTGTTCGAGTCCGTGCAGGGCGGCGAGAAATGGGGCCGCTACTCGATCATCGGTCTGCCCTGCCGCAGCGTGCTCAAGGTCCATGGTCACCGCATCCTTATTGAGCGCGATGGGGTTGTCGTCGAAGAGGCCGAGGCCGCCGATCCATTGGCCTGGATCGAGGCCTTCCAGCAGCGCTTCAAGGTCGCCGAGCATCTGGGCATGCCGCGCTTCGCCGGCGGGCTGGTCGGCTACTTCGGCTACGACACCGTGCGTTATATCGAGCCACGGCTCGATCCCTGCCCGAACCCGGACGCGATGGACACGCCCGACATCCTGCTGATGGTGTCGGAAGAGGTCGTGGTGTTCGACAACCTGCAGGGGCGGATGTACATCATCGTCCATCTCGACCCGCTCGCCGGTGACAGTGTCGACTCCGGCCAGCGCCGCATCGATGCGCTGGTGCGACGCATGCAGCATGGCGCTCCGCGCGATCCGACCGCCGGCGGCCGTCACATCGACGAGACCGATTTCGTCTCCGGCTTCACCGAGGCCGGCTACAAACGAGCGATCGAGCGCATCAAGGACTACATCCTCGCGGGCGACTGCATGCAGGTGGTGCTCTCGCAGCGGCTGTCGATTCCGTATCAGGCGCGCCCGCTCGATCTCTATCGCGCGCTGCGCGGGCTCAACCCCTCGCCCTACATGTATTTCCTGAATCTCGGCGACTTCCAGATCGTCGGCTCATCGCCCGAGATCCTGACGCGGCTCGAGGACGGCGTGGTCACCGTGCGCCCGATCGCCGGCACCCGTCGCCGCGGCTATACCGAGGACGAGGACCGGGCGCTCGAACAGGAACTCCTCGCCGATCCGAAAGAACTCGCCGAGCATCTGATGCTGATCGATCTCGGCCGCAACGACTGCGGGCGCGTCGCCGAGATCGGCAGCGTCAGGCTCACCGATCGGATGATCGTCGAGCGCTATTCGCATGTGATGCATATCGTCAGCAACGTCACCGGCCAGCTCAAGGCCGGCATGAGCGCGATGGACGTGCTGCGCGCGACCTTCCCGGCCGGGACCGTCTCCGGCGCGCCCAAGATCCGGGCGATGGAGATCATCGACGAGCTCGAGCCGATCAAGCGCGGGATTTACTCGGGCGCGGTCGGCTATCTGGCCTTCAACGGCAACATGGACACCGCGATCGCGATTCGCACCGCGGTGATCAAGGATGGCCAGCTGCACATCCAGGCCGGCGCCGGCGTGGTCGCCGATTCGCTGCCGGATCTCGAATGGAAGGAGACCATGAACAAGGGCCGCGCGATCTTCCGCGCCGTCGCCATGGCCGAGGCCGGCATCGAGCGCCAGCCCTGTGTTACCGGCGCCACGGCGGCGGCGGAGGAGCCGGAGTCGGGGCATC
>NZ_JBKHDN010000019.1:0-22066 GCF_046541315.1 Halochromatium sp. | reverse complement strand
GCGCCGCCGGAATACCAAGACGCCGAGGCCTTCTTCGCCCGCACCTTCATCACCGAAGGCATGCGCCTGCTGCTGATCTCGGTCGCCCAGCGCCTCGCCGGCCAGGGCGGCGACCCGGTGATCCAATTGCAAACCGCCTTTGGTGGCGGCAAGACCCACACCATGCTTGCGGTCTACCACCTCGCCTCACGGCAGGTCGGCACCGATGTGCTCACCGGCATCCCGCCGATCCTCGATGAGGCCGGTATCACCAGTCTGCCCAAGGCCCGTGTCGCCGTGCTCGACGGTATTGCGCTGGCCCCGAGTCAGGAACTGGTCAAGACCGGCGGGCAGAAGGTCACCACGCTCTGGGGCGAGCTGGCCTGGCAACTGCTCGGCGACGCCGGCCTGGCCCTGGTGCGTGACGCCGATGCCGAAGGCACCTCGCCCGGCAAGGAACGGCTGATCCAACTGCTCACACAGGCCGCGCCCTGCGTGATCCTGATCGACGAGCTGGTCGCCTTCCTGCGCCAGTTCGAGCCTGGCCAGCGCTACCGCGCCGGCACCTTCGACTCCAACCTCAGCTTCATCCAGGCCCTGACCGAGGCACTGAAGGCGGTGCCCAACGCCATCCTGCTCGCCTCGCTACCGGAATCGGATCTGGAGATCGGCGGCAGTATGGGTCAGCGCACCCTGAGCGCGCTGGAGAAATACTTCGGTCGGGTCGAATCGGTGTGGAAGCCAGTCGCCAGCGAAGAGGCCTTCGAGATCGTCCGTCGCCGTCTGTTCGAGCATGCCGGCGAGCGCACCGAGGTCGAAGGCATCGCCCGGCAGTTCTCCAACTTCTACCAGGAACACAGCAGCAAGCTGCCGCTCGAGACCCAGTCCAACGCCTACTACGAGCGCCTCTGCGCCGCCTATCCGATCCACCCCGAGGTCTTCGACCGGCTCTACGAGGACTGGTCGACGCTGGACAAGTTCCAGCGCACCCGTGGCGTGCTGCAATACATGGCCATCGTCATCCATCGCCTGTGGACCGCCGACAACCGCGACGCACTCATCCTGCCCGGCTCGATCGCGTTGGATGATGCCAATGTGCGCAACAAGAGCATCCACTACCTGCCCCAAGGCTGGGAGCCGGTGATCGAGCGCGAGGTCGACGGCCCGCGTTCGGAAGCCGATGAACTCGACCGCTATGACACCCGCTTCGGCAGCGTGCAGGCCGCCCGGCGGGTGATGCGCACCCTCTTTCTCGGCAGCGCGCCGGCGGTCTCGGCCCAGAGCGTGCGCGGCCTCAAGACCGAACGCATCCTGCTCGGCGCCGCGCAGCCCGGGCAGTCGCTCGGCCTGTTCGAGGATGTCCTCAAGCGCCTGCGCGATCGGCTGCACTATCTCTACTCCGATCAGGACCGCTTCTGGCTCGACACCAAGCCGAATCTGCGTCGCGAGATGGAAAGCCGCATGCAGCAGATCAGCAACAAGGATGCCCTGATTCCGCTGCTGCGCGACAAAGTCCGCGCCGTCTTTGGCCAGCAACACGGCTTCGCCGGTATCCATGTGTTCACCCCCTCGGCCGATGTGCCCGACGACTTCGGCAATGGCCCGCGCCTGGTCGTGCTCGCCCCCGAAGCCGGCTACAGCCGCGCCGATGGCGCCTTAGCCCGCACCGCCGCCGAACAGATCCTGACCCAGCGCGGCGAACAGCCGCGACAGAAGCGCAACCGGCTGCTCTTCCTCGCCCCGGACGATGACAGCGTCAACCGGCTCAAGGAAACCGGCCGCGCCTTCATCGCCTGGCAAGGCATCGTTGCTGACATCGACGAGGGCACCCTCAACCTGGACCTGTTTCAAGCCAAGCTCGCCAAGCAGCATCGCGACGAGACCGAGAAGACCCTCAAGCAGCTCGTGCGCGACACCTACAAATGGCTGCTCTGTCCGGTCGAGGAGTTCATCAAGGGCCGCCCGCGCCTGAACTGGGATGCCGTCAGCCTCTCCACCCACGCGCCCAACCTGATCAGCGAGATCGAACGCGCCCTCAAAGACGAGGATTGGTTGATCACCGAGTGGAGTCCAATCCACCTCAAGCGTCTGCTCGAGACCTGGTACTTCAAGGACGGCGTCACCGAGATCGGCGCGCTCAAGGTGTACCAGGACTGCTGTCACTATCTGTATCTGCCGCGCCTGATCAACGCCGAGGTGTTCAAGGATGCCATCGCCAAGGGCGTGGCGAGCGAGGACTACTTCGGCTTTGCCGCAGGCAAGGATGGCGAACGCTATCTGGGCTTGATGATCGGGGACAAGGGCGTGATAGAGCTGAGCGAGGAGGCCTGGCTGATCGAGCGCAAAGCCGCGCTCGCCTCTCGCAAGATCCTCAAGCAAGCACAGACCAAAAGTGCAGGGGGGAGCGGTGACGGTGCCACAGAGGACAGGACGGGAGGCGACACCGGCGGTTTAGGCGGACGCGGAGCAAGCGAACGCAAAGCCGGCGGATCTGGTGAAACCGGCGCGGGCGGCAATGGCGGCGGTAGCGGCCACACAGGTACCAGTGACACCCCGATCAAGACCCAATTTTACGGCAGCATCGAACTCGATCCGGTCAAGGCGAAGCTGGATTTCGCGCAGATCGTCGATGAGATCATCGAGCAGTTCACCGCGCGGGTGGGCGTCGAGGTGACCCTCTCAATCGACATCCAGGCCAAGACCAAGACCGGGTTCGACGAGAGCCTGCAGCGCACCATCAAGGAGAACTGCAACGTGCTGAAGTTTGGCTCGGCGGAGTTTGAGGAGGAGTAGCGGGATGATCGATCGCATCAGAACGTCGCTTCTTTAAGCTGGACCGGCCTGCGCCTGAGCGCCGATGTGGTGCAGCAGCACTTGCTGTGCTATCAGCCGGTCGAGCCGTAGATCACTCCACTCTTGCCGTCGAGCGTGTCGGCGCGCACCTTCAACATCTCCTCGAGGAAGAACACCAGCCCATAGCCGGTCGCCTCGGTGCGCGCGCGGCTGCCGCCCCAGTCCAGTCCCTTGCCGGTCAAGACGCCGGATTCATAGCGGTTGGTGATGCGCTTGTATTGGCCGAACAGAAAACCGATCTCGCGCTGGCCGACGCCGATATCGCCGGCCGGGACATCGGTGTTCTCGCCGAGATGTCGATGCAGCTCGATCATCAGGCTTTGGCAGAAGCGCATGATCTCGGCGTCGGAACGGCCCTTGGGATCGAAGTCGCTGCCGCCCTTGCCGCCGCCGATCGGCAGGCCGGTCAAGGCGTTCTTGAAGATCTGCTCGAAGCCGAGAAACTTGATGATGCCGAGATACACCGAGGGGTGGAAGCGCATCCCGCCCTTGTACGGCCCGAGCGCGCTGTTGAACTCGACGCGAAAGGCGCGGTTGATGTGGACGACGCCCCGATCGTCCTGCCAGGGCACGCGGAAGATGATTTGGCGCTCGGGCTCGCAGATGCGCTGGATGATCTTGTGCTCGGCGAACTCCGGGTATTTCACCAGCACCGGGCCGAGCGATTCGAGCACCTCGCGCACGGCCTGGTGGAACTCGCTTTCGCCGGGGTTGCGGTGCAGGACATCCTGATAAATGGGTTCGAGCTTTTCGTCTAGACTGACCGCCATGCTGTGATCTCTCCGTCAACGTCGAGGCCAGCCCGGAGGCCGGGCGTCGACCTCGGTGGGCCGGGTTGGCCAAGGCCACCGAACCGGGGCGCTGGATTAGGCCCCGCTAGAGGTTCATAATGCCCGATTTTCAGCGTCCGGGGTGCCGATAACCCTGTTTAAGCCTGAGGGGCAGTTTGGATGAGCGCAAAAACAGTCTGTATTCTCGGTGGCACCGGCTTCGTCGGCCAGCACCTGCTCAGCCGCCTCGGTCGCGCCGGCTGGCACTGCCTGGTGCCGACGCGGCGGCCGCATCGCCACCGCGAGCTGAAGCTGCTCGAACAGCTGACCCTGGAGCCGGTCACGGCATTGGACCGGGATACGCTCGATGCATTGCTGCCGGGCTGCGATGCGGTGGTGAACCTGGTCGGCATCCTCAACGAGGACGGCCGCTCGACCTTCGAGCGCGTGCATGTCGAACTGGTGCGCGAGTTGACCGCCGCCGCGACCGCCGCCGGGGTGCCGCGCCTGATCCAGATGAGTGCGTTGAATGCCGACGCCGAGCGCGGTGCCAGCGCCTATCTGCGCTCCAAGGGCGCGGGCGAGGACCTGGCACACCGGGCCGAGGGGGTGCAGGCCACCAGCGTGCGGCCGTCGGTGATCTTCGGCCGTGGCGACCACTTCTTCAATCGCTTTGCCTCCTTGCTGGAACTGTCGCCGGGCGTGTTCCCGCTGGCCTGCCCGCAGGCGCGCTTCGCGCCGGTGTGGGTCGGCGATGTCTGCGAGGCCATCGCGCGCGCGTTGGATGATCCGCAAACCATCGGCCAGCGCTACGATCTCTGCGGCCCGCGCGTCTTCAGCCTGGAGGAGTTGGTCGAGCAGACGGCGAATTGGATTGGCCGGCGGCGTCTCGTCATCGGCCTCAACGAGCGCGCCTCGCGCTGGCAGGCCGAGTTCTTCGAGCGCCTGCCCGGCAAGCCGTTCACGCTGGACAATTATCATTCGATGCAGATCCCGAGCACCTGCGGTAAGCAGGATGGGCTGCTCGAACTTGGCATCCGCGCGAGCGATATCGAGACCATCGTGCCGACTTATCTGCGTTGAAAGCCAGCCAGGGCGCGATCTGCTCCACGATCGATCCCCGCCCGCAATGGGCGACCGGTTCGCGAGCAGGGCGCTGCGCTCGCGGCTGGACGCGATCTCGGATGGGACTCCGGCAGGTCACAGTCGGGCGCTGAGGTCGCGCACCGAGAAGCCGCTGAGCGCATGGGCGTCGAGTCCTTTCGACAGTCCCAGCACCTGGAAACGCTCGCCCATCTGGCTGGGTAACAGCAGCTGCTTGGCGCCGGCGGTCAGCTCCAGCAGCGCCTGCGGATCATCGCCGCCGGCCTCGGCGATCAGGGCGTCGATGCCGCAGCCGATGAGGAAGTTGGCCTGAGTGGTGTAGCCGGCGAGTCGTAGGCCGGCGGCGCGGCCGGCCTCGGCTAAGGCGCTGAAATCGACATGCGCGGTGATGTCCTGCAAGCCCAGATCGCGATAGGGGTCGCTGTGGGCGCGATGGCGGCTGTGGCACATCAGGGTACCCTGGTCGCGTTCGTCGAGGTAGAACTCGGCGCGCGGATAGCCATAATCGATCAACAGCAGCAGCCCGGCGTTGAGCATCGTGCCGAGGGCCTGGGTCCAGGGCGCGAGCCGCAGGTTGATCTCGGAGCGGTAGCCCGGCCGAGTGGCGAGGCCGTTGGCCTGCAATGCCGCGACTGCGGCTTGCAGCGCGGGCGTGGCGGGTTCGGCGAGGATCTCGACGAGGCGCTCGCTTGCGCCTTGGTCTGCGCCTGCGCCTGTGCCTGTGCCTGCGCCTCTGCCTGCGCCTGCTGCGCCCTCGAGGCCGACGCAGACCTCTTGCACCTGGCCCGCGTCGCCGATCTGGAAGCGATGCACCGGCATTGCGTCGAGCACCTCGTTGGCGAGGACGACGCCGTCGAAACGCTCCGGCAGGCGCTCGAGCCAGTGGCAGCGCGCAAGCAGCTCGGGCACGCGTTCTGTTAAGGTTTGACGCTGGCGCTCGGCCAAATCCGGGCTTGGCTCCAGGATCAGGTAACGCTTTGGCAACGCGCCTTGCGCGGCCAGGGTTGCCAGCAGCTCGGCCGCCAGGGCGCCGGTGCCGGCGCCGAGTTCGAGCAGGTCGCCGCGCATGGGGCCGCTGCCGATGCCCGGCTTGAGCAGGTCGCCATGCCCGCTCGCGCGCCCGGCGCTGGGTTCGCGCAGGTCGTCATGCCCGCTCGCGCTCCTGGCGCTGGGTTCGCGCAAGCCGTCGCGCCCGCTCCCGTTCTTGGTGCCACGCTCGCCAAGTGCGCTCAAGACCTCGCGGCAGGCGACGGCGAGACAGCGCGCGAATAGCGGCGAGATCTCCGGGGCGGTGACAAAATCGCCCTCCGGCCCCAGTTTTGGGGCACCGGCGACGTAATAGCCAAGCCCAGGCGCATACAGCACCAGGTCCATGAAGCGGTCGAACGGCAGCTTGCCTCCGGCGGCATCGATCTCGCGGCGGATCAAGTCCGCGAGTAGCGAGCGTTGGGAACCGGGTTGGGTGCCTGAATCGGCACCAGATCGGGTGCCGGCTGGATCGCCCCTGTCCATCATCGAGATACAGTCCTCATTATGGTCGCTCGATCCGATCGCCGTACGACACGGATTCCAGATGCTCAAGATTGCGCAGGATTGTCGTCACCGCGAGTCAGGGCGTATGGCGATATCGCTCATCGCGGACCCTCTAAAACCATCGGAGACGCCTTGTGACCACCCAAACGACTTCGCCATCAGCCACGCCGGCATCGACCCCGGCATCGACCCCGGCAGCCACCGAGGCCTCCACGATGACCTCGACCTCATCCGCCTCGCTCAGCGGCAAGGTCGCGCTGATCACCGGTGGGGCGCAGCGCATCGGCGCGCGCATTGCGCGCCTGTTGCACGCCGAGGGCGCCGATCTGGCGCTGCACTACTATCGCTCGCGCGAGGCCGCCGAGGCCTTGCAGCAGGAACTCCAGGCGCGGCGCCAAGGCTCGGTGCAATTGGTGCAGGCCAATCTCTGCGATATCGCGCGCCTGCCGGCGCTGCTCGACGAGGTCGAAGCCTATCACGGACGCCTGGATGTGCTGGTCAACAATGCCTCCAGCTTCTATCCGACGCCGCTCGATGAGGCCACCGAGGCGCACTGGGACGAGCTGCTCGGCTCCAATCTCAAGGGGCCTTTCTTCCTCGCCCGCGCTGCCGCCCGGCTGCTGCGCGCGAGCCGGGGGGCGGTGATCAATCTGGTCGATATCCATGCCGAGCGCCCGCTCGAGGCGCATCCGATCTATTCGATCGCCAAGGCCGGCAATGCGATGATGGTGAAGACCCTGGCGCGCGAACTCGGCCCCGAGGTGCGGGTCAACGGCATCGCGCCGGGCGCGATCCTCTGGCCGGAGCAAGGGCTTGCGGACACCGCCAAGGATGAGATCCTAGGGCGCACGGCGCTCGCCCGCCCCGGCTCGCCGGACGACATCGCGCGCACCTTGCTGTTCCTGGTGCGCGATGCCGATTACATCACCGGCCAGATCATTGCCGTCGATGGTGGCCGCACCTTGCAGCAGTGAGCGCCGCTTGTCCTCCTGATGGCCGCTCGACCTGAGCGCCGGACAACATTGCTCAAACAGCCTGGATTCCACGCGCTCTGCCCGCAATTCCCGGCGAACCCAATCGAAGCGCCTGATCTCACTGGGCTCCACCTCCTGACGACCAAAGTCTCGCAACACTATGGTCGGATTTTTCAGCAGGTTAGTGTTCACCGGGAATTGCTGGCGCGATTCGTACCCGCGCGTCAGGGCGAATGGCGATATCCACCAACCATGACAGGTATCCGATGACTGAAGAGAACAACGCCATCCTCCATCAGGGCGCCGAGCGTAGCTCGCCCTATCCCGTCAGCCGGCTCGCGCCGGCGTTTCAGGCGCCCGCGCTGGCCGCGGAGATCGAGCGCGCCGAGTCCATGCTCAGCGCGCGCACCAGCGCCAAGCTGCGCGTCATCGCCGATCAGATCAAAGCCCTGCAGGCCGAGGCGCGCAAGGCCTTAGACGAGGCGCGCGACGAGCAGGCGCTGACCCATGCCGAGTGCGCCTTCAAGCGCCTGCCGGGCAAGATCTACCATCTCTATCAAAGGCCCGATGGCGGTCGCTACTTCTCGATGCTGTCCCCTGAGGACTGGCGTGGTGCGCCGCCGCATCCCTATCTCGCCTCCTATCGGCTCGAGGCGGACTACTCGTGGACGGCGCTTGAGGATCTGGAGCAGGCTGACGATACCGGCGATCTGGTGCAGCAGTTGCTGCGCATCGATGGCTTGGCGAGCGGGCGTTAGCGCTTGGCCGGACCTCGGGGTGACGCCATCAAGATCCCGCGGCGCCCGCCGGCAAGATCCTCAATGCCGAGGATCTCGCTCCAGCGCTCACGATGGATCGCTCGGTTGGCCGCGGACCTCGCCGAATCGGGCACGGGTCTCGCCTATCCGCCAGAACGAGCGAGCAGCATGCACTTTCCCTAAGGCTTTTGGGGCAGGCCTAAGGCGATTGACGGAAATCGCCTTAGGAAGAATCCATCATTTGCTTCCCGAAGCGGCCGCGACCGCTCGCTCCGAAAGCGGGAAGTCATGTCTGGATAGCCACTTAGCGTTGGCTCGGGTCATCGCTGGCATCGCCCGCTGACCCGGCGGAGCCTGGGTCGCCGTACATCCCGCTGCCGCTTGGGGTGCCCATCGTTCCCATTGTGTCTCTCTGATCCCGGTTCTGACCGGGTGCCTGTTGTTGCATCTCGGGTGACTGTTGTTGCATCCCAGGTGCCTGTTGTTGCATCGATTCTTGCTGCCCTTGCTGCCCTTGCTGCCCTTGCTGCCATGCCGGCTGCTCGGGTTGCTCGAACTCCTGCTCTTCTAACGAACCCGTACCCATATCATTGCCGTTGCAACCAGCAGTGAGCGCCAGCGCGGCTCCGGCCAGCAGCGCTCCACGCAGCTTGGTCAAGGATGCAACCCTGTGTGTCTTCGGATTTCGTGTCTCTTTCATCAAATGTCTCCACGAGAACTCTCGCCCTTGAGAGCGCTGGCGATAACGCATGGCGACCGCGGTAGCGCGGTCAACGAAAAAGGTGCAGGCCTCTCGCCTGCTGGCCTTGCCCTTTGCCCATGTTGACAGACAAGCGGATGCCGACTGACAGCCAGGATAGGCTCCTGACCATGGACTGACAGAGCGCTCACAAGAGAGCAGATGACATGCCAATCCCTTGCCGCGACCGCCGAATCCGCGCGGCTGCCGAACAGGGTTGAACTGCGGGCGCCCAAGTGCGAGCGCCTGACCGCGCACCCGAGCGTGTTGATTCGAGACATGTGTCAGGCCGACACGGATCAGATCGACACGGGACTGTCGGCCAAACCCAGAGTGTTCGTACCGGCCTTTTCCTGGAGCGCGCCCCGTTCGGCCACGTGAGAAGCAGGCGAGCGGTTGCTGGGCGAGGCGAACGCACAACTGGCCGGCGATCGCAAGACCCTGGAAGGCATTGACGGGGACAGGCTCAGGCTACAGACCCATGCCGTGGTCTGCATCGGGCTGCTGCGGTTCGTGTGGTGACCGTTTCCAACCCGGGCGCCGGGCGGTCGAGACAGCTGCTCGATCGGCGTTGGGCGATTGACGGCAATCGCCTTAGGCCAGGTCCATCAGGGCCAGCAGCTCTTCGCTGCGCATCACATGGCAATAGATCATGTTGATGATCGCGAGCTCCTGCTCGTGCAGCGCGTCGGTGCCCGCCGCGCAGCAGTCCTCGAGCAGGATGACCCGGAAACTCTCGTCGGCGAGGCTGCGCACCGTCGAGGAGACGCATTGATCGGTATAGATGCCGGTCACGATCAGGGTGCGGATGCCCATGTTGCTCAGCAACAAGCGCAGGTTGGTGCCGGTGATGGCGCTGTCGGTGGTCTTGGTGACCACGATCTCGCCCGGCGCCGGTGCCAGCTCCGGGATGATCTGCGAGCCGGGGCTGTCCTTGGGCATCAGCAGGTTGTTCCAGCCCGGCATCTTCTGACTCAGCGAGCGATCGCGCCCGTCCTCGAGCTGGCAGGCGATGCGCGCGTGGATCACATCGAGACCCTGTTCGCGAAAGCGCTGTTGCAGGGCTTGCAGGCGCGGGATCACCGTGGAGCGCATGCGCTCGTGGAACGGCGCCCAGCGCGCGCGCTCCTGCGGGTCTTCATGCAGCTCCATGCCGTAGTTTTGGACATCGATGCAGAGCAGGGCGGTCTCGGCAGGGACCAGGACCGGGTCATCGGGCTCGGGGGCGCCTTGGTAGTAGAACGAGCGGTGTGCGGTCTTCCAGGTCATCGGGATTGGCTCCGGGTCGCGGGATGGCATCGGGATGAGGAGGCATGCGCTGGCGGGCACTCTGCCAGATTGCCGGCGGGGCGTCATCTGTCGTCAGTCAAGCGTTGTTGCGGATCTTCAATGCATTGGCCGTTCTAATCCTTAGACTTTTAATCAGTTTTGTTTTGCCCGCAATGAGACCGATGCCCTATGTCACAGCCGACTTCCGACGCGCGTCGACTCCCGAATTTTCCGATCGCCTTCTTCGCCATGGTCATGGGTCTGTCCGGGCTGACCATCGCCATGGATAAGGCACAACACGTCTTCGCCATCGACCTCGCCTTCGATCTCAATCTCTGGATGGCCGGCGCGACCGCGAGCGTCTTCTCGCTGTTGTTGCTGATCTATCTGGCAAAGCTGGCGGTCTATCCGCGCGCCGTGCTCGAGGAGCTGCGCCATCCGGTCAAGCTCAATTTCTTCGCGGCGGTGTCGGTCAGTCTATTGCTGCTCTCGATTGCGTTCCTGCCGATCGCTGAGTCCATCAGCCGTCCGCTGTGGATGACCGGCGCCAGCCTGCATCTGCTGTTCACGCTCTATGTGATCAGCGTCTGGATCCATCATGAGCATTTTGAGGTCCACCACATGAATCCGGCCTGGTTTATCCCGGCGGTGGGCAACGCGCTGGTGCCGGTGGCGGGTGTGCCGTTGGGGTTCGTGGATGTCTCCTGGTTCTTCTTCAGCATCGGCATCCTGTTATGGGGCGTGCTGATGACGATCATCTTCTATCGGCTGCTGTTCCATGCGCCGATTCCCGAACGTTTCATGCCGACGTTGTTCATCCTCGTCGCGCCGCCGGCGGTGGGCTTCATTGCCTACATCAAGCTGGTGGGGCAGCTCGATCCGGCGGCCATGGTGCTCTACTTCAGCGCCCTGTTCCTGACGCTGCTGCTGTTCGCGCAGGCGCGTTACTTTGTCCGCCTGCGCTTTTTCCTGTCGTGGTGGGCCTACACCTTTCCGCTGGCGGCGATCAGCATCGCCAGTATGCTGATGTTCGAGCAGGGCCATGGCGATCCGTATCGCTGGATCGGCGCCGGTCTGCTCGCGATCCTCACGCTCGTGGTCTTCTTCCTGTTACTGCGCACCCTGTACGCGGTCTTTCGCCATCGTATCTGTGTGCCTGGGCACTGAGTCGCGCGCGCCTACCGAAACCACCTTGGCCAACCTTGGAGAGCCTGAATGAAACAGACCCTTCTGCAAGAGAAGTACCCGATCTACACCCTGGAGGTCGGCAAGGACGAGACCCGATTCGCGGACGCCGAGTCGATTATCGCGTACCTGAAGGCGTGCATCGATGCGCATGAGGTCGCGCACTACATCGGTGAGTTCGACCATCTGGAGCACACGCGTTCGCTGCCCGCGGGGCAGATCGCCGATGGCATCCAAGCCGCAAGGCACATCCTGTTCTGTTTCGGCACCAAGCTAATGGACCCGCACGTGATGGCGGTGCGGCCGCGCTCGATCGGTGTCGTCGATCAGGGCGACCAGTTCGTCGTGACCTTCCTCGAGGCGCCGATGCCGCTCGCGAACGAGGCGATGGAGCGTTGGGTCAAGGCCATCGTGGAGCAGCCGACGCCGGTGGCGGCCTGAGTCCGACCGGAGGCGAGATCGGCGCTCGCGCTGGGGCCCGCAACGCGCGCCGAATGCGGGTGAGGCCAATGGATCAGCCTGCGACGCGCCAAAGCCCCGGTCTCAACGCCTCGCCACAGCGCTTGCAGAGATAGCGCTGCCCTTTTGCGACCTTGTTATGACGGATGCTCGACAGCCGATGCGTCATGCAGCCGCAGTGATAGTCGAAGTATTGTAGCTGGCGTGCTTGCAGACCGCCGATGTCGTAATCATGGCAGCGCGTCGGTTCGGCGCCGAGCTGGCGCATGATGCGCTGCCACTCCGGCCCATGCGGACGGATCCGCGCGCCATGGCGCCAATAGGCCAGCACATGAGCCACCTCATGCGGGACGGTGTGTTCCAGAAAGGCGACGCCCTCGCGTTCGAGCAGCGCGAGGTTGTAGCGGATCCGGGCGGGCCCGTCCGTGCGCATGCGAACCTGACCCGCCGTCTGGCCGCGCAGGTCGAAACGGATCTCGACGCTGGGTGCGGCAAGACCGGGACCGCGCTGCATGGTAGGCCATGCCAGCGCACGCTCGAGCAGCGCGAGCGTGTTGGCGCGAGCACGCTCCATCAGAACCGCGCGCGGTGTCTGTTCGAGGTCGCCTCTTGCGTCAGCGCAAGCGCGCAAGGATCCGCTCGTCGTCTTCGCTCCCATCGGCCCTGATCAGATGCGCGAGGTCGTGGTGGAGGCCTCGCGATCGCGCGCCGCCGAGTCCTGTTTGGCCATCCAGGCATGCAGGCCGCGCCGTGCGAACTGGCTAAAGCCGGCCTGTGCATACAGGGCGCGGGCGGGCTGATTGCGCGCGTCGACCGAGAGCAGGAGGCGCTCGGCGCCGCCACGCAGGGTGCGGCGCAGCGCTTCGGCGATCAGTTCCCGGCCCAGTCCAAGGCCCCGCCATGCCGGCAGGATGCCCATGTACATCAGTTCCCAGCAGGACGTTTGCGGATGCGGGGCTAACAGCAAGACGCCGGCGTCTCGATCCTGGTCGCGGAGGATGCACCAGTGTTGCGGCGCGTACTGCCCCTGATGGCGAAAACCTTCGATGGCCTGCTCGGGGCTGAGCGTGCCATGCAGCTCGGGGCAATCGAGCGAGCGGTCTTCGATCTGGCGCATCAGCGATGCCAGCCGCGGCGAGGGCAGGTCGCCAATGGACGCAAAACCGACGCCCGGGCGCGGCACGGAGGCGAACAGCGCCTGGCGCTGCTCCGGGTTGGGTTGCGCCGCGAGGTAGAGCAGATCGACGAGCTGTGGCAAACCGTTCTCCCGCAAGCGGGCGGCCGCCGGCTCATCGGCGCTGTCGATCACGGTCTGGACGATCCGTAGGTCCTGGGTCGCCGCCCAGCGCAGGGCGCCGCGCAGTAAGCTCGGGCCACGCGGGGAATGACTGTGCGGCGGCCACAGGCGGGCTGTGTGACCCGGTTGTCGCTGGACCCATACGGCGGCGCTGGGCGCTGTTTCCTGCGGCGTCGTGTCGTCGGCGGCGATCAAGAGCCCGCTCCAGGCCGCCTCTGGCTGGTCCGCGCACTCGTCAATCGCTGCGGCCAATTCTGCTAAAGTAGCAGGATCATGGGTGGCGGCCAACTGTCCGAGTGCCGCGACCCGCAGGTGGCGTGGGCAGGTGACGAGCGATGCACGGCTGGTCGACCTGGCGGTTGAGGCACGCGGATGGGCTGTATGCAAGGGAGTGTTCCCCCGGATTGGATGTCAGCACATCAAGATGGAACAGGAACGCCAATTCTGCAAGAGTCCGCTGTCTGGGAGGAAAACACTAATGAATGCTTCGAGCCTCGCTGGGTATCTCGCTGTCGCAGCCCTGGTGCTGGGGTTGGTGACGCTGTTCGTGTTCTATGTCGTGGTGATCAAGGAGCGCGCTAAGGGGGATAAAGATCAGGATCAGGAGGAGCGGACAGGGCGGGAGGATCAAACGGCCGCCGAACTCCGATCCAGGCCCGCTGCCGATGCCGCCAGCGCGGGATCGGCCCGCCGCTCGAGCGTGCGCAAGCCGAACCAAAAGAAGGGGATCGAGAAGAGCCAGCGCTATCTGTTCGTGGTGTTCGACGAGCCGGGGCCAGCGGCGAATCAGGCGCTCGGACACATACTGAGCGATGTTCGGGCCTTTTACGAGGCCGGTCTCGGTATCTACCATGTGCCGCCGGGTCCGGAGGGGTATCCACTGACCGTCGCCAACGCCTCCTCGCCCGGTATGCTACCGCCGCTGCATCTCGGTGGCGACCATCCGCCGGTGCAAGGGGTGTCGATCCTGATCAAGTTCATCAATTCCCGCAGCGTCTCGCGCAGTCCCGAGACGCTGATCAACTTTACCCACCGGGTGGCGGAGATCGGCGGGCGCATCCTGGATGTCGAGCGCAAGCCGGTGACCGAGGAAACCTTCGCGGAGCTGCGTCGCGACGCAGAATGACCTGCTGGAAAAAGCCTCGCTCGTTGTCTGACAGCAAGGTTCAGGCAACCTCTCAGGCGATGCTGCGCAAGAAGGCCTGTCCCGAGCCCGCTCCGGTGCTTGCGGCGATGCGGCTATAGTCCTCGACGCGGGGATCGCGCCCGGGTGCCGAGGGGGACAGCGGCTCTGCATCGGCAGCGCGACGTTCCGCCGGCAGCGACTCGCCGTGGAGTTGCTGTTGTTGCTGGCTCATCTCGAGTCGCGCCGCGAGCAAGTTCTGACGCGCGCGGGCGGCGATCTGATAATCCGCCGGCGAGGGATCGGCCGGAGCTAGGGCGGCGGCGATCACGGTTTGCATCTTCTCGATCGTGGCCCGAGGATCGCCGGTGATGGGGCCATAGTCGACCGATACCCGCCCAGCGACCGCATAACGCTGGCCATCGGGGCCGATCTCGTAGTCGTAGCGGGCGCTGCCGGTGTAACGGCCGCCGGCGATCTGGTGCGCCATCTCATGCTGGCGGACCTTGCGATCGGTCTGTTTGAGCTGTTCGAGGAGCCGCAGCTCTTGCGGCGAGAGTTCCTGTTCGAGCCTGTCGTTACGCGCGTTGCGAGCAGCATCGCCTTCGGCGACGCGACCGCTTGCACCTTCCTCGGCGGCTCGATCGATCTGCGCGCCATGGTGGCCGGGCTCGCTCGCGCCGGGCTGGCGGGCAGGATCAAGGGATGTCGCCCTGGGTTGGCCAGGCGCCAGCACACCGCCCTGGGCCGGGTTACCAGACGTGGCGATGAAAGGAATCGGTCCAGTGGCGGTCGGGATGATCATGATGCGATCCTCATTGCATGCTCAATTCCTAAGCTGGGGGCTCGGTCAGGCCATCAAAAACTTTCCCAGTCATCTTCGCTGTGAGCGGTGGGCGCCTTCTCGCGGGGGTTCGACGAGGATGGGTGTGGGTGGTGATCGGCCTTTGTGGACGGCGCCGAGAGGGCGGCGGGCCGCCGCGGAGCGGCGCTCTTGTGGCTGGCTTTCCCGGCGGGCAGCGCGAGCTTATTCGAGGTCTGATCGCCGACATTGAAGAAGGCGACCGCCTCGGCGAGGTCGCGGGTTTGATCCTCCAGCGAAGCCGAGGCGGTGGCGGTCTGCTCGACCAGGGCGGCGTTCTGTTGCGTGACCTCGTCCATCTGGCTGATGGCGACGCTGACCTGATCGATCGCCATGGTCTGCTCGTTGGAGGCGCGGTTGACCTCGTCCATCAGCTCCGAGACCTTGGCGCTATGGGTGACGATCTCCTTCATCGAGGAGCCCACGGCTTCGACCAAGCCGCGTCCTTCCTTGACCACCTCGCCGTTGAGGGCGATCAGTTCCTGGATCTGCTTGGCCGCGTCGGCGGAACGCTGCGCGAGGTTGCGCACCTCCTGGGCGACCACCGCGAAGCCGCGACCTTGCTCGCCGGCGCGCGCGGCCTCGACCGAGGCGTTCAGGGCGAGGATATTGGTCTGGAAGGCGATGCCGTCGATGAGGGTAATGATGCCGCTGATCTTATCGGAGCTTTCGGTCAGCTCGTGCATCTTGCCCATGGCCTGCTCGGCCTTCTCGCCGCCCTTGCTGGCGGAGTCATGGGCCTGGCTGGCCAATTGGTTGGCCTGGGCGGTGTTCTCGGTATTGTGTTTGACGGTGGAGGCGACCTCCTCCATGCTGCTCGCCGTCTCTTGCAGGCTGGAGGCCTGCTGCTCGGTGCGTTGGGAGAGATCGGTATTGCCGGTGGCGATCTGGTTGGCGGCGGTGCTGATCGATTCCACCGAGCCTTGGATATGGATGATGAGATCGCGCAGCTTGTCCTGGGTGTCGGCCAGGGCCAGCAGGGTTTGCCCCACCTCATCCTTGCCCGTGGTCTGAATCTGGTTGGTCAGATTGCCCTTCGACATCTCGAGGAAGACCCGCTTGGCATTGGCCAGCGGACCGGTGATGCGCAGGATCAACTGCCAGCCGAGCAGCGCCCCGAACACCACCGCGACGACGAGGGCGGCGATCATCAGATTGCGCATGAAGGCGGTCTCGGCCTCGGCGCCGCGGTAGCCGTCCAGCGCCGTCTGCTTCTCCAGCTCGATCATCTCGATGAGGGTCTTGTTGAGCGCTTCGTAAGCAGGCAGTCCTTCGATGAAGATGAGATGATTGGTACTGGAAAACTCGTCCTTGAGGGCCAGATCCATCGCCGGCTCCAAGGCGTTGTAGATCAGGCGCTGGTATTCGGTGTCGAAGCGCTCGGCCAAGGCCTGCGACTCGTCGTCGTCGATGTTCGCCTGAAAACGCGTCCACAGTTCCTCCAGCTCGGCCTGGTTGTCGGCGATAATATCCGTGTGCATGGACGTGGGGTGGTCATGCAGCGCGCTCACCGCGAGCCTCGGATCATGCTGCGAGGCGAGAAAAACCTCGATCATGATGTTGCGCAGCAACGCATCGATGCGCGCCAGATCCTGCGAGCGCAGAAGATTGTCCTCGTAGACCTCTTCCAGGGCGCTGTTCGAGGATTGCATGCCGTTGAGGCCCAGTCCCCCGACGGCCAGCAGCAGCGCCAGCATGATGCCAATCAAGAGGATGAGGCGATGTTTGATCGTCAGGGTCATGGCGCAATCTTCTCTATAGGGACGGCTGAACTCGGTCTACGACGGGGATATCCTTGGTCTATCGGCCGAACAACCCTTGGCTTGAGCATGGCAGGCCGAGGTGGATCAGCGGGGTCTCCGGTTCGGCGATGGAGTCAAAGTCAGTATATCATCATCGCTTGGCTGAACTCTGAGGCACGAGGCACGAAAAGACGCAACATGCCGACGATCGATGTCGTCATCGCGCTCTCCGCCGAGGCCTGCCGGGCTCACTATGAAGGGCGGGTCGACTCCGTGTATACCTGGAGCCTGGATGGACGGCGCGTGGTGTTTCCGGCCACGGCCTTGCGGCGCGTGGTGACGCGTGACGGGGTGCATGGGATTTACCGGCTCGGTTTCTCTTCGGCGGGCCAGTTTGAGACGATAAGGCGCTTGCTTTGAGCCGGTGCTGTAGAGGGTGACCGCCGTTGGTCGCCAAACCGAATGGGGATGCAATGACCGAACAAGACCCAACCAAGGAACAGGATCATGGCTATAGCAGCGTGACCAAGCCGTCCGAGGTCGAGACGCTGCTCGGCGCTCTGAGCGAGCCGGGCGGGGCCTCGCTGGTGTTGGAGAACAGCGATGGACGGGTGCTGCCGGTGCTGGTCGCCGAACAGGTGTTCGGCGAATATCTGCTGCTCGATCTCACCGCGATTCGGGAGGTCGCCAGCGAACTCCGGGGTGGCCATCGGTTCCGGCTGATCGGGCAGGCGCAAGGAGCGATGTTGCGCACCCCGTTGCTGACGATCGACAATTGCCAGGAGACCGATGGCCGCCTGCAATGCCGCTGCGACTATCCTTACGAGCTGGAGGTGTTGCAGCGGCGGGAGGCCTTCCGCGCGCGCCTACGGCTAGGAATGGAGGTCGGCGCCATCCTCCGCTGCCAGGAGGACGGAACCCATTCGCAGGGCGATCTTCGGGATCTCTCGCTCCAGGGCTGCCGGCTCGAGCTGCCGGTTGGCAGCGCCAACATGCTGACCACATCGACGCCGCTCGACATCGAGCTGTGTTTCCTCAATGGCGCGCGGTTCTCGATCCAAGGCATTCCCAAACATCATCAGGTCGATGTCGAGCGCCAGGTCGTGAGCGTCGGGTTCCAGTTCATGACGCCCAGAACCGATCAGGAACGCCAGATCTGGATGTTCGTGGGCGAGATCGAACGTGAGTCGGCGCGTCAGTCGAGCGATCGCGACGACGGCAAGCTCCGCTCGAAGCTGTTCCAGATCGATCCCAAGGCCCCCGCGCCGGTCGCGCGGCGCGATGCGCAAGTCTATGCGACGCCGATGACCAAGCGTCTGGCGAGCGTGGCGGGCTATCTGGATTCCGAGTTGCTCGAGCTGCGCGATCAACCGCAGCTGCATTCGGTCCATCTCTCGCGCTATGCCGACCGTCTGCTGGCGCTCTACGACGAGGATCGCGAGGCCTTGCTGTTCGCCACCCGCTGTCTCTTCCAGGAAGCACGGCTGGTGCGCCATGGGTTGTCGGTCGCCGTGTTCCTGCTCGACATGACCGTTCGCAGCAAGATGCCGCGCGATGCCTGCAAGGCGATTGCCGCCTGCGCGATGGTCCATGATCTCGGCAAGGGTTTGTTGCCGAACGAACTGCTGCAAGCGCCACGGCTCGACGAGGCCCAGCGCGCCGAACTGCACAGCCATGTCGAACGCCTCGAGCCCAGCTTCGAGACCTGTCAGTGGCTGCCGAGCAGCATCGTGAGAAGCGTGTTCCGGGAGATCAACGAGCGTCTCGACGGCAGTGGCTATCCCGCCGGTTTGACGGGCGAACGGCTCGGCGAACTGCCGCGCCTGGCCATGGTGGTGGATGTCGTCGACGCGATGCGCCGGGATCGGCCCGACCGGCCGGCTTGGAAGATCAAAGACGTCTATCGCCACTTGCTCGATCGTCCGGAACGTTTCGAGCAACGCTGGGTCAAGCGCTACATCAGGAACTTCGGACTCTTCCCGATCGGCACACTGGTGCGCTACGAGTCGGATCAGTTGGCCTGGGTTCAGGAGATCGATGCGCAGGGACAACCGGCGCGGGTGCAACTGACCGATGCGGTCAAACCGCCGGATCGCTCGCTTGGCGAGATCCTTCAGGGCGAGTCCCTGCTGGCGCTGGGCAAGCCGCAGGAGGAGGTTCCATTGTCGATGTGAGGGCTTGATGGCCATCACAGTTTCGCGCTCATTCTCTAAAGTCCGGCAGACGCCTGCCGATAATCCTTTCAAACCGGCAAAGCAGCGACCCGCGTGAGCGACTGACCGAAGCCGTCGTCCCGCGTTTGTCGGACTCTCAAAGACCAGACCAGGAGGCCTTATGTCAACCATCACATCGCTCGGTATCGGTTCAGGACTCGATCTCAACGGTTTGCTCGACCAATTGCGCGAAGCCGAGCGCGGCCGGCTGGAACCGCTTGCCAAGCAGAAGGAGGCCCAGGAGGCCAAGCTCTCGGCCTACGGCGAATTGCAAGGAGCCCTGTCGGCGTTCCAGTCGGCGACCGACGCGCTCAACGACAGCTCGCTCTTCGCGAGCGTGTCGAGCAATGTCACCGGCAGCAGCGTCACCTCGGCGGCGAGCTCCGATGCCGAGCCAGGGCGTTATGATGTGGATGTCACCCAGCTCGCCCGCTCGCAGAACATTGCGACCAGAGGTTTTGCCGACGGGCATACCTTTTCCGAAGGCACGCTGAGCATTGAAACGGGCAGCGGTACATTCGACATCGCTGTGGCGGAGGACGCCACTCTCGAGGACATCCGCGATAGCATCAATGCCGCTGGGGAAGGGATCACGGCCTCCATCGTCAACGATGGCTCGGACGAGCCGTTCCGGCTGGTGCTCGCGACCAACGAGACCGGCACTGATGCCGAAATCCGATCGATCAGCTTCGATGGCGGCGAAGATCGGTTGGTCTTCGGCGATGGCGCTACTGGTAATAGCATGACAGAAGGGGTCGCGGCCCAGGATGCCTCGCTCGAGGTCAACGGCATCACGATCACTAGCCAAAGCAACCGGGTCGAAGAGGCCATTCAGGGCGTGACGCTGGATCTGACCGAGACAGGTTTATCAACCGTCAACGTCGAGCGCGATAATCGCGGTGTGCGTGAGGCGGTCGGCGCCTTCGTCGATAGCTACAACAGCTTACGCGAGACCACCGGCGAACTGACGAGCTTCAACGCGGAAACTGGCGAGGCGGGTGAACTGCTCGGCGACAGCGCAATGCGCATGGTTGAATCACGCCTAAGCAGGACCCTCGGTGATGGCGTGGCCGAAGGCGAGTTTCGCGCCCTCTCCGAGATCGGCATCAGCCTGCAGCGCGATGGCACCTTGCAGCTCGATGACGCGCGCCTCGACGAGGTCATCGTCAACGATCGCGATGCCCTGACCGAGTTCTTTGCCGGACAGGGCGACGAGCCGGGCATGGCTGGCGCCCTGAGTCAGACGCTGAGCCAGATGCTCGGTGACAACGGGCTGCTCGATAGCGCGAGAAGCGGCGTTCAAACGCGCATCACGAGTATTGATAATCGGACCGAGCGCATGGAGATTTCCATCGAGCGCACCATCGAGCGCTACCGCTCGCAGTTCGCCCAACTCGACTCCATGGTTGCGGAGATGAACGAGACCAGCTCCTATCTGACCCAACAGTTCGACAACCTGAACGCGATGTTTGGACGTGATTAAGCCTCCGGCCGACTTCTCTCGGAGAGCAATGAATCACTAAGTGGCTGTCCATTTTCTCCTTCCCGGCGATTGCTAGAGAGTGGCTCTCGACTCGGGAAGCGGTTGATGGATCCTTTCTAAGGAGAATGCGATGACTGCAATGCGTGGAGCGGGAGCCTACGGGCGTGGTGCCGGGGCCTATGCCCGGGTTGGCGTCGAAAGCAGTGTGATGTCGGCCAACCCCCATCAGCTGATCGTGCTGCTGTTCGACGGCGCGCAGGCCTCGATTCGCGCCGCGCGGATTCAAATGCAGGCCGGTAACACGGCCGCCAAGGGGCTTGCGATCTCCAAGGCCTTGGATATCGTCAACAGTGGCTTGGCCGCCGCGTTGGATACCGAGCGCGGGGGCGAGGTGGCCGAACGTCTCGCCTCGCTCTATGACTACATTGCCCGGCTCTTGCTGGCAGCCAATCTGCACAATGACGAACAAAGCCTGAACGAGGCCGAGTCGCTGCTCGACGAGATAGCAACCGCCTGGCGCGAGATCGGCACCAAAACCGCTCCAGCAGCACCCGACTGAGCAGACGATACATTAAAAGCATGGCTTCTTCCCTCTCGCGCAAGACGGCGGCCTCGACGACCACCCCTGATCAGCAGCAATTGCTGGATGCCTATGAAACGCTCCTTGCGTGCTCGGGAAGGATGCTCAAGGCCGCTCGCGAGGCTGATTGGGAGGCGTTGATCGACCTCCAAGGTACCTATCTGACCGAGATCGAAATGCTGCGCCATCTTGAGGATGCAGAGGTGGCGCTCGACGACGACGGACGCCAGCGCAAGGCGGCATTGCTTGAGCAGCTGCTTGCGCAGGATCGAGAGATTCGGCAACGCTTGAACGACCGGCGCAACGAACTCTCCAGCATGATCCTGGATTCGAAGCACGAATTGGCCTTGACTCGGACCTATCGTTATTATCAGGAAGTCTCCGAGGCCGAGGTCATCGAGGCCACTCAGCGCTTCAAGTCGTCGTGAGCGGTATCAACTTTATCATCGATACCCTGATGCATCAGGTGTTGGGGAAACGGGTCGATACACAGCTACCCCGTGATCTCAACCCGCCGGTCAAGCCCACGGCGCCAGCGGACGCGCCGACGGCGGTTCGTAGCGATTCCCGGCTCGACGCGCGCTCGAACGCAGCGATCGGGCAGATGGGGCGGGCGCTACGGGAAGCGCCGAACACACAGATTAGGCAGCCGGGGGGTGGCGGCGAGGGGCGGGGAACGCCCTCGGCGCAGGTCAATTTCACGCCCACGGCGCGCTCCATCGCCGATCTTTTGCTCCGTTTCCCGGCGACGACCACGATCTCCACGGTTCGCGTGTCACAGCCCTTGTTCCCGAGCAATGCTCAGCCGGCGCCGGCCCAGGTAGCTGAACAATTGCAGACCACGGTGCGAGAGAGTGGCCTGTTTTACGAGTCGCATCTCGCACGTTGGTATCGAGGCGGGTTTTCGCGCGAACAGCTCCAGCGCGAGCCACAGATGTGGCGAACAATGGATACTAGTCAGGCTGCGCGACCCGCCGCGCAAGCGCCAACGGCGACGCCTGCGGGCCAAGCGGGTCAACCAGCTCAGCCCGCAGGCCAGCCGGTGGCACAAGCGCCAACGTTGGCGCCTGCGGGCCAAGCAGGTCAAGCGGCTCAGCCTGCCGGTCAGCCGGCGGCGCAAGCGCCAACGGCAGCGCCTGCGGG
>NZ_JBKHDN010000018.1:0-22092 GCF_046541315.1 Halochromatium sp. | reverse complement strand
CCTGCTGCCCTACCGCTCCCGCCTCGATCGGCTCGACCGAGACCGAGCCCACAAGGTGGCCGAGCGTCTGGGCATCGACTGTTATGGCGACTCGCTGGAGGTTCAGACCCTGTAACGACCAGGGAGACGGCGTCTTGCTGCGGAATGGCTAGCCAGGTCCCCCCAGCAAGGGTGCCGCGAGCGTGCAATCCGCAGCAGCGCTGGTACCATGCGATCCTGATACCAGACAACGCCAGCGCGGAGGCAGCAAACAAGATGGAGATGACAGGCAAGATCACCCAGGTACTGCCGGAGAAGAGCGGCACCTCGGCGCGCGGTCCCTGGCGCAAGCAAGAGTACGTGATCGAACTCCCCGGCGACTTTCCGAAGCAAGTCTGCTTCATGCTCTGGGGCGATCGCATCGATCAATTCGCGATCCGCGAGGGCCAGGAGTTGACCGTGAGCTTCGATCTCGAGAGCCGTGAGTACAACGGACGCTGGTACACCGACGTGAAGGCCTGGCGGGTCGCGCCGGCCAACGCCGACGACTCGGGCAGCGCCGGGCTCGGCGACAACGAGCCACCGCCCTACGATGACGAGCCCCCGTTCTGAGGACAGCCGGCCCTTGCCGTCCTTTCTTGCATTGACGCCAGGACCTTATTTAAGCTGGCGCCTGCCAGTGGGCCCCTTACGGGCAGCGCCATCGATATCCAGCTTCGAAACCATCGCCGCGCTGCGGCCGCAGACGCACCTCGAGCCGATTCAACGACACGAGTGATCTATGTCTCAAGAACAGCCTATTCGCCAAACGCTGCCGACCGGGGTGATGCTCAATGCCTACCCCGATAGTATCGGTGGCCGTCTCTCCGACATCGTCGATGTACTGAAACGGCCCGAGTTCAAAGATACCTTTTCTTTGTTCTACATCCTGCCGACCTTCTTCAACAGCGACCTCGATCGCGGCTTCTCGATCATCGACTACGGACTCAACGAGGAGCTGGTCACGCCCGAGGATCTCGCCGAGCTGAATCAGCTCAATATCAACTTCAAGCTCGATCTGGTGCTCAACCACCTCTCGGTGCAGTCGCATCAGTTCCAGGATCTGATCGAGCACGGCAACGAGTCCACCTACAAGGACTTCTTCGTCGACTGGAACGAATTCTGGCACGAGCATGGCACCGTCGGCCCGGACGGGACCATCATCCCGACCGAGGAGTACCTGCAGAAGCTGTTCATGCGCAAACCCGGACTGCCGATCCTCAAGGTGCGCTTCCCGGATGGCACGGATCGTCTGTACTGGAACACCTTCTACCAGGATGTCAGCTACCAGGAACTGGAACCGGCGGATCTCGCCGAGGTCGAGGGCCTCTCCTCGGACGACGCGCCGGCGGTGACCTCGATCGTCAATCAGGCCATCGCGGCCAAGACCGATCCGGCGGCGATCGATCTCGACGGCTATTCCGAGCACAAGGACGCGATCCTGAGTGTCATCGAGCGCAAGCGTCAGTATCTTGGGCAGATGGACCTCAACGCCCGCTCCGAAAAGGTCTGGAGCTTCTACGAGGAGACCCTGAAGCGCCTGCGCGACTATGGCGCCAAGATCATCCGCCTCGATGCCTTCGCCTATCTGCATAAGGTGCCGGGCGAACCGAACTTCTTCAATCGTCCCGGCACCTGGGATTATCTCGAACGCCTGAAACGTATCGCCGAGGCTAACGACCTCATCGTCTTCCCCGAGATCCATGCCGAATACGGCACTGGACTGCACGAGGAGGTCGCGAGCAAGGGCTTTCCGATCTACGACTTCTTCTTCCCCGGCCTAGTCATCGACGCGCTCGAGCGCGGCACCAATCAGGCGTTGCTGCGTTGGATCGACGAGATCCGCACCAAGGGTCTACAGACCATCAACATGCTCGGCTGCCACGATGGTATCCCGTTGCTGGATCTGCGCGGCAAGGCCGAGGCCGGCAGCTTCCGCGAAGGGCTGCTGGACGAGGAGCAGATCGAGGCGACCATGGCGCGTGTCACCGAGCGCGGCGGGCGCGTCAAGAACCTCTATGGCCCGGATGGCCGCAAGATCGCCTACTATCAGATCAATGCCACCTTCTTCAGCGCGCTTGGCGAGGATGAGCAGAAGCTGTTGATGGCGCGCGCCATCCAGCTCTTCATGCCCGGCATCCCGCAGATCTGGTATCTGGATCTGTTCGCCGGCAAGAACGACTACGAGGCCGCCGATCGCGGCGGCGCCGCCGGCCATAAGGAGATCAATCGCACCAACCTCTCGCTCGATGATGTCGAGGCCGGGCTCAAGCGGCTGGTGGTCCGCGACCAGCTCAAGTTGCTGCAGCTGCGTAACACCTGCCCGGCGTTTCGCGGCGACTTCGAGGTCCTTCCGAGCGACCAGCACGCGCTGCACATCCGTTGGCGCAACGGCGACAACCTGGCGACGCTGGAAGCGGATCTGCGCAATAGCAGCTTCCGCATCAGCGCCAGCGACGGCCAGGGCGACGAGCAACGGTTCTGGTTCGAACGCTGAGCGCTGGCGCGCGCGCAACAACGCCAAGACATCGCTTCCACAGGTTGACCCGCATGAGTCCGCATCGATCGAATACGACGCCCTCGCTGGTTGCGATCATTGCCGACCACATCAACTCTGCTGTTTTGTTATGAAGCTGCTCATCGTCGACGACTCGCGCATGGCCCGGCGCCTACTCATCGGTCTTCTGCGCGAGACCGGGCTGAAAGACGCTGAAATCATTCAGGGGGAAAACGGCGAAGAAGGCGTCAGTCTGTGGCGTGAGCACGCCCCGAACCTCATTTTCCTCGACCTGACCATGCCGGTGATGGACGGCTTTGCCGCGCTCCAAGCGATTCGCGCGCATGACCTCAAAACCCCCATTCTCGTGGTCTCGGCCGATATCCAGTCGCGCGCCGTGGCCAAGGTCATGGCCGACGGCGCCGATGGCTTCATCGACAAATCGGCGCTGCAAACCGAACTGCAAGGTCATCTGCGACGCCTAGGGTTCCTTTGATGGAAGGACTCAATGAGGATCAGCTCGACTGTCTTGGCGAGCTTATCAATGTCGCCTCCGGCAAGGCGACGGCGCGCATCGCCGACATCATGGGTGCCTTCGCCACCATGCGCCCACCGCAAATCGACCTGATCGACACCTACCGCTTTCGCGGCATCCTGCGCGATGCCTGCGCGCCGAACGAGGGCTGTTATCTGGCCCGGCAGGTGTTTCGCGGCGATGTCAGCGGCGAGGCGATCTTTCTGCTCGATCACACCTCGGCCGCCAATATCGCCGCCTACCTCGAAGCGCAGCTGGATGGCGACAGCAACGACGATCACGATGTCCTGCTGGAGCTGAGCAACATCGTCACCGCCGCGATGATGCGCGAACTCTCGCGGCAGATCGAAGCCCGCATCACCCTCGGCGAGCCTGACCTGCAGCACCTGAGCCTTACGCCGATTGCCAAGCCGCCGGCGACCAGCCGTTCCGATCATATCGTCAAGATCGAAACCCTGATCGAGTTTTCCGAGCAGCACATTCGGGGGCGCATCTTTATCTTGACGCATAGCCAGTGTTTCGACTGGATTCGATGCAGCCTGAACCGTGTACTCAAGGGTCTGCCATATTGATGCAGTCGGTTGCCGATCAACTCTCCAGCGGCATCCTGATCGTCGATCAGGAACTGACCGTGCTCGCCTGGAACCGCTGGATGAGCCAGCACGCGGAGATCGACGCGGCGGCAGCGGTTGGCCAACCCCTTGATGCGTTGTTTCCGGATTTACCCGCGGCCACCCTGAAGCGGCGCGTGAAAGCAGCGCTGCAACTGCAATCGCCGTCGTATTTGCAGCCGCGCAAAGGGTATCTGTTCCGGGTCGCGCTCGATCGCATCATCGACTCGCATTTCGCCTACATGCAGCAGCGCATTCGCATCCTTCCGGACGAGAATCAATCGCACCGCGCCATTATCGTCGTCGACGATGTCACCGCAACCCGCGAGGCGGAGGCCCGGGCCGCCGCGGCCGCCGAGGCCTCGCGGCGCTATCTCGAACTGATCGACAACCATGTCATGACGCTCGGCGTCGACGCTAACGAGCGCGCGACGCGCGCCAGCTCGGCGCTCCTCCAGGCCAGCGGCTGGACCCTCGAGCGCCTGCGCGGCACCACGCTCGATGCGCTCGGCCTGGGACAGCTCGACACCCAAGACACCGACAACGGTCAGCTGCCGGAACGCGCGGTACTGCGCGCCGATGGCAGCACGCTCTGGGTGCGGGTGCGCAAGGCGCAGGGGCTGGAAGCCGAAGCCGGCGACGAACATTATCTGGTGTTGCAGGACATCAGTCTGCAAAAAGAGATTCAGGCGCTGTCGGAACGCGATGCGCTCACCGGCGCCTACAATCGCATGAAGTTCGATCAACTGCTGCTGGAAGCCATCTCGGCGGAACAGCGCTATGGTCAGCACTTCTCGCTGATTCTCTGCGATATCGACCACTTCAAGCGCATCAATGACAACCACGGCCATCTGGTCGGCGATAGCGTGCTCAAGCAGTTCACCACCTTGCTGCAGGTGCAAACCCGCTCGAACGACCAGCTCGCGCGCTGGGGTGGCGAGGAGTTCGTCGTCCTGCTGCCGTTGGCCAATGCGGAGGCAGCGAGGACCGCCGCAGAAAAACTCCGCCAAGCCATCCTCGCGGCACACTGGCCGCCGATCGGCAAACTCAGCGCCAGCTTTGGCGCCGCCTTCCATGCGCCGCAAGAATCCGCCGATTCGTTGCTGGATCGCGCGGATGTTGCCCTCTATCAGGCCAAAGAGGCGGGCCGCAATCGCGTCTGCGTGGCCGCCGCGCCGGTATCGGCCCCCGAGGCTTGACGCCGAGCCTCACGCTCAGCCAGGCCAACCACCTCCATCGGCCCCGATCCTCGCTGGTGCGCTGGCCGATCTCGTTGTCCTGAACCCCAATTTGTCACTGCGCGCGCGAACCGGCCACGGGTAGAGTGGCGCGATGATCGATTCCATCATCGCCACCACGCCACTGACGCTGGCGCTGCCAACGTTTCTTGCAGTGCTCGTCGCGGGCCTGATTCCGCTCGGTGTCCATCTCGGCTTTCGGGCACCGCGCGTGCCCGCGACTGGCTCGCCGGCGGATCTCGGGCTCGCGTTCGAGAGCGTTCGCTTCCCGACCCTGCGCGGCCGCGCCCTCACCGGATGGCTGTTGCCGGCCGCCGGTGCCACGCGGACGGTCATCATCCTGCATGGCTGGGGCAGCAATGCCGAGCAGATGCTGCCCCTGGCGCAGCCGTTGCGTCGCACTGGGTTCAACGTGCTGCTGTTCGATGCGCGCAATCATGGCGCAAGCGACAGCGACACCTTTTCCTCGCTGCCGCGCTTTGCCGAGGATCTGGGCGCCGCGATCGCCTGGCTGCGGTGCGAGCATCCAGCGCGCTCGGCAGGGATCGCGGTGCTCGGGCATTCGGTCGGCGCCGGTGCGGCGCTGTTCGAGGCAACGCGCAATCCGCACATCGAGGCGGTCATCAGCATCGGTGCCTTCGCCGATCCGGCCCAGCTCACCGAGCGCTATCTGGCGCGGCTGCGTCTGCCGCGTTTCGTCGTCGAGCTGACCAAGCGCTATGTCGAATGGGTGATCGGCGAGCGCTTCGCGACCATCGCCCCGGTCAATAGCATCCGCCGGGTTCGCTGCCCGGTGCTGCTGATCCATGGCGATCGGGACCAGACCGTGCCGATCGAGGATGCCCGACGCATCGCCGCGGCCGCTGATCCGACGCGGGCGCGGCTGTTGGTGGTGGCGGGTGGCGACCATGATTCGGTCGATCGGATCGAGGCCCATGCCGATGAGCTGCTGAGTTTTCTTCGATCAGCGTGGCGCGCCGCCACCTGAGCACTCCAGCGGCCGATACGAGGTCTCGCGGTGCCGGCCGGGTTGCGGTTTGACGGATCCTAGCCGATCTGTCGAAATGGCATGCAACGGCACGATCCTGTCCCATTGCATCAGAACGGAGATCCCGAGATGAAAATGCTTGCCACCGACCTCGATCGGACCCTGCTACCGAACGGCCGTTGGCCCGCCGATCCGGGCGCGATCGAACTGTTCAACGACCTCACCGAGCGCCAGGGGATCTTCGTGGTCTATGTCACCGGCCGCAACCTGCGCCTCGCCGAGGGCGCGATCCGCGAGTTCGGCATCCGCCCTCCCAATGTCCTGATCGGCGACGTCGGCACCTCGATCCGCCGCTTCGAGGACGGCCAGTGGCAGATCGATGAGGCCTGGGTCGAACATGTGAAACAGGTCTGCCCGCGTTGGGATGCCGCTGCCGTGCGCGAAGCGGTGGCCGACGTCGACGGGCTGCGCGAGCAGGAGGCGGAGCATCTGAGTCCGTTCAAGCAGAGCTACTACGTCGATCACGCCAACCAGGACGCGGTGATGGCGCAAGTGACCGAGCGCACCCAGGACCGCTTCGACGAGGTCGCGATCTACAGCTTCGACTCGCAGAGCGGCGACGGCCTCCTGGATTTTCTGCCCAAGGCGGCCACCAAGCAGACCGCGCTCGAGTTCCTCGCCGAGCAGACCGGCGTGCCCAAGCAGGAGGTGGTGTTCTGCGGTGACAGCGGCAACGACATCTTCCCGCTCACCGCCGGCTTCTCGGGCGTGCTGGTGCGCAATGCCGACGAGCAGTTGGTCGAGAAGGTGCGCGAGGCCCAGGCGCAGAATCCGGACTTGCGGGCCTACTTCGCCAGCGGCGGCTTTAGGGGGCTGAGCGGCTACTACACCAGCGGGGTGCTCGAGGGCGCCCATCATTATGGGGTATTAGCGGACGAGGACGCCTGACTCGACGGGCGATCAGGCGATTGACGGAAATCCCGCCTTGGACCGGTAGCGACCGCAGCTTCTAGTGCTCGATGGTTGGATGCCGCATCGATGATCGCCCTTGCCCTGACGCACAAACACGAACATCCGGTGGAACCTGGGCTTCTGGGTCAGTGTTGTCCGGCAATCAGGTCGAGCGGCGATCGCGTCGGCCTGCCGGCGCCGGGATCACCGGATCAGGTGGCTCGGTCGAGACCGGAATCCGGATCGGCGTCAGGATAGCCATCCGGATTCTGCGACTGCCAGCGCCAGGCATCGGCGACCATCTGTTCCAGCCCGCGCTCGGCCTGCCAGCCGAGTTCGGCGCGGGCATAGGCGGGATCGGCGTAACAGGTTGCGATATCGCCAGGCCGCCGGCCGACGATCCGATAGGGCACCGAGCGACCGCTCGCGGCCTCGAACGCGCGCACCATCTCGAGCACGCTGTAGCCCTGCCCGGTGCCGAGATTGCAGGTCAGGAGCCCAGGGACCGCCGGTAACCGCTCCAATGCCGCCAAGTGGCCGCGCGCCAGATCCACCACATGGATGTAGTCGCGCACCCCGGTGCCGTCCGGGGTTGGATAGTCGTCGCCGAAGACCTGCAACGCCTCGCGCTTGCCGGCCGCGACCTGGCCGATGAACGGCATCAGGTTGTTCGGCATCCCGTTCGGGTCCTCGCCGATGCGCCCGCTCGCATGCGCGCCGACCGGATTGAAATAGCGCAGCAGGGCAATCTCCCAGCTCGGATCGGCGCGGTAGAGGTCGCGCAGGATCTCCTCGATGAAGAGCTTGGTGCGGCCATAGGGATTGGTCGCCGAGAGCGGGAAGTCCTCGCGAATCGGTACCGTTGCCGGATCGCCATAGACCGTCGCCGAAGAGCTGAACACCAAGCGCTTGACGCCCGCCTTGTCCATTGCCCGGCACAGGGCCAGGGTACCGCCGAGGTTGTTCTCGTAGTAATCGAGCGGAATCGCGCTCGACTCGCCGACCGCCTTGAGGCCGGCGAAATGGATCACGGCATCGAACGCATACGCCGAGAACAAGGCCTCGAGCGCGGCCGCATCGCGCACGTCGGCGCGCACGAAGTCGAGCGGCCGGCCGCTGATCTCGCGCACCCGTCGCAGGGATTCCAGCTTGCTGTTGCTGAGATTATCGACCACGACCAGCGCATGCCCGGCGGCGAGCAGCTCGACGCAGGTGTGGCTGCCGATGTAGCCGGCTCCGCCTGTGACCAGTACCTTCATCCGCGCCTCCCGGCAACAGGGCGCCGCTCATGCAGTCAACGGCGCCGGGAATCGATGTCTCGTCTGCCAGTATAACGATTCGCCCCGAGGCGCGAACAAGATAGGTCCCGGGGAAAACACGGCAAGACCGGCGGAACACCACCCAGCCCGAACTCCAGTTGCAGCGGCCTTAGCCTATCGACGGCGAGGGAATCGCTGAGGGAATCGCCAAATCAACGTCAGCGCTCTTGCGGACAACGTTTGGAGCCGAATCCAGATCGGACCTCGTGATCGGCGTCAGCCGGCTCAAGGCGCTGAACCCTGCAACCGCAGCCAGACACGCAATTGTCGCAACCGCTCCGGCGCGATCACCTCCTCCGTGAGGATCAGCGACGGATAGCGCAGCCAGCCGACCCGAAAATGCAGGATCACCACTGGCACCGTGACCAGCGTGCTCGGCAACAGCACCGCCTGGCGCTGGCGACCGTTACGAAAGCCGAGCTGCCAGCCCTGCTCGGACCAGGTCGCCTCCCGCAGCGACCAGGGCGCCAGTGCGAGCACCCGTGCCCACAGCGTATCGCCGAGGCTCAGCGCGACCAGGAGCAGCAGCAGCCCGCGCGCCACCGGTTCGAGCGGGACGACGAGCAAGACCGCTGCCGCTAGCAGATGCACGCTCAGCAGCATCAGCGCGAGCCAGCGCGAACGGCGCGGCTGCAACCGCAGCGGCGGCCGACGGCGATGATCGCTCATAGGTAGAACGCCATCATCAGCAGGAAGAACAGCGCCACCGAGAGGATGTCGTTGCCGGTGGTGATGAAGACACCAGTGGCCATCGCCGGGTCGATCCCGATCCGCTCCAGCAAGATCGGGATGCTGGCGCCGACGATCACCGCCACCAGGATCACCGAGAGCAACGCCAACCCGGCGGTCAAGGCCAGGATGAGCGGCTGCCGGACCTCGATGAATGATCCCACCAGCAGCACCAGCGCGATCAAGACCACCGCCACGATGACACCATTGACCAGCGCCGCGACCAGTTCCTTGCCCAACCGCCAGCCGAGATCGGCAACGGTGATGGTCCCGCTCGACAGACCTTGCACCGCCACGGTCGCGGCCTGGATGCCGGCGTTGCCGGCCATCGACATCACGATCGGGATGAAGCTCGCCAGGATCGCCGCCTTCGCCAGCTGATCCTCGAAGGCCCCGACCACCAGCGCCGACAGACTGGCCCCGGCGAGTCCCGCCAGCAGCCAGGGGATACGCCCGCGCACGATGCGCCGAACCGATTGATCGGGGCGCGAATCCGCCGGCAGTCCCGACATCAGATTCAGATCCTCCTCGGCCTCCTCGCGCAGCACGCGGTGCAACTGCTTGGGCGTGATGCGGCCGATCAGGCGCCCCTCACGATCCACCACCGGCACCACCGAGAGTTCATAGCGATCGGCGAAGCGAGCCACCTCTTCCTGGTCGGTCTCCGGGCCGACCGCGACGAAGTCGGTCTGCATGATCTCTTGCACCGGCGTCTGCCTCGGCGCCAGCAGCAGATCGCGCAGACGCAGATAGCCGACCGGACGTTGCTCGGCATCGACCACATTCACCGCATAGAGCTTCTCGATGGCGTCGGCGTTACTGCGGATATCGTCCGTGACCTGGCCGACGGTCCAATCGTTCGGCACCGCGACGAACTTGCGGCTCATGATACTGCCGGCGGATTCCTCGCCGTAGCCGCGCAGCGCCTCGATGGTCTCGCGCTCGCGCAGCCGTGGCAGCACCTGCTCGGCGACCTCCTCGGGGAGATCGTCGAGCGCATCGGCGGCTTCCTCGGGTTCGAAGCCGTCGAGCACATCGATCAGCCGCTGCACCGCGACATCTTCGAGCAAGGCGGCGCGGAACGACGGATTGAGTTCGGCGATGATGCGCAGCTGCGGTTGATCCAGCCAGCTGGTCAGCTTGCGCGCGCGCTTCAGCGGCAGATGCACGAACAGCGAGACCATGCTCGACGGCGGCATTCGGCGCACCGCCTTGAGGACGGTCTCCCGCGCGCCGGCCTTGATCAGGCGCGCGAACTCATCGACCACGGCCCGATTCGGCTCGTTCAAGTCCTCGCTGACCGCCTTGTTGGTCTCGGCATGCCAGATCAGTGGAATCTGTGGTTTCTTGGCTTTCATCGTTGGACCTTCGTTGCCAGTCAAGCGACATGATCCGGCGGCAGCCCCCTTGCCGAAGCAAGAAACGCTGTTTTATCAATGTTTACAGAACGCTAAGGACTAGACACGAAACTTTTTCAAGTTATGATCAGGGTACTCGAAAACCGAATCCGAGCCGGCTCCGCCGAGGTACCCGCCCGATGTCCGATTCACTCCAGTCCGTGCTCACCGCCATCCCCGAGGCATTCTTCCACCGGCTCGAGGAACGCCTGACCCAGTGCACCGCCGTGGCCTATCGTCAGGCCCAGCGCACCCCCCCGGACGCCCCCGCCTACCGCATGCGACTCGGCAATGCCCGCTATTTCGAGCGCGCCGAGGCCTTTCGCCGCAGCGCCGAGGATATCGGCCTGCATTATCGCTACGAACACGTCAACACGCATGCCTTCGCGCTCGCCACGAGCGGCCCGTTCCGCATCACCCACGCCAAGGTCGAACACTGGGGCGACCCGATCGAGCAAAAGGAGTACAAACAGGCCCTGGCCCGCCACAACCCAAGCAGCGGCGAGCCGGGCGCACGCCGACCCGAGACCGACCCCGATTCCCCGCTGTTCGCGGTGGTCCTGGTGCTCTACGCCCGTCCCGGGACCGGGCAGGACGAGACCATCCCCATGCGACTCGGTTTCGGCATCCCGACCTGCGATCTCAGGGGCTGGCACCTGCTCAAGACCCTCGATGCGCTCTATCTGGCCTATGCCGAGCGCGCGCCGAAGACCCTCGACCAGGCGCGCCCGGTGCTCAGAGCGGATCCTGCGCGAACCCATCAGCGCTCTTCATGACCGTGTTCCCCGCGCCTGCGGGGATGAACCTCTCGGTATCAGGCCACCGCTTCCGGCCACACGCCGCGTCGAGCGCGTCAGCGGCCTGCAAGCATCGCAACCGCCTCGAAGCGAGACTTGCTAGACTAAAACGACCCACTGCCAAGAGGTGCGCGAGTCGATGCTTAAGCCGCCCCAAGAACCAACCTGGCTCAAGCCGTTCTTGAGCTATTGCCATACGAAACATTACGAGAAGCACACCGATTTCATTCGCGTCGGGCAGCCGGCGGAGAGCCTGTACTATCTGATCGATGGCTCGGTCACGGCGCTCCTCGAGGACGATCATCGCCATGAACTCACCTTGGCTTATATCAACAAGGGAGAATTCATCGGCGAGATGGGCCTGTTCCATCCCTTGACCGCCCGCAGCGTGATCGTGCGCACGCGGGAGCCTTGCACCATCGCTGAAATCAGCTACACCCGCATCCAGCAGTTGCTCCATCGCGAACTCAGCGAGCACGCGCTCGGGATGCTGTTGGCAATCGGTGAACAACTCGCGCAGCGGTTGCGCCAAACCAGCCGCCAGGTCGGCGATCTCGCCTTCCTCGATGTCACCGGCCGCATCGCCGGCGCTCTGCTTGAACTGTGCAAGCAACCAGACGCCATGACCCATCCCGACGGCATGCAGATTCGCATCACGCGCCAGGATCTGGCCCGCATGGTCGGTTGCTCGCGCGAGATGGCCGGTCGGGTGCTGAAGACGCTCGAGGAAAAAGGCCATATCAGCGTCGCCGGCAAGACCATCGTCGTCTTCGGCACCCGCTGAGCGAGGATATTCGTTGAGGCGATCGACGCAAATCGCCCGAGCGTCGAGCGACGCATCTTGCGACCTGGCCGCGCGCCAGCGGCCTGAGCCAGGACCGCGGCTCGAAGGCGCCTCAAGCCAGGCGCGGCCCGGGCTGCAATCTCAGGCCGGGGCGAAGAGCCTGGCGAGGGTCTGCCCTGGGTCAGCGGTGCGCATCAAGGACTCGCCGACCAGGAACCCATGCACGCCCTGCTCGCGCATCAGCTCAACATCGGCGCGGGCGTGGATGCCGCTCTCGGTGATCAGTAGCCGCTCCGAGGGCACTTGCGCGCGCAGGTCCAGGGTGGTCCGCAGGTCGACCTCGAAGCTGCGCAGATCGCGGTTGTTGATGCCCAACAGGCGACCCGGCAGCGCCAACGCGCGCTCCAGCTCCCGCGCGTCGTGGACCTCGGTGAGCACGTCGAGTCCAAGTTCCGCAGCCAATGCGCCGAGTTCGGCCAGGGCCGCGTCCGCGAGACAGGCGACGATCAGCAGGATGCAGTCGGCGCCCATCGCCCGCGCCTCGATCACCTGATAGGGATCGACGATGAAGTCCTTGCGGATCACCGGCAGCGCGCAGGCCGATCGCGCCGCGATCAGATGCGCGTCATCGCCCTGGAAGAAGTCGCGATCGGTCAACACCGACAGACAGCAGGCACCGCCGGCGGCATAGGAACGCGCGAGCCAGGCCGGATCGAAGTCGGCCCGGATCAGCCCCTTGCTCGGACTCGCGCGCTTGATCTCGGCGATCACCGCCGCGTCGCCGCTGGCGACGCGGCGCTGCAGTGCGGCGGCGAAGCCGCGCGGCGGATCGGCCTCGGCCAGGCGCGCCTCCAGGCTGGAACGCGGCAGCCGTTGCTTGCGTTCGGCGACCTCCTCGCGCTTGCGCGCGACGATGCGCCTGAGGATATCGGGGGTCTCGTTCATAGGGTCTTGGCCAGCGCGATCAGGGCATCGAAGCGCTGGCGGGCGGCACCGCTGGCGATCGCCGCAGCGGCCAGGCGCACGCCGTCGGCGAGCGAGTCGGCGACATCGGCCGCGTAGATCGCCGAGCCGGCATTGAGCACGACGATATCGCGCGCGGCACCCGGCCGGTTATCCAGCACATCGAGCAACAAGGCCAGACTCTGCGCCGGGTCCTCGACACGGATCGTGTCCAGGCTCGAACGGCTCAGGCCAACATCCTCGGGCGCCAGACTGTAGCGGCTGATCGCGCCATCCTTCAACTCGGCGATCTCGGTGCGCTCGGCCACACTGATCTCGTCGAGACCGTCGCGCGCGTGCACCACCAACACATGCGTCGAGCCCAGGCGTTGCAGCACCTCGGCCAGGGGCATCAGCAAGGTCTCGGAGAACACCCCGAGCACCTGGTGATGCACGCCAGCCGGGTTCGTCAAGGGTCCCAGCACGTTGAAGAGGGTGCGGATACCCAGCTCGCGACGCGGCCCGACCGCATGCTTCATCGCGCCATGATGCGCCGGCGCGAACATGAAGCCGACGCCGACCTCGCGCACGCAGCGCGCCACCTGCTCCGGGCTTAAGTCCAGGCGCAGTCCGGCGGCCTCGAGCACATCCGCCGCGCCCGATTTCGAGGATACCGAGCGGTTGCCGTGCTTGGCGACATGACAGCCCGCCGCCGCCGCCACGAAGATGCTGGTGGTCGAGATGTTGAAGGTGCCGGAGGCGTCCCCGCCGGTGCCGACGATGTCGACCGTCGGCGCCAGCCCAGCGAGGTCGACACCGGTCGCCAAGCCGCGCATCACCCGCGCCGCCGCCGCGATCTCGGTCACGGTCTCGCCCTTGAGCCGCAGCGCCACCAGGAAGCCCGCCACCTGCGCCGGCGTGGCCTGGCCGGTCATGATGGCGTCCATCGCCGCGGTCATTGTCTCCTCGTCGAGATCATGGCCGTCGACGACCTGCGCGATTGCCTGTTTCATCGTCATCGGTTCCTCCGCGAGACATTCAACGTCTTACTTGCCAATACAGAATTCGCTGAAGATGCGCCCGAGTAGGTCGTCCGAACCGACCGCGCCGGTGATCTCGGCCAAGGCCTGTTGTGCCATGCGCAGATCGTCGGCGACCAGCTCCGGCGCTGCCGCCGCCTGCCAGGCCGCGCGCGCTTCGAGCATCCGGTCGCGGCCAAGGCGCAGTGCCTCGACGTGGCGACGGCGCGCCGAGAAGTCTCCGCTGCCCGGCCCCTGATAGCCGGCAACCGCCTTGAGATGGTCGCGCAGCGCGTCGAGACCGGCGCCGGTCAGCGCCGAACAGCCGATTTCGGGTTGGCCGTCAGCGGTGATCGTCAAGCCTGCGGGGCGCCCGCTGCGATCGATCTTGTTGCGCAGGAGGGTCACTGGCACCCGCAGGTCCAACCCGAGTGCGTCAAGATGCGCGGATACCCTGCCCTGCGCGCAGGGCAGGGTATCGTCGATCAGCAGCAGCAGATGATCGGCCTGCGCGATCTGCGCCCGCGCACGCCGAATCCCCTCCTGCTCGACCGGATCGCTCGACGGGCGCAGGCCGGCGGTATCCACCAACCGCAGCGGCAGACCGTCGATCTGGATCTCGGCGCGCAGCAGATCGCGGGTGGTGCCGGGACGCTCGGTGACGATGGCCGCGTCGGTGCCAGCCAGCGCGTTCAGCAGGCTGGATTTGCCGGCATTGGGCGCCCCGGCGATCGCCACCAGGAGCCCGTCACGGATCAGCTCGCCTTGGTGGGTGCTGGCGAGCAAGCGCTCGGTGGCCTCGATCAGGCTCGCCAAGTCGGCCTCGCCGATCCCGAGGTCGTCGAGATCCTCGTCGGGAAAGTCCAAGCCGGCCTCGATCTGCGCGCGCAGCCGGGTCAGGCGCTCGACCAGATCCTCGACGCGGCGCGAGAAGACGCCTTGCAGACTGCGGCTGGCGAGCCGGGCCTGGGTCTCGGTGGCGGCCTGGATCAGGTCCGCGATGGCCTCGGCCTGGGCCAGGTCGAGCTTGCCGTTGACGAAGGCGCGCTCGCTGAACTCGCCGGCGCGGGCCGGGCGCGCGCCCAGCTCCAGCACCCGCGCGAGCAGCAGGTCGAGCACGCGCGCGCCGCCGTGGCCCTGGAGTTCGAGCAGATCCTCGCCGGTGAAGGAGCCGGGGGCCGGGAACCAGAGCGCGAGCCCTTGGTCGATCACCTCGCCCTGGGCATCGACGAAGCCGCGCAGCACCGCTTGGCGTGGCGCGGGCAGGGTGCCGAACAGCGCGCGTCCAATCTCGCCGGCGGCCGGTCCCGAGACGCGCACGATGCCGACCGCGCCAGTGCCCGGCGCGGTGGCGATCGCGGCGATGGTCGCGCCCGTCATTTGCCCTTCTTCGAAGCGCCTCCTCCCTGCGCGGTTGCCTGTTCGACCTTGCGCGTGATGTACCACTGCTGGGTGATCGAGAGCAGATTGTTCACCGTCCAGTAGAGCACCAGGCCGGACGGGAAGAAGGCGAAGAAGACAGTGAACACGAACGGCAGCGCCATGAAGATCTTGGCCTGCATCGGGTCCGGCGGCGGCGGGTTCAGCTTCTGCTGCACGAACATGGACAGGCCCATGATCAGCGGCAGGATGTAGAAGGGATCGGGCTCGGTCAGGTTATCGAGCCAGAGGATGAAGGGCGCGTGGCGCAATTCGACGCTCTCGAGCAGCACCCAGTAGAGGGCGATGAAGACCGGGATCTGCACCAGGATCGGCAGACAGCCGCCGAGCGGATTGACCTTCTCCTTCTTGTACAGCTCCATGAAGGCCTGATTCAGCTTCTCCTTGTCGTCGCCATAGCGGTCCTTCAGGGCCTGGATGCGCGGCGTCATCTTGCGCATGTTGGCCATCGACTTGTAGCTGGTCTCGGAGAGCTTATAGAAGGCCGCCTTGATCAGGATCGTCAGGATGATGATGGCCCAGCCCCAGTTGCCGACGAGCGAGTGGATCGCATTCAACAGCCAAAAGATCGGTTGCGCGAGGATGGTCAGCCAACCGTAGTCGACCGCCAGGTCCAGGCCCGGGGCGATCTCGGCCAGCCGGTCCTGGAGCTTGGGCCCGGCGAAGAGTTCGCTCTCGAAGCTGTGGCTGGCGCCGGCCGGGATGCTGAACGCGGGCGAGTAGGCGCCGATGATGTATTGGCTGCCGTTATCGACCGCCTTGGTGTAGAAATGCTGCTCGACACCGCTCGGCGGAATCCAGGCCGCCATGAAGTAATGCTGGATCATCGCCACCCAGCCATCGGTGATGGTCACGTCCAGCGGACGCTTGCCGATATCGTCGAAGGATTCCTTCTTGTACTTGACCTCCGGCCCATAGTAGACGCCGCCGGTGTAGGTATGGATGAAGCTCGACTTGTTCGGGTCGTACAGCTCGGTGCGCTTCAGCTGCTGGTAATCCCGTACCGAGATCGGCGCCTCGCTCTGGTTGATCACCTCTTGGCTGGCCTGGATCAGATAGCGTCCGCGCTCGAAGCGGTAACGCTTGATTACCCGCAGTCCGGCATCGTTCTCCCAGGACAGCTCGACGAGCAGCTGGTTCTCGTCCTCGGCCAGGGTGTAGCGCGTGTTGGCCGGGGTGAACACCGCGTCATGGGTCGGCAGCGTGCCGTTCGGGCCGCCGAGCAGCCCCGATTGGACGATGAACAGATTCGGCGTCGTCGGCTTCAGCAGCTGGAACGGCCGCGTCGGATCGTCGGCCTCCTGCTTGTAGTCGAGCAGGTGGAGCGACTGGATGGTGCCGCCGCGCGCCGAGATCTCGGCGCGCAGCACGTCGGTCTCGACGATGATCGGCTCCGCGCTCTGGGCGTCATTGCCGGCGGTGCTCGCCATGCTGCCGGCTTCCCGAATGGTCGGGGCTTCGACGGCCGGCGCTGCGGGTGCATCGGCGGGGGTTGCGGAATCGCCTCCGGCGGCGGGGGCTTGCGTGCTCTGCGAAGGAGCCGGCGGGGTTCCGTAATCCTCGACCCAGGCCTGATAGATCAGAAACAGGACGAAGGCGAGGGCCAGGATCAAGATCAGGCGCATGTTTTCCATGAGGGGGAGACGACTTGCGCTAGCGGTTGGTGGAGGTATGAGGGTGAGAGGTCGGCGAGGTCTTCGCCGGCGGCACCGGATCGACGCCGCCTGGATGCCAGGGATGGCAGCGCAGCAATCGCCGGCAGCCCAGCCAGGTGCCGCGCAAGACCCCATGCTGCTCGATCGCCTCGATGGCATATTGCGAGCAGGTGGGATAGAAGCGGCAATGATTGCCGAGCAGCGGGCTCAAAAAGAGCTGATAGCCGCGCAACAACCCGCGCGCAAGCCGGCGCGCGATCATCGGGCCAGCTCCCGCCAGTGCGCCGCGAGCGCGGCGCTCAGGGTGGCGTTGTCGGCATCCACGGCCGCGCGGCGGCAGAGGACCACCAGGTCGACACAAGGCAGCTCGGCCCGAGCATGACGAAAACTGTCACGAATCACGCGCTTGATCCGGTTGCGGGCGACCGCTCGCGGCACGCTGCGCTTGGAGATGGCCAAGCCGAGCCGAGCGGTCCCGAACGGTTCCGAAAAGGACTCGTCGGCCAGCGCCCGAGCGCGGGCGAGGACGGTGAAGTAGCGGTCCGCAGAGCGGCGCGCGCCGGCGAAGACGCGCTCATAGTCTCCGGCGTCCAGCAAGCGCGCCGAGCGCGGAAAGGCGAACGACGGCTGGTGTGGAGGCTGCGGCGGCTGCTCATGATCGGTATCGGCTCGCGCCGGCCGGATCGACAAGGCTAGGGCGTCAACCGCGCGCGGCCCTTGGCACGCCGGGCCTGCAACAGCTTACGGCCATTGCGCGTGGCATTGCGCGCTCGGAACCCGTGCGTGCGGGCACGCTTGAGGCGACTGGGTTTGAAGGTCTGTTTCACGCGAGAGTCTCCACGAATGATGCCCCGCCAGGGCGGGATCGGCCAATCCAGGTCAAGGTTGCTGTTCGGTGCTCGTGACAACGGGCATCGGCTGGGACGATGGTCGACCATCGGAGCGCGGGGCCAGCCGGACGCTCCCGTAGAGCAAGACCGCCCATATTAGAACGCGCCCGGGCATGGGTCAACGCCTAGCGCATTCTTTCGAACCGCCGCGATCTCGCGCCGGCTGTGGATAACCGCCCCCTCGAAGACTAGACTGAGGCGTCGATGTCGCTACCCAGGCGACCCCCCACCACCCACGATCAACAAGAGGATCGGCCTATGCCGAAGCTCTGGGACCAGTGTACAAGCCTGCTGAAACAGGATCTCACTGACTCTGAATTCAACACCTGGATCATGCCGCTGCAAGCCAGCGAGGAGGAAGGGCGACTGCGCCTGTTCGCCCCCAACCGCTTCGTCAAGGATTGGGTGAAGCAGCATTACGAAACCCAGATCGCCACCCTCTGCCTGGGCGTCAGCGAGGGCCGCATCGAGCACGTCAGCTTCGAGATCGGGGCGCTGCGCAAACAGCAGGATGACGGCACGCCCGGCATCGACAGCGGCCCCGGCGCGGCGGACGCGGATGCGACGCTCGAGAAGCGACGCGCCGATGCCTGCCTCAACCGGGCCTTCAACTTCGAGTCCTTTGTCGAAGGCAAGTCGAATCAGATCGCGCGCGCGGCCTCGATCCAGATCGGCCAGAACCCGGGCACGGCCTACAATCCGCTCTTCGTCTACGGCGGGGTCGGACTCGGCAAGACGCATCTGATGCATGCCATCGGTAACGCCATCATCGAGGCCAACCGCAAGGCACATGTGATCTATGTCCACTCCGAGCGTTTCGTCTCCGACATGATCCGAGCGCTCCAACACAACGAGATCGACAAGTTCAAGCGGCTCTACCGGCGCGTCAATGTGCTCCTGATCGACGATGTGCAGTTCTTCGCCGGCAAGGATCGCTCGCAGGAAGAGTTCTTCCACACCTTCAACGCCCTGTTCGAGGCCCAGCAACAGATCGTGCTCTCGAGCGACCGTTTCCCGAAGGAGGTCAGCGGTCTCGAGGAACGCTTGCGCTCGCGCTTCGGCTGGGGGCTGACGGTTGCCATCGAGCCGCCGGATCTCGAGACCCGGGTCGCCATCCTGAACAGCAAGGCGACCATGCTGCAGATGGTGTTGCCGGATGACGTCGCCTTTTTCGTCGCCAAGCGCGTGCGCTCGAACATCCGCGAACTCGAGGGCGCCTTGCGTCGCCTGGCCGCCAATTCGCGCTTCCTCGGTGTCCCGATCACGGTCGAGTTCGCCAAGGACGCGCTGCGCGACATGCTGGTGGCTCAGGACAAGCAGGTCTCGATCGAGAACATCCAGAAGGCCGTCGCCGCGCATTACAAGATCCGCGTCAGCGATCTCCTCTCTTCGAGCCGATCCCGCTCGGTGGCGCGCCCGCGGCAGGTCGCCATGACGCTGGCCAAGGAACTCACCAAGCACAGCCTGCCGGAGATCGGCAAGGCCTTCGGCGGGCGGGATCACAGCACCGTGATCCATGCCGCCCGCAAGGTGACGGAGTTGCGCGCGGGCGACACCATGATCGAAGAAGACTATAAGATCCTGTTGAGAACACTACAGAATTGACTGTGGATAACCTGCGCATGGTTTGCCCGGCGAATCTTATCCACAGCTTGCACACACCCAAACAGCGTCTTGCCGAACAGGTTTCGTTGAGAGCCAACCGGCTGTTGTCTCAACAGTTTCAGCGGCCCTGCCGGGTTATCCACGGGGCCTATTGCGACAACTGTTTGGATCTTTTCAGATAAAGAGTAATGACTCATGAAAATTTTCGTCGATCGGTCTGTTCTGCTCCCGGCTCTGTCGGTTGTCGGTGGCGTTGTCGAGCGTCGTCAAACCTTGCCGATCCTTGGCAACCTGCTGCTCACCGCCGAGGACGGTTGGCTACGCCTGAAGGGCACCGATCTCGAGATCGAGATCAGCAGCGCCGCCGTTGCCGAGATCGAGGAGGCCGGCGCCATCACCTTGCCCGCGCGCAAGCTGATCGATATCTGCCGCTCCCTGCCGGAAGACGCGCGCATTCAGATCAAAGTCCAAGGCGAGCGCGCGAGCGTCTCCTCCGGGCGCAGTCGTTTCATGCTCAGCACCTTGCCAGCGGCGGATTTTCCGGCCATGGAGGTGCCGCCGGCGCGGATCGGCTTGCAGATGGAACGCGAGACCCTGCACCGACTGCTCGAGAAGACCTCCTTCGCCATGGCGCAGCAGGATGTGCGTTACTACCTCAACGGGGTCCTGCTCGAACTCTCGACCGAGCGCGCGGTCGCCGTTGCCACCGATGGTCATCGCCTCGCCAAGGTCGTGGCGGTCCTGACTGGCGAAGGCGAAGGCCTCGGGAGCGAGCCGACGCAGGTCATCGTGCCGGCCAAAACGGTCTTGGAGTTGAAGCGACTGCTCGGCTCGGCCCAGGAGCAGATCCGGATCGAACTCTCGGAGCGCACCCTCAAGGTCGAACTCGGCAAGACGCTGGTGATCTCCAAGCTCGTCGAAGGTCAGTATCCGGATTACAACCGCGTCATCCCGGCGGATCTCGAACGCCATGCCAGCATCGATCGCGATCGGCTCAAGGGCGCGCTACAACGCACCGCCATCCTCTCGAACGAGAAATACAAGGGCGTGCGAGTGACCTTCGAGAACGGGCGGCTGGGGCTGCAAACCCAGAATCCGGAAAAGGAGGAGGCCGAGGACGAGATCGAGATCGCCTATGAGGGCGAGTCGGTATCGATTGGGTTCAACGTCGCCTATGTGCTCGATGTCCTCGCGGCAGTGGATGCGGAGACGGTCGAGGTCCGCTTCCGCAGTGCCGAGAGCAGCGCGGTCTGGCAGGGGCTTGGGGCCGAGGATGAGATCTTCGTCATCATGCCCATGCGGCTCTAGTCCAGGCGCTCATCGAACCTTCGTCTCCGAGGACTTGCGTCGCGCGATATGCGGTTAGATCGCGTCCGAATCCAATGCTTCAGGAATCTGCACGCGGTCGACATCGAGATCCCCGAGGGCCTGAGCTGGGTTGTCGGCCCCAATGCGGCCGGCAAGACGGCCTTGCTCGAGGCGATCTACTGCCTCGGTCGCGGGCGCAGCTTTCGCGGGCGCCGCTTCAGGAGTCCGATCGAACAGGGGTTCAGCCGGTCCCACGTCCAAGGCTGGATTCGCCATCCGCTGGGGCCGACGCGCCTGGATTGGTCGAGCAACGCCGATGAACGCGCGCAGCGGCAGCGCGCGGATGTCGCGTTGCCGGTGCGCCTCATCTGCGAGTGGACCCATGCCCTCGTCGATGGCGAGCCCTCGCTGCGCCGGCGTTTCATCGATTGGAATCTCGCGCGCTGGGATCGCTCGGCGGTGGCGGTGTTCTCCCGTTATCGGCGGCTCGCGGCGCAACGCAATGCCTGGTTGCGCTCCGGTGCCGCTGGGCCGCCGGTCTGGGATCGGGCCTATGCCGAGGCACTGGCGGCGCTCCTCGCGCTGCGGGCGCGCTTCTTCGCGGCCTTGGTCGATGCCTTTCGTCGGGTGAGCGCCGAGGCGGAATGGTTGACCGAACTTGAGCCCCACTGGGAAGGGCTGGTCGCCGAACCGAGCGACTTGCTTGCTCGGCTGGAGCGGATGCGCGCGGCCGATCGCGAGCGCGGCTTCACCTATCTTGGCGCGTCGCGCGCGGATTTTTCGGTGCGACGTCAGGGCGAGCCCTGGGTGGCCTCGCGGGGTCAGGGCAAGGTGGCGGGCATCATGCTCCAGCTTGCCGCAGAGGCCTCGGTCTCTGCCGCCGAGGGCCACGCCGCCATCTGGCTGGTGGATGATCTCGATGCCGAGTTGTCCCCGGAATGGAGCGCGCGCGCCATGGCATTGTTGCGACGGCAACCTGGCCAAATCCTAGTCACGGCGCTGACTGGCAAGAGGATTCTCGAGGCCTCGCGCACGGCGGAGGATGCCGTGTTCCACGTGGAACATGGAACCGTGGAGCGGATTGCACGATGAGTATCCCCTGAGTAGTTACGATCGATGGCTTGATCGGCGATCAGCCACGAGTGCGCTGATCCGACCGCGCCGACTCGCGCTCCAGACAGGTTCCACGTGGAACCCCCGCCTGGACAACGTGATTCCGACTCGACCGCGCGCAGCGATCACCGTGTTCCACGTGGAACCCCCACCTGGACAACGTGACCCCGACTCGCCCGCGCGCAACGATCGCCGTGTTCCACGTGGAACCCCCGCCTGGACAACGTGACCCCGACTCGCCCGCGCGCAGCGATCG
>NZ_JBKHDN010000017.1:0-22285 GCF_046541315.1 Halochromatium sp. | reverse complement strand
TCGAGTCCGCAAACCCCGGTCGGGCAGCAGCCACCGGCGCCACAGGCGGGCGCTGGCGCGGCGCCGCTGCCGAGCGCGCTGCTCGAAATCAGATTGCCGCCGGTGGCCATGCGGCTAACCGGGGTCGATGCTGGAGTATCGCCACAGGGGATCTCGGCGCGCGCGCAGAGTTCGCCCCAGGTGCTGATCGTCTCGCTCATGCGATGGTTGACCTCGACCACTTGGCCGTTGCTTTCACAGCAATAATCGTAGGTTGGCATGGATGGATCTCCGTTTATCCGTTGTCACTGATAGCATGCGATTATAGCAATCAAGGGCGATCATTCAGTCGCCGGGAAGGATCGGCGTCGTCGCCCCTTGTTCCGGGTCGGGCTCGGTGCTGAACCAGGCCAGTTTGTCGCGCAAGCGCACCACCTCGCCAACGATGACCAGGGTGGGCGGTTGTGGCGGGTCCGCCTCGACCTCCGCCAGGATGGTCGCCAAGGTGCCGACATAGACCTTCTGCATGTGGGTGGTGCCCTGCTGCACCAACGCCACCGGCATTTGCGACGAGACGCCGTGCTCGACCAATTTATCGACGATCTGCGGCAGGCCAACCAGGCCCATGTAGAACACCACCGTCTGATTCGGCTGTGCCAACTGGGGCCAGTTGAGATCGATGCTGTGATCCTTGAGGTGGCCGGTGACGAAGGTCACCGACTGCGCATAGTCGCGATGCGTCAGCGGGATGCCGCCATAGCAGGCGCAGCCATTGGCGGCGGTGATGCCGGGCACGACCTGGAAGGGGACGCCTTCGGCGGCCAGGGTGTCGATCTCCTCGCCGCCGCGGCCGAAGATGAAGGGATCGCCACCCTTGAGTCGCAACACACGGTGGCCTTCCTTGGCGAGGCGGGCGAGGAGCCGGTTGATCTCTTCTTGGCGCATCGTGTGCTGGTTGCGCTGCTTGCCGACGTAGATATGCTCGGCATCGCGGCGCACCATGTCGATGATCGGCTTGGCGACCAGACGGTCGTAGACCACCACATCGGCCTGCTGCATCAGACGCAGGGCGCGGAAGGTGAGCAGATCCGGGTCGCCGGGACCGGCGCCGACCAGATAGACCTCGCCGCTGCTGGCCTGGGTGCCAGCGGCGAGTTCGTGTTCCATCGCTACCCGGGCCTCGGCCAGGTGGCCGGAGAAGATGCGCTCGGCGACCCCGCCTTGCAGCACCCGATCCCAGAACCGGCGGCGGTCGCGCTGCTGGTCGAAGCGCGCCTTCACCTTGTCGCGATAGTCGGCGCAGAGTTCGGCGAGGCGCCCGTATCCGGCCGGCACCAGGGACTCCAGCCGCGCCCGGATCATGCGCGCGAGCACCGGCGAGGCGCTGCCGGTGGAGACGGCGACCACCACCGGCGAGCGGTCGATGATCGACGGCATGATGAAGGTACAGTCCTCGGGTTGGTCGGCGACATTGACCGGAATGCCGCGCGCGTTGGCGAGGGCGGCGATGCCACGGTTGATGTCACGATCGTCGGTGGCCGCGATCACCAAGCGCATGCCCTCGATGTCGTCTTCTTGGAAACGACGGACGTGATAATGGATCTCGGTCTCGTCGACGCGCGCGCGGAATTCCGGCGCCAGCGCCGGAGCGACGACGCTGATCTCGGCACCGGCGCGCTTGAGGTTTTCGAGCTTGCGCAGCGCGATCGGGCCTCCGCCCACCACCAGGCACGGCTTGGCTTTGATATCCAGGAAGATGGGCAGGTGTTCCATCGTTGAGAAGGCCTCTCGGGGCGAAACTGTCGTGATCGAAAGCCGCTCGCTCGCGTCGCTGGCCTCGGCGCACTCGGCCCGGGCTTGCGAGCGGGCCAGCAAAATGGGGCTTGCGAGCCGGTGAAGGGCTGGAATCGGGCGCCAACCAGACCAATGATGATACCTCGTCAGCAGGCTGTCTGGGGGCTGCCTGGGGGCTGCCTGGGGACCATCGCCGCGGCCAGCGCCGGCGACGTAGCCTTTCGAACATGTTAATATACTGAAATACTTAGTGATTGGGTAGCCTAAGGTGATCACAGAGATTGATTCCGAAACCCTGAAGTCGCGCCTGAGCCAAGGCGACGAGATCCTGCTGGTCGATGTCCGCACGTCCTCGGAGGTGGCCCAAGGAGCCTTGCCGAACGCCATCCACATCCCGATGGCGGTCCTTCCGGTACGCGCGGCGGAGTTGCCGCGCGAGCGCGAGATGGTGATCTATTGTCGCAGCGGCGCGCGCTCGTATCACTGCTGCCAGTTTCTGGCCCAGCAGGGATTCGACAAGGCCCTCAATCTACGCGGTGGCATCATGGCCTGGGCCCGCCACGGCTACGCGTTCGAGCCAATCGGTGGCGCTTGAGCCTGCGATGACGAATCCGATGCGCCGCCCCGGCTGTTGCCTTTTTGCCTGGTTTCAGCTAAAAATCAGCAGCTTCGTTTGTGCTAAAATACTAAAGCAGAAACGTCGGTCTTAGACTAAAACGGATCTCCCGTTTTTCAACACAGAGTGCGAGGTTTATTCGATGGCGGACTTCGATCAAGAACTGGACGCAAGCGGTCTCAACTGCCCCCTGCCGATCCTGCGTGCGAAGAAAACCCTCAATGGCATGGAGGCGGGGCAGGTGCTGCATGTGATCGCGACCGATCCCGGCTCGGTCAAGGACTTCGATGCCTTTTCCAAGCAGACCGGCAACGAACTGATGGAGTCGAAGGAAGACGGCGGCAAGTTTCACTTCATGATCAAGAAGACCTGATCCGCGGCCGACCTCTTACAACACAACAGGGGCTCGGCCGCCGGGCTCCACTGGGAGGAAACGATGGATGACAAGAAACTGGCCATCATTGCCACCAAGGGGTCGCTCGATTGGGCCTATCCCCCCTTCATCCTGGCATCGACCGCCGCCGCGCTCGGTTACGAGACGCAGATCTTCTTCACCTTCTACGGCTTGCAGCTGCTGAAGAAGAAGCTCGATCTGCGGGTGACGCCGCTCGGTAATCCGGGGATGCCGATGCCGATGGGCATGGATAAGTGGTTTCCGGTCCTCGGCATGACCCTGCCCGGGATGCAGGGCGTGATGACCGCGATGATGAAGAAGAAGATGAAGGACAAGGGCGTTGCCAGCGTCGATGAGCTGCGCGAACTCTGCCAGGAGGCGGACGTGAAGATGATCGCCTGTCAGATGACGGTCGACCTGTTCGATATGGATTCCTCGGAATTCATCGACGGCATCGACTATGCCGGCGCCGCGGCCTTCTTCGAGTTCGCTGGCGAGAGCGATATCTGTCTCTACATCTAGGCGCTGGCCGGGCATAAAGGCAAGGCCGCTCGGTTCGGAGCGGCCTGTCGCCAGGCGCGGCGGGGTTGGCGCGCCCGGGAGGGGGCGGTCCCGCCCTCGGTTAGAAGACGTCGAACGACTTGCTGACGGCGAGCCCGATGAGATGCGCGCTGGCCTCGTAATCGCCGTCGATCGCCTCGCTACCGTTGATCTCGGCACCGCCGAGATAGGGCGTCTCGCTGCGGTACTCGCGTTCTTCGAACCTGACGTACATGTAGCTGGCCTCGATCTGCCAACCATCGCCTAGGTGGTGGCCGATGCCGATCCCGAACAGGTGACGATCGTGGTCCGGAACCCGGGCGCTGAAATGCGCATCCCCCTGCGGCGTCTCGTCGTAGGAGTAGCCGAAGCGCAGTTGCGTCCGTTCACGGGGCTGATAGGTGATGCCGAGTCGATAGGCATTGGCGTCTTCCCACTCGTTGCGATCCTCGAGCAGGATGGCACCGTCGCGATCGCCGGTGACCCTGATCCGCTCGAAGCTGCTCCAGCCATTGCGGGTCCAATCGATCTCGACCGCGAGCGCTGGCGTGAGTGCGTAGCGGGCGCCGAGCTGAAGCCGCCACGGCAGGTCCAGATCCAGCTCGGCGGTTTGACTCGGTGGCAAGGCGCCGATGACGAGCAGCGTTGGATTCAGCACGCTGTAGCTGCCGGTGACATTGATGGTGGCGCCCGAGTGGACGTTGACCCCGGCGCTGAAGGGTCCCTGGGCGTAGAGCGCGCCGAGATTGAACCCCAGCCCAAGGCCGTCACCCTCGAGCTGGGTGATCGATGAGTTGAGTTTGGCCGACTTCACCCAGTAGATATCGGCGCCGGCGGCGATGGCGAACGTATCGGAAAGGGCGTAGGTCAGCGTCGGCACGACATCGAGGATCTCGAGAGTGCTTTGCGTCGGCTGGGGACTGGCGGGCACGCTGCCGCCTGGACCGGCGGGTGGCGCTGGCAGCGGGATGCTGGCGGTCAGCGGCGCGAAGGTGCCGGTCTTCCAACGCGTTTCCAGGCCGAAGGGCGTATTCACGCTGAGCCCGGCCGACCAGCGCTCATCGAGCCTGATGGCGGCTTGCAGCATGGGGGCGGCCAGCCAGTCCGCGCCCGCACTGTCGCCGCTGCCAGTGCGGGTGTCGACCGAGAACGCCGGCCCGATCAGCAGGCTGCCCACCGACAGCCAGCTTTCGTCGTGAAAGGCGAGCGCCGCCGGGTTGTAGGGTACGGCACCACGGTCGACGGGATTGGCGACCAATGCATTGGCGGTGGCGATACCCATTGCGGAGAGTTCCGGCACCGCGAACCCGGACGCCGAAAGGTTCGATGAAACGCAGACGCCCAAGAGCGTACAGGCGGTCACTCGATGCGACCAGCGACGATTGCGTTTTCTAGGCATCTGGACGGTCTCCTCAATCCGGCTTTATCGGTGTTATCGGTGTTATCGGTGCGGGTTCTCGCGGGCGCTCGCATGAATCCGTCGCGAATCTACATGAGTCTGTTGTAAACATCCAGACTTGTTGTGAATCTGCCGTCGCGTCTAGTATAAAATGAGGCGACGGGCCGAGAACCAGCGCCTGTGCGATCAGATCCCCGGCGAGATGGGCTTCGAGGAGAGCATGGCAGACCGCAGACTGCAGGTGTTTCACACGGTTGCACGCCTGATGAGTTTCACTAAGGCGGCCGAGGCGCTCCACATGACGCAGCCGGCGGTGACCTTTCAGGTCAGACAGCTAGAAGAGCAATTCAATACCCGGCTGTTCGATCGTGGCCGAAACCGCATCAACCTCACCGATGCCGGCAGCCGTGTATTCGAGTACGCGGATCGAATCTTCGCGCTCTATGCCGAAATGGAGCAGGGCGTGCGCGAGCTGACTGGCGACATCAGCGGCTCGCTGACGATCGGCGCGAGCACGACCATCGCCGAATACATGCTGCCGACGCTGCTCGGTGACTTCAAGAAACGTTACCCGGAGATCGCCATCCATCTGAAGGTCTCCAACAGCGAGGGGATCGTCTCGCTGGTCGAGCGCAATGCGATCGATCTCGGCGTGGTCGAATCGCCGGTCGCCAATCGCAACCTGGCGGTCGAGCGCTGCAAACAGGATGAACTGGTGGCCATCGTGCCGCCCGGCCATGACCTCGCCGGGCTTGGCCCGGTGGCGTGCCGGCGGGTGCTCGACTACCCCTTCATCTGCCGCGAGGAGGGATCGGGCACGCGCGAGGTGATCAACGATTATCTCGATGGGCTGCTCGGAGGGGCGGGCGCGCTCAAGGTCGCCATGGAGCTTGGCAGTCCGGAGGCGGTCAAGGGCGCGGTCGAAGCCGGCATGGGGGTTTCCATCGTCTCGAAGACGACGGTTCAAAAAGAACTCAAGCTTGGAACCTTGGTGGCGTTGCGCCTGGAGCCGCCGCTGTTCCGGCCGTTCTCCTTCGTGCATCAGAAACACAAGTTTCGCTTGCGCCTGATCGAGGAACTGCTCGAACTCGCCCGCACATACTGCAAGGATTGCACCCCCCGGTAATGGCATGACAGGGGTCTGATCCGTATGGATGCGGGGGCTGACCGCGGAGACCGAGATGATCCCAATGGAACGCGCCTCGGCGCATGAGCGCCGCATGCTGAAGATCCTGCGCGCCCTGAATGCCCAGGATCGAGCCACCCTGATCGCCTTTGGCGAATTTCTCCTCGCCGGCGGGGCCAGCCTGGACGCGCCGGGGATCGAGGGGGCGCCGGTTGCGGCAGCGCCCAGCGCCCCACGGCATGAACCGCGCCCGCCGGCTGAGCGCCCGATCGCCGCCATCAAGCGCCTGCGTCGCGTCTACCCGATGCTCGATCCCGGCGAAATGCTGCCTGAGACCTCGGCCCTGATGGCCGCGCATGTGCTGCAGGGACGCGATGCCGGCGAGGTGATCGATGAACTCGAGGTCTTGTTCGCGACGCGTTACGAGAGCCGGTATGGTGAGCGCGCCGGGGCGCCAGAGGCGGGGTTGGATTCGGACGCAGGGCCTGACCAGGATGCACGATCCCTCTGAAGCAAACGCCTCGGCCATGCCCATGCAGGCCTTGAACCGCTGGCTGGGTCGGTTTTTCTCCGATCCCCAGATCCTGTTCTTGGTCTCCGTGCTGCTGGTCCTGTTCGCGATCCTGCTGTTCTTTGGCCGGATGCTGACACCGGTGCTGGCGAGCATTGTCATCGCCTACCTTCTCGAAGGACTGGTCGGCATCCTGGAACGCCGGCGCTGGCCGCGCTGGCTGGCCGTGTTGGTGGTCTTCACGCTCTTCATGCTGTTCGTGGTGTCGATGCTGCTGGGCGTCTTGCCCGCGGTCTCGCGCCAGATTCGCGATCTGTTGCAACAGCTCCCGGCCATGCTCGCCCACGGCCAGCGGGCGCTGATGCAGTTGCCCGAGCATTACCCGGATCTCATCACCAGTGCTCAGATCGAAGAGCTGATTGGCAGTATCCGGCGCGATATCGCCGGCCTCGGGCAGCGCTTGCTGTCGTTGTCGCTGTCCTCCGTGGTCGGCGTGATCACGCTGTTGGTCTACCTGATCCTGATGCCCCTGCTGGTATTCTTCTTCCTCAAGGACAAGGCCCTGATCCTGGCCTGGTTCCGACAGTGGCTGCCGCGCCACCGGGCGATTGCGAGCGATATCTGGAAAAAAGTGGATCGGCAGATCTCGAACTATGTCCGCGGCAAGGTCTGGGAGATCCTCATCGTCTGGGCGGTGAGCTTCGTCACCTTTTCATTGTTTGGGCTCAACTATGCCCTCTTGCTCTCGGTGCTGGTCGGGCTCTCGGTGATCATCCCCTATATCGGCGCCTCGATCGTGACCGTTCCAGTGGTGCTGATTGCCTGGTTCCAATGGGGCTGGGGGCCAAGCTTCGTCTGGCTGACCGTTGCCTACAGCGTCATCCAGGCGCTGGATGGCAACGTGCTGGTGCCGCTGCTGTTCTCGGAGGTCGTGGATCTGCACCCGGTCGCGATCATCGTCGCGATCCTGGTCTTTGGCGGCCTCTGGGGCTTCTGGGGGATCTTCTTTGCGATCCCGCTTGCGACCCTGGTGCAGGCGATCCTGAGTGCGTTGCCGCAGCACATCGAGACCGAACGTGCGAAGGGATTGTGAACCGGTGCCTGGTGAGTCCTGGGGGCGAATCCTGGGGGCGAGTCCCACGCGCTCAATCCAGCGTCCACTCGTGCACCGGCTTGCCGGTGGCCTGCAAGGCCAGGTAGGCCTCGGTCAACGCCGCCATGTCCGGGCCGTGCTTGGCCACCCAGGCGCGTTGCCAGTGGGCGCCGGTGCGGCGGGTGCGGGCCCGCGCCGCGATCACCCCGAGCCAGTCATCGATCTCGCTTTGGTCGATACCGAGTGCGGCCAGTCCGCGGCGCGCCTTGGGCAACACCCGCTCAAGGATGAGCCGATGGATCGGCATGCGCTCGCGGCTGTCGTACCAGAGGATCTCGGCCGCGAGTCCATAGCGGGCGGCGAGATAAAAATTGACCCGGGCCTGATTGAACGGCAGCGCCCGCTCCGGCGGCGCGGGCTCGCCCGCCAGGCAGTGCACGGCGCCGAAATACAGCGCGGCATTGGCGATGTTGTCGATCGTCGAGGGGCCCGCCGCGGTGACCCGATGCTCCATGCGCAGATGCGGCCGTTGGTGGCCGTTGACCTCGGGCTCGAAGCCGATCAACGGCCGATTCCAGCGCCAGATGGTGCCATTGTGCAGACGCAGGTGCGCGAGTCGTTCCAAGGGCTCGTCCATCAGATGCGGCAACAGCACCGGATAGCGCTCGATGTTGGAGCGGAAGCAATCCATTACCGAGCGTCCCGCGTAGCGGATGCCAAAACCCACCCGCTCGCGCAATGGGCTGTCGCCGACCGAGACCGCTTGCTCGAACAGCGGGATGCGGGTCTCGTACCAGAGTTCACGCCCGAACAGATAGGGCGAGTTGGCGCCGATCGCCACCGAGATCGGCGCTAGCAGCTTGGAGGCGTTGAAGACCCGCGCCGATTCGGCGGCGCCGATCTTGATATGGATCTGGAACGAGGTCGCCGCCGCTTCGAGCATGACATCGGGTTGCTCGATGGACAGCGGCCGTTCGCCCTCGATCTCGAGTCGGATCGGCTGGCCCGCGCGCAGGCGCAGGATCTGCTCGTTCAACGCGCGATAGCGCGGACGCGGCGTCATCTGCGCTGGCCCCAGATGCTCCGGGCGCAGACTGGGCAGGATGCCGATGGTACCGATCCGCGCATCCAGCGCGGCGGCCGCGGTTTGGCAATGCGCCAGGGTCCGCTCGAGTTCGGCGTGGAGTCGGCTCAGCGCCTTGCCGGCGAGGGGCTCCGGGGTGCTGTTCAGTTCCAGGTTGAAGCGCGCCAGCTCGGGCACGATGAGCGGATCCTGGACCTGTTCGAGGAAGGCATCGATCACCGGCGCCGGGGTCTGATCGCGGCGATCGATCAACCAGGCCTCGAGTTCGAAGCCACCCGTCCGCTCGTTTGGGCACTCGCTGTCGGCGAAGGCGTCCTCGGCGAACCAGCGTTCGAGCAACGCGGTCTCGGCCGTCAGGCGGGCCTCGAAGGCGTGGAAATCGGCCTCGGTGAATGCATGGTCCTGGATATCCTGGCCCATCGTTGGTTGCCTCCGGTCCAGCGCACGGCGGCCTGCCGCTGCGATCAAGGCTTCCTTAACATGCCATCGAGGGCCTGTAAACGCTCCGGGGTGCCGATATCGAACCAAATCCCGGTATGGTGCAGGCCACCGCAGCGACCAGCGGCCATGGCTCCACGCAGCAAGGGCGCGAGCGGGAAGGCGCCAGGCGCGCAGTCCGCGAACAGCTGCGGACGATAGAGGCCAATGCCGGCGAAGGTCAGCCGAGGGCCGCCGTCGAGCCGCGCGCGTCCAGCACGGAGCGCGAAATCGCCGGCGGGATGATGCGGCGGGTTATCGACCAGGACGATCTCGGCCAGGTCTTGCGCATCGAGGCACAAGCGGCGGTAGTCGAGATCGCACCAGATGTCGCCATTGACCACCAGAAAGGGCGCCGCGCCCAATAACGGCAGCGCCCGCTGAATGCCGCCGCCGGTCTCCAGCGCCTGGCCGGGACCTTCGGGGGAATAGCGGATCTGTACCCCGTGGGCGCTACCGTCGCCCAACGCCTGCTCGATCCGCGCGCCGAGATGCGCGTGATTGATCACCAGCTCGCCGATGCCGGCGTCACGCAAGCGCCGAATCTGATGCACGATCAGCGCCTCGCCGCCGACCTCCAGCAATGGCTTTGGGGTGTGGTCGGTGAGCGGGCGCATGCGCGTGCCGCGCCCGGCGGCGAGGATCATCGCCTTCATCAGGCACGTTTGGTCGGTGCGCGCATCTAGCCCCGCATCGAGTCGAAGAACTCGTTGTTGGTCTTGGTGGTCTTGAGCTTGTCGAGCAGGAACTCGATCGCCGCCAACTCATCCATCGGGTGCAGGATCTTGCGCAGGATCCACATCTTCTGCAGTTCCGCGGCCGGCATCAGCAACTCCTCGCGGCGGGTGCCGGAGCGGTTGATGTTGATCGCCGGGAAGATGCGCTTCTCGGCGATGCGCCGGTCGAGGTGCAGCTCCATGTTGCCGGTGCCCTTGAACTCCTCGTAGATCACATCGTCCATGCGCGAGCCGGTATCGACCAACGCGGTGGCGATGATCGACAACGAGCCGCCCTCCTCGACGTTACGCGCGGCGCCGAAGAACCGCTTCGGGCGCTGCAGGGCGTTGGCGTCGACGCCGCCGGTCAGCACCTTGCCCGAGGAGGGCACCACGGTGTTGTAGGCGCGCGCCAGGCGGGTGATGGAGTCGAGCAGGATGACCACGTCACGTTTGTGCTCGACCAGGCGCTTGGCGCGCTCGATGACCATCTCGGCGACCTGCACATGGCGCGTGGCCGGCTCGTCGAAGGTCGAGGAGATCACCTCGCCGCGCACCGAGCGCTCCATCTCGGTGACCTCTTCCGGGCGCTCGTCGATGAGCAGCACGATCAGGAACACCTCGGGATGGTTGTGCGCGATCGACTGGGCGATGTTCTGCAGGATCATCGTCTTGCCGGCCTTGGGCGGCGACACGATCAGGCCGCGCTGGCCCTTGCCGATGGGCGCGATCAGGTCGACCGTGCGCGCGGTGAGATCCTCGGTGCTGCCATTGCCGACCTCGAGCCCGAGCCGCTGCTGGGCGAACAGCGGCGTGAAGTTCTCGAACAGGATCTTGGTCTTGGCGTTCTCGGGCCGGTCGAAGTTGATGTCGCCGACCTTGAGCAGCGCGAAGTAGCGCTCGCCATCCTTGGGCGGGCGGATCTTGCCGGAGATGTTGTCGCCGGTGCGCAACGCGAAGCGGCGGATCTGGCTCGGCGAGACGTAGATGTCATCGGGGCCAGCGAGGAAGGACGCGGCCGCCGAGCGCAGGAAGCCGAAGCCGTCCGAGAGGATCTCGAGCACGCCATCGCCGTAGATATCCTCGCCGCGTTTGGCCTTGGCCTTGAGGATGGCGAAGATCAGGTCCTGCTTTCGGGAGCGGCCGACGCCCTCGAGTTCCATCGACTGCGCAAGCTCGACGAGCGCAGGGACGGGCATCTGTTTTAGCTCGGTGAGATTCATGGATGGCTTATTCGACGGCAGTCGGGGGAATTCCCCGCGCGATGATGGCGACGGATTGGAGGGGGACGAGTCGGGCTCGCTGGCGGTGGGGGTTTCGGAGTCGGTCGGATGGCTGGGCTCCGTCTCGATGGTGCCGGATCGGTTGCGCGTGTGATTCCCGGGCCGGCGCCGGGGCCGCGTGCGTGGCTGGTTCAAAGGTTACTATCGATGAAGACGGTCAGTTGGGATTTCGAGACCGCGCCGACCTTGATCGCCTCGGCCTCGCCGTTCTTGAACAGGATCAGGGTTGGGATGCCGCGCACGTTGAAGCGCTCGGTGACGGCGCGGTTCTCGTCGATATCGAGCTTGGCAACCTTGAGGCGTCCCTCGTACTCCTCGGCGATCTCCTCGAGCACCGGGGCGATCATCTTGCAGGGTGCGCACCAGTTGGCCCAATAGTCGACGAGGACGGGTTGGTCGGACTGCAGCACCTCGGGTTCGAAGGTGTCGTCGGTGACATGGACGATTCTGTCGCTCACTTCGGTCTCTCCAGGTTGGGGGGTGTTGGACGCATGGCGATCTTGGGTTCGGCGCCAACGGCGATGCCCGTCAAACGTGACGATGTCGATGTCAGTGGTGATGCCAACGGCAACATAACGCTGAGGGGCTGAATCCCGCGCGGCGACGCGAACTCGATGCTGGAGCGGGCTGCGAGAGCAAAACCGTCCGTTGGCTGGTCCACTGTGGCCGCGCCGGGATGATGCTTGTCACGGTCGTGATGCGTGTGGCCGAAATCGCTCTCGTCTGATGCTCGATGAGTGGCGCGTCGAGACGGGATGGGGCGGGTGGGTTGGCTGGCGCAAAGGCCGCCGCCAGCGTTAGGATGCTATTTGAGCTGAACAGATCAAGTTTTGCAAGCCGCCGTTAACAACGTTTGCCGGCGCGCGCCCATCCTCATCCTTATGGTCATCCATGTCCCAGACTCATCTCACTGCGACCCGTTTCGATCAGTTCGATCTTCATCCCCGCATTCTCGCCGGCCTTGAGGCCGCCGGGTTCCGCTATTGCACCCCGATCCAGGCCGAGACCCTGCCGCTCGCGCTCGCCGGCCAGGACATCGCCGGGCAAGCGCAGACCGGCACTGGCAAGACGGCGGCCTTTCTCGTGGTGGCGTTGCAACGCTTGCTGCGGTCGGACATGCCCCCCGCCGCGGACGGCCCGAGCGCGGCCGCGGCGGCCGCCGATCGCCCTGAACCCGATGCCGCGCCGGACGCGGAGCGCGATGATAGCGCGCGCGAGACCTCGCGGCCACCGCGCCAGCCGCGCGTGCTGATCTTGGCGCCGACCCGCGAATTGGCGATCCAGATCCACAAGGACGCCAGGCTGCTTGCCGCGCAGACCGACTTCCGGCTCGGCCTCGTCTATGGCGGCACCGGCTATCAGGCCCAGCGCGATGAGGTCGCCGCCGGTGTCGATCTCCTCATTGGCACCCCGGGCCGGCTGATCGATTATCTCAAGCAACGGGTCTTCGATCTGCGCCATATCGAGACGGTGGTGCTCGACGAGGCCGACCGCATGTTCGATCTCGGTTTCATCAAGGATATCCGCTTCGTGCTGCGGCGCCTGCCGCCGCCGAGCGAGCGGCTCGGCATGCTGTTCTCGGCGACCCTGTCCTATCGGGTGATGGAGCTTGCCTACGAGCACATGAACGATCCGCAGATGGTCGAGATCACGCCGGAGCGGGTGACCGCCGAGCGCGTGACCCAGCGCGGCTACATGGTGGCGAACAACGAGAAGGTGCCGCTGCTGATCGGCCTGCTGCGCCGGCTCGAAGGCGCGCGAAGCATCGTTTTCGTCAACACCAAGCGCGAAGGCGAGCGGGTCTGGGGCTATCTGGAGGGCAATGGGCTCAAGGCCGCGATGCTCTCCGGCGATGTGCCGCAGAAGAAACGCCTCAGCCTGCTGCGGCAATTCCAGGACGGCAAGCTCGCGACCATGGTCGCCACCGACGTCGCCGCGCGCGGGCTGCACATCCCCGGCGTGACGCATGTCATCAACTATGATCTGCCGGATGATGCCGAGGACTATGTGCATCGCATCGGCCGCACCGCGCGCGCCGGCGAGGCCGGCGAGGCGATCAGCTTCGTCTGCGAGAGCTATGCGATGGTGTGGCCCGATATCGAGGCCTTCGTCGGGGCACGCATCCCGACCAGCACCGTCGAACCCGAATGGCTCGCCGAGGTCGATCCCCAGAGCCGGGTCAGGGTCGAGCGGCGTGCGCGCGACGGTGGGCGTGATGGCGGAAGCGGGCGCGATGGCAGGCGCGGGCGCGACGGCGGGCGCGATGCCGGTCGGGGCGCGGGCGCGCGTGGGCGAGGGGGCCCAAGGCGTGAGCGGCCAGCGCAAGCCGAGCCGGAACGCCACCCCAAACAGGCTCCATCTCCGGCCACCGAGGCGGCTGCTACCGGCGCTGGCAGCGGATCCTCCGCAACAAACGGCGCGGCATCGACGGCTGGGCCGGCCGCCTCGGCAGGCGATGCACCGAAGAAGCGCCGGCGTCGGCGCCCGCGCCGGGGTTCGGCGGGGCAGCCTGAACCGACGCCACAAACCTGAGTCTCAGCACTGAGTCTCAGCAGTCTCAGCGCTGAGTCTCACCAGCAAGCGCTGCGCCTGATCCGCTGCTCGTCGCCTGCCCGATGCGCTTGCGTCCTGTCCTAGCCTGTGGAGCCGATCGCTCGATGTCCGATTCAAGACCTTCCCGTCCGGTCGTCCGCCTGCCGTCGAGCCTGTTTGCGCTGGCGGTGCTGTTACTGGCCTGGGCCGGCTCGGTGCCCGCGATGGCCAACGATGAGGCCGATGCCTATACCTTCGATGACAGCCCGCGCGATACGCCGTTGCGCTATCCGTCCTGGTTCAATGACCCGTTCCTCGATCTGCAAGCCGATCTCGAGGCGGCGCGCGACGCCGATAAGGGCCTGATCCTGTACTTCGGTCAAAAACGCTGCGCCTACTGCCATCGGCTCATCAATGTGAACTTCGGCGCCGAGGCGGACATCGTCGAGTACACCAGGGACCATTTCGAGGTCACGCCGATCGATATCTGGGGCGTCGCCGAGGTCACCGATCTGCGCGGTCGGACACTCACCGAGCGCGATTTTGCTCTGCGCGAGGAGGCCGAGTTCACGCCGACGCTGATCTTCTACGACGCGCAAGGCAGCGAGGTCTTGCGCTTGCGCGGATACTATCCGCCCTATCAGTTCCGCGCCGCGCTGGAGTATGTGGCCGATGCGCACTACCGCGACGAAACGTTCCGCGACTATCTCGCGCGTGGCGACAATCGCATGGTCTTCGATGACGCCGATCTGCATGATCAGCCCTTCTTTCAGTCGCCGCCGTATGATCTCGATCGCAGTCGTGTCGCCGCCGAGCGGCCCCTCGCGGTGTTCTTTGAGCAGGGCGATTGCCATCCGTGCGACGTCCTGCATGGTCAGTCCCTGCAGGATCCGGCGATTGCCGAGGGTTTTGCCAGCCTGGACAATGTCCAGCTCGATCTGTGGGCACCAACGCCGCTGATCACGCCCGCCGGCGAGCGCACCACGGCACGCGACTGGGCCTCGGACCTGGGGCTGTTCTACGCGCCGGCGGTGATCTTCTTCGACGAGCAGGGCGATGAGATCCTGCGCTTGGATTCGGTGGCCGGTTTCTATCGGCTCGGCAACGTGCTCGACTATGTCACCAGCCAGGCCTATCGGCAGGAGCCGAGCTATCAACGCTGGCGCCAGCGTCAGCTGCGCTAAGCGCGCTCGCCGCATCCGTCGCGCGCGCGGCGAGGCCGCGGGCGCGGTGGCTGCTCGCTGTCGCGGCCAGCGGCCGCAACGCACTTTACATGCCTTTGGAAAGCGGATCGACAGCCCGGCCGTCAACGCGCCGTAACCTGTCGCTTGTTCGTTTGAGGCATGATCATTGGACGCTACACTGGTGACCGGCCACACCGGCCGGGACCCATGGAGATGGTTGTTTATGCACAGTATCTACATCGCCGGCGCCGGATCGGGCAGCGGCAAATCGGTGATCGTGCTCGGCTTCATGGAGATGCTGTCGGCGGTCAATCGCCGCGTCGGCTTCTTCCGGCCGGTGATCAGTGGCTCGGTCGAGCAGGACAGCCTGACCAGCTTGATCCGCGATCGCTACGATCTGCCGTTCCCGGCCGAGATGCTCTACGGCTGCACCGCGCAGATGGCCAGCGAACTCGCCGCCGCCGGCCATTACGACGAGCTTTTGAAGCTGATCCTGAACAAGTTCATGCTGCTCGACGAGCAGTGCGATCTGGTGCTCTGCGCCGGCACCGATTACGACGGCCTGGTGCCCTCGCTGGAATTCGACTTCAACGCCGATCTCGCCAACAACTTCGGCTGCAGCATCGTGGTGGTGGTCAAGGGCTTCCAGCGCAGCTCCGAGGAGGCGCTGCACGCGGTGCACATGGCGCACGAGTCGATGATCAACCGCGGCGGCGATCTGCTGGCGACGGTGGTCAACGGCGTGCATCCGGACTATGTCGACGTGGTCAAACGCCGCGCGCAAGCGGTGCTGCCGCGCACCGAGACCCTGCACGTGCTGCCCGAGACCGAGGCGCTGTCGAAACCGACCATCGGCGAGATCCACAAGATGCTCGGCACCGAGCTGGTCTGCGGCGAGGCCGACGCGCTCAATCAGGTGGTCAGCAACTACAAGGTCGCGGCGATGGAGGTGCCGGACTTCCTCAACTATATCGAGGATGGCTGCCTGATCATCACCGCCGGCGATCGCAGCGACATCATCCTCGCCAGTCTCGCCGCCGATGTCGCCGATTCCTTCCCGCGCGTCGCCGGGCTGCTGCTCACCGGCGGGCTGAAGCCGGCCGAGAACGTCCAGCGCCTGCTCGCGGGACTCCGTCGCAGCAAGGTCGCGGTGCTCTGCATCGGGCTCGATACCTTCCGCACGGCGCTGGCGGTGAACCAGGTCGAATCGGTGATCCTGCCCGGCGATGAGCGCAAGATCGCCGCCGCCCTGGGCGTGTTCGAGAGCGCGGTCGATATCAAGGGCCTGCAAGAGAGCATCGCCTCGCACGAGGCGGTGCGGGTGAGCCCGTTGATGTTCGAGTACGAGCTGATCCATCGCGCCAAGTCGCAGCAAAAGCGGATCGTGCTGCCCGAGGGCCAGGACGAGCGCATCCTGCGCGCCGCCGAGATCCTCAGCCTGCGCGGCGTCGCCGAGCTGATCCTGCTCGGCAATCCAGACAAGATCCGGCGCCGGGCCGGCGAACTCGGCCTGCAGCTCGAGGGCATCCAGATCATCGACCCGGTCACCTCGCCGAAGCGTTCCGAGTATGCCGCCATCTACCACGGCCTGCGCGCGCACAAGGGGATCTCGGAGCAGATCGCCTTCGACGCGCTCGAGGACGTGAGCTATTTCGGCACCCTGATGGTCTATACCGGCGATGCCGACGGCATGGTCTCGGGCGCGCAGCACACCACGCAGCACACCATCCGGCCGTCGTTCGAGACCATCAAGACCAAGCCCGAGACCAAGCTGGTCTCGAGTGTGTTCTTCATGTGCATGCCGGATCGGGTGCTGGTCTATGGCGACTGCGCGGTGAACCCGAATCCGGACGCCGAACAGCTTGCCGATATCGCGATCACCTCGGCCGGCACCGCCGCCGCCTTTGGCGTCGAGCCCCGCATCGCCATGCTGTCCTATTCCACCGGCTCGTCCGGCAAGGGCGCCGATGTCGAGAAGGTCCGCGAGGCGGTCGCGATCGCGCGCCAGCGCCGCCCCGATCTCAAGCTGGAGGGGCCGATCCAGTACGACGCCGCGGTCGATGCCAGCGTCGCGCGCTCGAAGATGCCGGACAGCGAGGTCGCCGGACAGGCGACGGTGTTCATCTTCCCGGACCTGAACACCGGCAACAACACCTACAAGGCGGTGCAGCGCAGTGCTGGCGCGGTGGCCATCGGTCCGGTGCTGCAAGGACTGAACAAGCCGGTCAACGACCTCAGTCGCGGCTGTACCGTCACCGACATCGTCAACACGGTCGCCATCACCGCGATCCAGGCGCAGACCGTCGAGGAGGCCTCATGAAGATCCTGGTGCTCAATTCCGGCAGCTCGTCGATCAAGTTCCAGCTGTTTCGCAGCGACGACTGGAGCGTGCCGGCGGCCGGCGCGGTGACCCGCATCGGCGAGCCCGAGGCGGTCCTGCGCTGCCATTGGACCGATGCCAGGGGCAACGCGCAGACGCTGGAGGAACGCGCCGAGATGCGCGACCACCAGCAGGGGTTGCAGCGCATCGCCGGCGCCCTGGCGCGCAGCGGCGCCTTGGCGGACCCCGCCGAGCTGCTGGCGGTGGGCCACCGGGTGGTGCATGGTGGCGAGGCCTTCCATGCGCCGACCGTGGTCGATGACGACATCATCGCCGCGATCCGCCAGGTGATCCCGCTGGCGCCGCTGCACAATCCGGCCAATCTCGATGGCATCCTGGTCGCGCGCGCGTTGTTTCCGGATACCCCGCAGGTCGCGGTGTTCGATACCGCCTTCCATCAGACCATGCCGCGCACCGCCTACCGCTATGCGATCCCGGATCACCTGTATCGCGAGCATGGGGTGCGTCGCTACGGGTTCCATGGCACCTCGCACCATTATGTCGGCCGGCGCGCCGCCGAATGGCTCGGCAAGCCGTTCGAGCAGTGCAATCTGATCACCCTGCATCTGGGCAATGGCGCCAGCGCCACCGCGATCCGCGAGGGCAGCAGTCTCGATACCTCGATGGGCATGACCCCGCTCGAAGGCCTGGTGATGGGCACCCGCTGCGGTGACATCGACCCGGCGGTGCCGTTCTACCTGAGCCGGCAGCTGGGGCTCGATAACCGCGCCCTCGAGGATCTGTTCAATCGCCAGAGCGGGCTGCTCGGCCTCTGCGGCGATAACGATTTGCGCGAGATCCAGCGCCGCGCCGGGGCGGGCGACGAGACCGCCGAGCTGGCGCTCGGCGTCACTGCGCATCGGCTGAAAAAGTACATCGGCGCCTACCTCGCCGAACTCGGTCGGACCGATGCCTTGGTCTTCACCGGCGGCATCGGCGAGAATTCGGCCGAGCTGCGCGCGCGCGCCTGTGGCAACCTCGAGCACCTTGGCCTCCGGCTCGATGCCGAGGCCAATGCCGCCGCTTCGAGCGAGGAGCGGGCGGTCTCAGCCCCGGAGAGCCCGATCCGGATCCTGGTCATCCCGACCAATGAGGAGCTGCAGATTGCGCGCGAGGCGCTCGCGGCGGTCAGCTGAGTCGCGGTTTTGATTGGCGCCGATCAACCCGAGCAGCGGCGGGCCCGCTATCATTAAGGGTTCCCTCTTCGACCCCTTTTGACTGATTCGATTGCCGATGAAAGATTCCAGCAGCCCGTATCCTACCGGCGCCGCCTTGCTCTTCGACGTCCTGCGGGATCTTGGGGTCGAGGTCATCTTCGGGCATACCGGCGGCGCGGTGATCCCGCTGCATGTGGAATTGAACAAGCGCATGCGCCGCGGCGAGCCGGTGCCGCGCTTCGTGCTCTGTCGGCAAGAGGGCGGGGCGGGCCATGCGGCCGAGGGCTATGCGCGCGCGAGCGGGCGGGTCGGAGTCGCGCTCGCCACCTCCGGGCCAGGGGCGACCAATCTCGCCACCCCGATCGCCGACGCGCATAAGGACTCGGTGCCGACGGTGTTCATCACCGGCCAGGTACCGAGCCACGCGATCGGCAGCGATGCCTTCCAGGAGGTCGATACCGTCGGTTTCACGCGGCCGATCTCCAAGCACAATTATCTGGTGCGCGACGTCAATGATCTCGAGTGGATGCTGCGCGAGGCGTTTGCGCTCGCGCAACATGGTCGCCCAGGGCCGGTGGTGGTGGATATCTGCAAGGATGCGCAGTTGACGCCTTGCGTGACCCCGCGTGTGGCCCGGCGCCGGCATCGCCCGGAGATCCCGTTCGAGGCCGCGCGCGCCGATGCCATCCTGGAGGCGCTGAGCGCCGCCGAGCGGCCGGTGATCAAGGCCGGCGGCGGCATCATCCACGCTGGCGCCGCCGCCGCCCTGTGTCGTTTCGCCGAACGCTTCGAGGTGCCGGTCACCACCACCTTCAACGCGCTCGGCGCGGTGCCGTTCGACGCGCCCTATTATCTCGGCATGCCGGGGATGCACGGCAGCGTGCCGGCCAACTATGCGCTGCGCGATGCCGATCTGATCCTCAGCCTGGGCGGGCGCTTCGACGATCGGGTCGCGGTCAAGGACTTCGCCCTGGGGAAGCGCATCGCGCACGTCGACATCGACCCCTCCGAGATCGACAAGACGATCAAGACCGATCTGCACCTGGTCGCCTCGCTGACCGCCTTCTTCGATCATGCGTTGGCCAGCACGCGGCAGGCGCGCCATCCGCGCTGGCTTCAGCAGGTGGGCGAGTGGCGCCAACAGTTGCCGTTACCCTACGGCAGTGGCGATTACATCAAACCGCAAGCGGTGGTCGACGCGCTCTCGGAGCTGACCGCCGGCGCTGCGACGCTGGTCACCGGGGTCGGCCAACATCAGATGTGGTCGGCGCAATATTATCGCTTCCAACGCCCACGGCAGTGGATCAGCTCGGGCGGCCTGGGCACCATGGGCTTCGGCCTGCCGGCGGCGATCGGCGCCTGGTATGGCCATCCGGATCGACCGGTGGTGCTGATCGACGGCGACGGCAGCTTCCAGATGAACATCCAGGAGCTGGCGACCGTGGTCGCGAACGCGATCCCGCTGAAGATGTTCGTGCTCAACAACAGCTTCCTCGGCATGGTGCGCCAATGGGAAGACATGATGGACGGCGGTCACCACTACGAGACCTGCCTGGCGCGGCGCCATGACTGCGATCCGGATTGCATGGCGCTCGATCAGACCTGCCGGCGCCAGATCCCGAACCTGCTCGGACTCAAGCAGGTCTATCCGCGGCTCGAAACCTTGCGCGTCAAGGAGCCCGGGCGCTTGCGCGAGGTGCTCGCGCAAGCGCTGGCAATGCCCGGCCCGGTGCTGGTCGACGTGTGGGTCGACAAGGCCGAGGATGTGCTGCCGATGGTGTTGCCCGGCGGCCGGTTGGAGACGATGATCGAGTCTGCGGACGTCCTCGCCAGGGCCTGACGCCGGGCCGCGCCGAGGGTCGGCACCGGCGGGCGCTCGCTTGGTGGCCGTTCGTCGCTTCCTTCGTGCCATCACCGTTGCTATGCTAGTCGCCATAAGCAAAAAAACGACTGGACCACCAAGACCCGAACCACCAAGACCCCCTGAGGGGGCAATCCATCGCTTTTGGAGGATCACTGCGCCATGACTGCCTTTTCCCAACTGCACGCCCAGAACCATAAGATCACCGAACTCTCGAATGTCTTTCTCTACCTGATCCAGAGTCGGGAGATGTGCGACACCGAGACCGCCTGCGATGTCTTCTTCGAGTACACCGGCAAGGTGCGCGAGCACATCGAATTGGTCGATCGCGAACTCTGCGGGCGCTTGATCTCGTACCCGGATCAATCGGTGAAGAACACCGCGAGCCGTTTCCTCTCCGGCTCGACCGAGATCAAGCGCATCTTCAACAAGTACCTGAAGGACTGGTGCTCGGAGCCGCATCGCCGGCTGCAGATCCGGGACTACGACGAATTCCTCGCCGAGACCGAACAGATGTTCGCGTTGGTGCTGGATCGCATCCAACGCGAGACCGAGCATCTCTACCCGCTGATCCGCAAGCTCGAAGAAAAGGACAAGGTTGCCGCCTGAGCGATCGGCGCTGGCGTCCCGCGCGGCCGTCCGCTGATGCCGACGGCCGCGCGGGACGCGATCCACCTTGGCCGGCGGCCATCGACAACGACCCAGCGTTCGCCGGCGGCGCGTTCAAGGAAGCCGCCAGCGCGCGCTTGCTACCAAACGCTTTGCATTTGGAGGCCAACCATGCACCGAGCCCTGCTCGACGACAACGCGATTGCAACCTCGTTGCAGTCACTCAACGCCAGTGCCAGCGTGCCCTGGACCATCGACAACGGCAAGCTGCACAAGACCTTCCAGTTCCGCGACTTCAGCGAGGCCTTCGGGTTCATGGTCCGGGCCGCGCTCGCGGCCGAGTCGATGGACCATCATCCGGAATGGTTCAACGTCTACAAGACCGTCCGCGTCGATCTGGCCACGCATGCTGTCGGCGGTCTGACGGAATTGGACTTCGAGCTTGCGACGCGGATGGAGGCGATGGCGGGCTAGCGCGCTGGCGTGGCTTTTGCCCGAGCCTCTCAAGAGCTACTCGCCAGCCGATGCTCGAAGTGGCTGAGCAAGCGCGAGCGCAGGCTTTTCTCCTTGTGCTTGGCCGCAGCCGCGAGGCGTTTCTCGGCCACGCCCATCAGGATCTCCTGCGCGCCCTTGGCGTGTTCGTCATCGGGCTGGCGTTGCACATAGCTGCCGTCTGGCTGCATCTCCCAGGCCGAGCGCTGATCGGCCAACTGCACATCGAGGATCAGCCGCAGTTCCTGGCGTAGCTCCGGGTTCTCGACCGGGGCATGGACCTCGACCCGGCTTTCGAGGTTGCGCCGCATCATATCGGCCGAACCGATCAGGTATTCCTCGTCGCCGCCATTGCGGAAGTAGAGGATGCGGCCATGCTCGAGAAAGCGCCCGACGATGCTGACCACGCGCGCGCTCTCGCTCAGACCGGGCAGCCCGGGCCGGAAGCGGCAGGTGTCGCGCACGATCAGGTCCACCTTGACGCCGGCGCGGCTGGCCTTGTAGAGCGCGCGGGCGATGTCCGGGTCTTCGAGCGCGTTCATCTTCATCTGGATCAGACCGCCGCCCCGCTCGCGCTCATGCACCGCGATCTCGCGCTCGATCTTCTCCAGGATGCCGCGCTTGAGGGTATAGGGCGCGGTGAGGATCTTGCGGTAGCTCGGCGGCGGCGAGTAGCCGGTGAGGTAATTAAAAAGCTCGGTCAGGTCCTGGCCGATGTCCTCGTCGCAGCCGAACATGCCGAGATCGGTATAGAGCTTGGCGGTGCCGCCGTGATAGTTGCCGGTGCCGATGTGGTAGTAACGGCGCAGCTGCGAGTAGTCGCGGCGCACCACGAAGATGAGCTTGCAGTGGGTCTTGAGGCCGACCACGCCGTAGGTGACATGGATGCCCTCGGCCTCCAGGCGCCGCGCCCAGCCGATATTGGCGGCCTCGTCGAAGCGCGCCTTGAGTTCGACCATCACCGCGACCTGCTTGCCGTTGCGCGCGGCCTTGATCAGCGCGTCGAGGATGGCGCCGCCCGAGGTCCGGTACAGGGTCATCTTGATCGCCAACACCTT
>NZ_JBKHDN010000016.1:0-23426 GCF_046541315.1 Halochromatium sp. | reverse complement strand
CGAGAGGAGCTTGATTGATTGACTCAACTATAGAACAAAATGCTAGGAACTATAGGCTATAAAGAATTTTGCGGGTGGCTATAGCCATGTCCTGATACCAGGCCAAGCGCACCGCATCGGGATCATCCGCTTCGATCTGTTCGTTCAGTCCGAGCGTGCCATCGAGGAGTGTCGCCGTGCTCGCGATACATTTTGGGACTCCAAGTCCCCAAAATGACTGCGCTCGGCGACAGCCATTGTGCCCCGGTTCGCCCCGCTCCGGGCCGCCGCTCCGCCACGAACAGCGCCCGCTGGGCGCGTTCGGGCTGCGCACCGGCCCTACGGCGAATGGCTTGACGGCGTGTGGGATGCGCTTTGCATACTGCCTACGCGGCTTCGGGTCTACGCCCCTTCGCCACTGCGGCAGCACGCACGCGCCCACGCCTACCGGGGACTACGCGCCTTCGCTTCGCTCTCCTTGGCGCGCAGCGGAAGAATCTGGCGTCCTCGAAGTGCTCGAAGGATTTGGCGAAGCGACTCGCTTTATCGGTCACGCTGTCGGTGAACTCAGAAGTCCCATTCGCAAACAGCGTGGCCAACGCTGACCACAGCACCTTGCGAACCTTGCTGATATCGGAGACGCGGCCTTCGGCGACTGCCGCCAGCGCATCAGTGCGCTTCTTGATCAGGAGCGCGCGAGCCTTGGGCGATATCGGTATACGCCGCTCATGGTAACCAGCGGTCTTCCCTTTGCCTCGTGTGACACCGCGCGCAAGTATAGCGATACCTTGTAGGCCATCCCCTGCCGAAAGCGTTTGCGCAACGGAACGTTGATACTTGGCGCCGAAGAGCAACTCGGTGGCGAGTATGTAATCAAAACCTTTGGCCGCAATGGTGAGCGCCTTGCCAGCCGCAACATTAACCGGCATCCAGGCGTCCCCGGTGACGCCGTTTCTATTCTTAGCTTCGATGCGCGGACAGTTACTGCCAGTCGCCTGGCAGGTGATTCCAAACGGTGTTTCGATGAGACGTACCCGACGGCAGATCTCGATGTAGAACGGATCGAGCGCAGAGAAGGCAAGGCTCTCGGCACCATTCCAAATGGGCAACCAAAGCAGTGCGATACCTCCTTGATCACGCAATTCTAGTGTGTTGACGATCTCAGTCCGGACCGCCAACAGCGCCTGTACATCACGCCGCCAGCGCCGCCCACAGCCTCCGGGCGTTACTGCACCCAGGGCAGAACGACTCCCAGATCCGGTATTCATGCGCGAGATCCCGTAATTATCCCTGCCAGAGTAACCTTCCTGCGTTTGCAGGCTGAGCAAGGCGAACAACCAGTCCTCCGGTGCCGACTGCTGCATGCGTGCGGCCTTCAGGTCATGGTTCTTTGAGGTCACCAGCATGTCCAGCTCATCGGGCGCCTCGAGTCGGCTCTTCCAGGCTGAGAGGTCGCCCTCCGGCACCGGTGCCTGTAGCAAGGCCGGACGCTCCGGCGGCGCGATCAAACACCAAGCCGCACCATCTGGATCATCCGGGGTCAGCGCCAACAGGGCCAATCGCCATTCGGCTTCATCGGCGAAGGGCTCGTTCCGACCCGCTTGATGCAACGCGATGGCCGCAAGCTGCACGAGAAACGCATGCCAAGGGTGACGCTGATGCGGCCGCAGCGCGGGAAAGTCGCGGATGCCGTCTTCCGCCAAGGCGACCAAGAGCGCCGGCAGGCTGAGCTGAACCCGCTGCCCATCGACCAAGCGTGCGCTGATCAAGGATTCATCGAGCAGTGAATAGCGCAAGGTCGTTGTCATCGCAGAGTGCTCCTTGGTCAACGGTCGATCTTCTCCAGCCCGAGCCGACTATAGCGAAAACGCGTGTTTTCCAGAGTGAACAGGATCGCGTCTTCATGACGCTCGATGGAGGCTGGCTGCGCGTCGGGAGCGATGCCCTTGACGAGAAAGTGCCGAACCGGCAAGCGCTGCAGCGGCTCGCCAAAGGGTCCAATCAGCGCCGGATCGAAGGTCAGCAGGCGATCACGCTCGCCGAGTCGGGTGGCAATGTCGAGATCGGTCGGGAACCCTGGCTGCTCGTCGAACGGTGTATCGATGTCGAGACCATGCAGCTGGGCGATGCCACGCTCGGCGCCGGTTCTGCCGTCGATCTGCTGCCCGAGTCGCTGCCAGTCTTCCCCCAAGGTTTCCAACGCGCGCAAGCGCTCGGGGTGCGTGGCAGCCTCGACCAACAGTCGATTATCGGCCGGAATGCGGATCGTTGGTCGCTCCTGGATCATGCGCCGGGTCACCTCAACGGTGCGCAGATCGGGATAGATGCCGTCACCATCGCGAAACGGCCCGAGACCGTGCCGGGCGCGCTTGAGCAGCGGCGACAGATCCTGATCCTCCAGCGTCAGCACCCAAGCTTGCGGCGTGCGATACGCCGGCGGACGCTCGCCTTCCGGACGCTGATGGCGATGCAATCGGCCGATGCGCTGCAAGAGCACGTCCACTGGGCAGAGATCGGTGATCAGCAGATCGGCGTCCAGATCCAGGCTTTGCTCAAGCGTCTGCGTGCCAACGACGATGCGCGTGCCTGGTGGCCGCTGCTTGCCGAGCTGCGCCTGGATGGCCTGATCCAGCAGCGGCCGGTCTTCGCGGCTGAAGCGGCTGTGATGCAGGGTGGCGATACCGTTGACGGTGAGCAGCCAATCAGGTGTTGGAAGCAGCGCCTCCAGTACCTCGAACACGGCCAGCGCGGCCGGAACCGTGTTGCGCACGATCAGCACCTTGGCGCCCGCTGACGCGGCCTCGATCGCCAAGCGGGCGATGGCCTCGGGCTCATCGATGAGCGCGTGCAGGCTCCAGCTCACGGTCTTGCTCGGGGTGGTCGAGTCAATCCCGCGCAGCCCGGCACGATCGGCGAGCGCCGGATAGGCTGTCTGACAGGCAGCCTCGAACGCCGGCAGCACAGTTTGCCGCGACGCCTGCGACCCATCCAGACTCAGATAACGTGACCGAGCGCTGGCGCCGAGCGTCGCCGAGAGCAACAGCGCCTGGCCGCCGCAGCCGAGGTGCGCCCGCAGCAGGCGCTCCAGCAGTGCCGTCATATAGGGGTCCGACGCATGGACCTCATCGACGACCAGGAGGCTGCGGGCCAGCAAGGCGTGACGCAGATGCGCATGGCGGACCTTGAGCGCAGCGAGCAAGGCCTGGTCGATGGTGCCAACCGCGATCGGCGCGGCCAGAAAACGCTTCGGCGACTCGGCAGCCCAGCGTCGGTGCGCCTCGGCATCGCTCGGCTCATCCGGCCAGAGGACCTGGAACTGCGGCAACACCATCGGCTCCTGACCATCGGCGCCGGCGTACCCCGGAAGCGCGCGCACCGTCGCCGGCGGATCGATTGGCCAGAGACGCTGCACGGCGCTGAGGATGCGCGCGTAGACCTGGCTCGCGGAGACCCGGGTCGGCAGCGCGAAGTAGAGGCTATCGACCTCGCCGCGCTGGAACAGATGGACGAACCGCCAGAGCCCGGCCTCGGTCTTGCCACTGCCGGTCTCCGACTCGAGCACCACCAGCTGCCCCAGCGCTGCATCGGCCATCGCGGCCTGGATCGGATAAGGCGGATAGCCATCGAATACGTCGGCGAAGCCGGGTGATGACTCGGCGAGCGCTGTCTGCCAGCGAGCTGCATCTAGGCCGAGTGCAGACACGGCCTGGTCAGCAAAGACCAGCGCATCCTGCGCGCGATCACCGCTCCCATTCGAGAGTGGAAAGAATCGGGTATCCGAGCCGAGCCAGTCGGCGAGCTGCACCAACCCTGCGAACAGATGGCCGAAGGCCGGCGCATCCGGCAGCGGTTCGCCACCGACAGCAAACGCCTCCGGATAAAGGGCAACCGCGCGTTGCCCGATCTCGGCGAGCGCCATGGCGGGATCGTAGATGGCCCGACCATCCGTGCCGATGACCGGCTTCCAGTTGGCGCGCGTCCAATCGCCAAGGTCCGGATCAGCGATTGGGCGGCCATGATGACTGATAGAGGCGCGAAACAGCGGCAAAACCGCCTCGCCCCATTCACAGAGAGGCTCGATCGGCAGACAATCGAGCAATGGGGTAAGGAAATGCTCATCGCGGAACAGATCCAGGGCTTGGGCACCATGTCCGGCAGGCTTCGGCCAGCCTTGTGGGGCTTCGCCGATCCGCCAGCGCTTGGCCTGAAAGCCACTGTTAGCCTTGCCGAGATCGTGCATGAACACCAGCAGGGCAAGCCGCTGGATATCTCGCGAGGTCAGCTTGCGACCAGCCGTTCGTTCCAATGCGCGCCGAACGCCTCGGCAGGCACACAGCCGGCTAAAACAGGCCGCGACATCGACCAAATGATCGATCAGCGGCAGCCAGGCGACAAAATTGCCAGCCGTATCGCGTTCCAACTTTCCAAATGCCCGGCTCATCTCTCAATCCTACATCTTCACCAGACATTCACCAACTATGACGACAGCAAGCGACAATCGCCGAACCAATGGGCGTCCGATCCGTGCCCTGCTGTTGGGCATGGACGGCGTGTTCTATACCACGGCAGCACGCGATTGCCCGTGTTTTCGATATCCGCGCTTGGGTTCAGCTCGCTCCGGATAAAACGCAGTCGATCCCCAAGCTGACAGACAGGAGCCATTCATGACCATCAAGCAAGTCATCACCGACGGCGAAAAGCCGGTCAAGGTCTGGACCGAGGAGCTGGACCCGCGCTCGCGCGAGCAGCTGGTGAATCTCTCCAGGCTGCCGTTCATCCATCACCATGTTGCGGCGATGCCCGATGTGCATGCCGGCATGGGCGCGACCATCGGCAGCGTCATCGCCACCGACAAGGCGATCATCCCGGCTGCGGTCGGCGTCGATATCGGCTGCGGCATGGCGGCGGCGCGCACTTCGCTGACCGCCGAGCAGCTCGACGAGCGGGCGCTGAAGACGATCTTCGATCAGATCAGCCGCGATGTCCCGGTCGGGCGTCACCAGCACAAGGACGAGCGCGCCCTCACCGAGGCCGCCCAGCCCTTCGCCGCGCCGCTCGCGGTGCTGACCGAAAAGCATCCGCAGCTGCTCAAGGCCTTCGGGCGCTTCTCGAATTGGATCAATCAGCTCGGCACCCTGGGCGGCGGTAACCATTTCATCGAGGTCTGCCTGGATGAATCGAACCGCGTCTGGGTCATGCTGCACTCGGGCAGCCGCGGCATCGGCAATGCGATGGGCACCTATTTCATCGAGCTGGCCCGACGCGACATGGAGCGTTGGATGATCCAGCTCCCGGATCGCGATCTCGCCTATCTGCCCGAGGGCAGCGAGCATTTCGACGATTACATGGCGGCCGTCTCCTGGGCACAGGCCTACGCGCGCGCGAATCGCGATCAGATGATGCGTCTGGTGCTGGCCGCCCTCGCCCGCCATCTACCGGCGTTCAGCGTCACCGAGGAGGTGGTCGATTGCCATCACAACTATGTCGAGCGCGAGCATCATCAGGGCGCCGACGTCTGGGTCACGCGCAAGGGCGCGATCCGGGCGCGCGCGGGCGATCTCGGCATCATCCCCGGCAGCATGGGCGCGCGCAGCTACATCGTGCGCGGCAAGGGCAACCCGGAGAGCTTCCACTCCTGCGCCCACGGCGCCGGGCGGCGCATGAGCCGCACCGCCGCCGAGAAGCAATTCACCCGGGCGGATCTGGCCGCCCAGACCCAAGGCGTGGTCTGCCGCAAGGACAAGGGCGTGCTCGATGAGATCCCGGGCGCCTACAAGGATATCGACGCGGTGATGGCGAATCAGACCGACCTGGTCGAGGTGGTGCATACCCTTAAGCAAGTGGTCTGTGTGAAAGGCTGACACATGACAGCGACCGAGATGGCCTGGATCGCGCTGCGCCGCGCCGGGCTAGTCGTCGCATTGATCGGCAATCGCATTACGCTGCTGTCGTCTTCCAGGTCTTCCGCGAGTGCCTCGTGGGCCTCCTCGAAGGCGACAACCCATCGCCGCGCGTCGCTGCCCAGGCGTTCGACGGCGAAGTCGTCGCCGATCACGCCGCGTCTCCGCCAAGCCACTGCTGCTGCACGGCGGCGGCCAGCGGGGTCGGGCGGATCGGTTTGCCGCGTGCCTCCAGATAGGCGCGGGTGAAGGCGGCCCCGAACAGCATGATCAAGGCCGAATAATTCACCCACAACAGCAGCAGCGCCAGCGAGCCGGCGGCACCATAGGTGGACGCGGGCGCGGTCTGCGCCAGATAGGTGGCGATCAACGCGCGCCCGAACGTGAACAGCAGCGCGGTCAGGAAGGCGCCGAGCAGCACATCGTTCCAGCGCAGCAGGACATCGGGCAGGATCTTGAACATGGCCGCGAACAGCAGCGTGATCACGACCAACGAGAGCAGGCCATTGAGCAGCCGGATGAAGGGCGCGGATGCCAACAGCCAGAGGTCGGTATAGGCGATGGCGGTGTTCAGCGCGACGCTGGCCAGCAACGACAGCATCAGCACCAAGCCGATGGCGATAATCACGCTCAGCGAGCGAACGCGCGCCTGTATCCACAGCCAGAGACTATTCCTCGACGGCTTCGGCGCCACGCCCCAGATGTTGTTGAACGACACCTGCATCTGAGCGAAGACCGTGGTGGCGCCGAGCAGGATCGCGGCCAGACCGAGCAAGGTCGGCCAGATGCCCGCCTCGGCGATCTGTGAATTGGCCAGCGCGGTCTCGATCACCCCGGCGGCCTGGGACCCGACCACCTCTTCGAGCTGCTCCAACAGCGCGCCCTCGGCCGCCTGCGGACCGAAGACGACGCCGGCGACGGTGACCGCGATGATCAGCACCGGCGCGATCGAGAACACGGTGAAGAAGGCCAGGGCCGCAGCGTAGATGAAGGCCTGGCTGTCCAGCCAGTTCTCCCCCGCCTTGCGGAGGATATCGGCCCAGAAGCGCGCGCCATCACGCGCGCGCGCGAGCCCCCGCGATAAGGGCGCGTCCGCGTCGCGGGCGCTGTTGTTCACCGTCTGTTCCGGGGCTTGCCCTGAGTGATCGGGGTTCGACGACATGGCTCGGCTCCGTGGGTAGAGGGGCGACGCGGGGCAACGATCGCAGGATCTTCACCTAAACTTTGCCTTGGTCGCCATGGCCTGTCCAGTCTGGGCACCGTCCAAAGCTCGTCCCGAACCCGTCCAGGAACGCGTGGCCGGCGCCGTCCCCGCATGGCACGCCTGGTTGTTCCGCGTCAGGCCGGCAAGGAAACGCCGCGTAGTACACTGCGAGCACGATGAAAAAGACTGAACCGCGACCCGCGGACTCGAGGAGGCGAAGGTGAGGCTGCACATCCCGTTGGACACACTCTGTTCATTGATCGACCTGGCGCGGGAGTTCCAGGCCAAGGAATCGGTGGTCTTCCCGGAGGTCCCGACCAGTCCCAGCGATGATTGGGCGATGCAGGTCTTGGCCGATCACGGCGATGATTACAACGTCGCCGAATTCAGCAACATCGTCACCGAGATGTCGGAGCGTCAGCGCTCGGAGCTGGTGGCACTGATGTGGGTCGGGCGCGGCGATTACAGCGCCGAGGAGTGGGAAGAGGCGGTGGACGAGGCGCTAGGCGATTTCAGCATCCGCGCGGCCGCCTATGTGCTCGCCCACCCGATGGTCTCGGATCATCTCGAAGAGGGCATGATCGCGTTCGAACTCTCCTGCGAGGACTGACTGCGCGGGCGATCGAGCCGCTAGCCGCATCCATGATGGACGCAGCTAGCGGGCGTCACCGGCGAGGGATCCCGCTCAGGCGTCTGGCGCCTCATCCGCGGCCACCGCCTTCATGCTGAGGCGGATGCGGCCCTGCTTGTCGACCTCGAGCACCTTGACGCGGATCACATCGCCCTCCTTGAGCTTGTCGCTGACGCGCTCGACGCGCTCGTCGCTGATCTGGCTGATGTGGACCAGCCCATCGCGACCCGGCAGGATGGTGACGAAGGCGCCGAAGTCCATCAGGCGCGCGACCTTGCCTTCGTAGACCTTGCCGACCTCGACATCGGCGGTGATCAACCGAATGCGCTTCTTCGCCTCCTCGCCGGCGCTCTTTTGCACCGAGAAGATCTTCACCACGCCGTCGTCGTTGATATCGATGGTGGCGCCGGTCTCCTCGGTCAGGGCGCGGATGGTCGAGCCGCCCTTGCCGATCACGTCGCGGATCTTCTCCGGGTGGATCTTGAACTCGATGATGCGCGGGGCGTGCTCGGACATCTCCGAGCGATGGGTCTCGATGACCCGGTTCATCTCGCCGAGAATGTGCAGCCGGCCTTCCTTCGCCTGCGCCAGTGCCTGCTCCATGATCTCGCGGGTGATGCCGTCGATCTTGATGTCCATCTGCAGGGCGTTGATGCCCTCGGCCGGACCCGCGACCTTGAAGTCCATGTCGCCGAGATGGTCCTCGTCGCCCATGATGTCGGTCAGCACCGCGAACCGATCGCCCTCCTTGATCAGCCCCATCGCCACGCCGGCGACCGGCGCCTTGATCGGCACGCCGGCGTCCATCAGCGACAGACTGGTGCCGCAGACGCTGGCCATCGAGCTGGAGCCGTTCGACTCGGTGATCTCGGAGACCACGCGGATCGAATACGGGAACTCGGACAGGCTCGGCATCGAGGCCAGCACGCCGCGCTTGGCCAGGCGGCCATGGCCGATCTCGCGCCGCTTCGGGCTGCCGACCCGACCGATCTCGCCGACGCAGAAGGGCGGAAAGTTGTAGTGCAGCATGAAGGCCTCGCGCCGCTCGCCCTCGAGCGCGTCGATGATCTGGCTGTCGCGCTCGGTGCCGAGCGTGGTGACCACCATGGCTTGGGTCTCGCCGCGGGTGAACAGCGCCGAGCCGTGGGTGCGCGGGAGCACGCCGGTGCGGATATGGATCGGCCGCACGGTGACGGTGTCGCGCCCGTCGATGCGCGCCTCGCCCTGGAGGATGCGACCCCGCACGATCTCCTTCTCGAGCGTCTCGACCGCGCCGTAGACCTGCGGCTGCGACCAGGGCGAATCCTCGCCGGCGAGTTGCTCGAACACCGCCCTGCGGATCTCGGTCAGCGCGGCGTAGCGCTCCATCTTGTCCTGGATGCGATAGGCCGCGCCGAGCTTCTCGGCGCAGGCCTCGGCCACCGCCGTCTTGAGTTCGGCGTCGGTCTGCAGCGGCTCCCATTCGAGCGCTGGCTTGTCGACCTCGGCGGCCAGTTCCTTGATCGTCTCGATCACGATCTGCATCTGCTCGTGACCGAACAGCACCGCGTCGAGCATCACGTCTTCCGGCAGGCTGCGCGCCTCCGACTCGACCATCAGCACGGCGCTCTCGGTGCCGGCGACGATCAGGTCGAGGTCGCTGTCCGGGCTCAGGCCGATCACCGACGGATTGAGGATGTACTCGCCATCCTTGTAGCCGACGCGGGCGGCGCCGATCGGGCCGTTGAACGGCAGGCCGGCGATCGACAGCGCCGCCGAGGCGCCGATCAGGGCCGGCACCTCGGGGTTGACCGCCGGGTTCAGCGACTTGACCGTTGCGATCACCTGCACCTCGCGCCCGAAGCCCTTCGCGAACAGCGGGCGCACGGGGCGGTCGATGAGCCGAGAGGTCAGGATCTCGGCCTCGCTCGGGCGCCCCTCACGACGAAAAAAGCCGCCGGGGATACGGCCGGCGGCGTAGGTCTTCTCTTGGTAGTCGATGGTCAGCGGCAGGAAATCCTTCATCTCCGTCGCGCGCTTGTCGACGACGACGGTGACCAGCACCACGGTATCATCGACGTTGACCAGCACCGCGCCATCGGCCTGGCGGGCGATCTCGCCGGTCTCGAGCGTGACCGTCTGATCGCCGTATTGAAAAGTCTTGCGGATTGGGGTCACTAGGACGCTCCTCTGGATGGTTCCCGAACGGGGATCGGGGGGCGAGCGCTGGCGACCTGAGCCGCCAGCCCGCACCGGGCATGGAAGGGAGGCGGTGCCGGGCGCCGATGCGCGCGCCGACACCCGCCTCGAGATCGGATGCGTCTAGCGACGCAGACCCAGCTTCTGGATCAGCGCGCGGTAGCGATCCAGATCCTTGCGCTTGAGATAGTCGAGCAGCTTGCGCCGCGAGCTGACCATGCGCACCAGGCCGCGGCGCGAGTGATGGTCCTGCTTGTGCTCGGTGAAGTGCCCGGTCAGCTGTTTGATGCGGGCGGTCAGCAGCGCCACCTGCACCTCGGGCGAGCCGGTGTCGTTGGCGCCACGCGCATGTTCTTCGACGATTTGGCGTTTCTCTTCTGCGGTCATTGTCATTGTCGGTCTCCTGATGGAAAACGACGCCATCGGGGGCGTCGGTGGCGATCGCCTCGGCCCCAACAATGACCTCAGGGACAAGGCGTTGAATCTGTGACGTCAAATCAGACGCTTGGGTTGTACCCGGCCGTCATCGAGGATCTCGCCGACGCCGAGGAAATGGTCGCTCACGTCATAGAGCCGCACCAGGCCCTCGGTCGGCGCCTGCGGCACCAGCACCGGCTGGCCTTGGCCGAGATAGAAGGCGCTGTTGGCCGAGAGACGCACGGCCGGGCAATGCCCGAGCGTCGACTCCAGCGGCAGCAGCCACGCATCGAGCGACTCGGCGCCCCGCTCCTCGGCCTGGGCCTCGATCTCGGCCAGCGTGACGAACGCGGTCTCGCCCTCGATGTAGGGGCCGACGCCGGTGCGGCGCAGCGCCGCGACATGGCCGCCGCAGCCGAGCTGCTTGCCGATATCCTCGGCCAGGGTGCGCACATAGGTGCCCTTGGAGCAGTGCACGTCCAGCTCGATCTCCGGCAGCGCGAAGTCCACCAGCTCAAGCCTGTGGATATGGATCGCGCGCGGGGTGCGTTCGACCTCCTTGCCCTCGCGCGCCAGCTTGTAGAGGCGTTGGCCCTCATGCTTGACCGCCGAGTACATCGGCGGCAACTGTTCGATCAGGCCGACAAAGCCCTCCATCACCGCGCGTACGCGCGCCTCGGTGACGCCGTCCACCGGGGCGGTGGCGATGACCTCGCCCTCGGCATCGGCGGTCGCGGTGGTCTCGCCGAGACGCACCCGCACGCGATAGCGCTTATCGGCGTCGAGCAGGAAGGCCGAAAACTTGGTGGTATAGCCCAAGCACAGCGGCAGCAGGCCGGTCGCGAGCGGGTCCAGGCTGCCGGTGTGGCCGGCCTTTTGTGCGTCGAACAGGCGCTTGATGCGCTGTAGCGCGTGGTTGGAGGAGATCCCCAGGGGCTTGTCCAATAACAGGATGCCGTTGACCGCGCGGCCCCGTCTGCGTCGTCTACCCATGATGTTCCAAGTGCGGGGTGCGTTGTCAGCGTTCGCGGGCGGAGGCAGCGGCTGCCTCATCCGCGCGCTCAGCCTCAGCACCGGTTGTCTGAGAATCGCCGGGCTGGCGATCGGCGTCCTGATGGTGTTTCCCGTGATCGGCATCCTGGCCGACCGCCGCGTCGATCAGCGCGGTCAGGCGCTCGCCGCGCATGACCGATTCATCGTGGACGAAATGCAACTGCGGCACCGTGCGCAGCCGCGCGGTGCGCGACAGCTCATGGCGCAGGAAACCCGACAGCGTGCCATTCAAGAGCCGCTGCTGTTCCTCGCCGGCCTCGTCGGCCGGAAAGCAGGTGAAATACACCTTCGCATGCGCGAGATCGCGGCTGACGCGCACCTCATGCAGGGTGATCTCACCTAAGCGCGGGTCCTTGGCGCGCCTGAGCAGCTGGGTCAATTCGCGCAGCAGCTCGGCGCCGATGCGCTCGCCGCGATTGAAACCACGCTGGGGCGGCCGACTCATCGAGCGGGCCCCGCATGCGCTTGCTGAGGACAGGCCTGGCCGGAGCTGAGGCGGCCTTGCTGGCGAATGCTCGTCATAGCTCGCGGGCGCGCTCCGTGCGCTCGAAGACCTCGATCTGGTCGCCTGGTTGCACATCGTTGTAGTTCTTCACGCCGATGCCGCACTCGGTGCCGTTCTTGACCTCGCTGACGTCGTCCTTGAAGCGGCGCAGCGATTCCAGCGCGCCCTCGTAGACCACCACGTTGTCGCGCAGCACGCGGATCGGGCTGTTGCGGCGGATCACGCCCTCGACCACCATGCAGCCGGCGATGGCGCCGAACTTCGACGAGCGGAACACATCGCGCACCTGTGCCAGGCCGATGATCTCTTCGGTGACGATCGGGCTGAGCAAACCGGAGATGGCCTTCTTGACATCGTCGATCAGCTCGTAGATCACCGAGTAGTAACGCAGGTCGAGCCCTTGCTCCTCGATCACGCGCCGCGCGGCGGCATCGGCGCGCACGTTGAAGCCGAGGACGATGGCGTTAGAGGTCACCGCCAGGTTGGCGTCCGACTCGGTGATGCCGCCGACCCCGGCGGCCACCACCGCGACCTTGACCTCATCGTTGCTGAGCTTGACCAGGGACTCCTTGAGCGCCTCGACACTGCCCTGCACATCGGCCTTGAGGATGAGGTTGACGCTTTTGAGATCGCCTTCCTTGAGTTGCGAGAACAACTGGTCGAGATTCGCGCCGCGTTGCTCGTCCATGCGGCTTTGGCGATCGCGCTCGCGGCGCAGTTCGGCGACCTCGCGCGCCCGCCGCTCATCGGTGACGGCAATCACGTCATCGCCGGCATTCGGCGAACCCGAGAGGCCCAGGACCTGGACCGGGATCGACGGGCCGGCACTCTTCACCACGCGCCCTAGCTCATCGAACATCGCCCGCACGCGACCGTACTCGGCGCCGCTGACGATCATGTCGCCGGTGCGCAAGGTGCCCGATTGCACCAACACCGTGGCCACCGTGCCGCGCCCCTTCTCGAGGCTCGATTCAACGATGGTGCCGTGGGCCGTGCCGTCGACCGGCGCCTTCAGCTCCAGCACCTCGGATTGCAGCAGCACGGCGTCGAGCAGATTGTCGATGCCGTCGCCGGTCTTGGCCGAGACCTTGACCAGCATGGTGTCGCCGCCCCACTCCTCCGGCACCAGCTCGTGCTGAGCCAGCTCCTGCATCACCCGATCCGGGTTGGCGTCGGGCTTGTCCATCTTGTTCACGGCGACCACCACCGGCACCCCGGCCGCCTTCGAGTGCTGGATCGCCTCGATGGTCTGGGGCATCACGCCATCGTCGGCCGCGACCACCAGGATGACGATATCGGTGGCCTTGGCGCCGCGCGCGCGCATCGCCGAGAAGGCGGCATGGCCCGGGGTATCCAGGAACGAGATCGTGCCCCGGTCGGTCTCGACGTGATAGGCGCCGATGTGCTGAGTGATGCCACCGGCCTCGCCGGCGGCGACCTTGGCGCGGCGGATGTAGTCCAGCAGCGAGGTCTTGCCGTGGTCGACGTGCCCCATGATGGTCACCACCGGCGGCCGCGGTTGCGCCTCGGCCTGGCCGACCTCTTCTTCCAGCAAGGCCATGAGCGCGTCCTCGGCGTCCTCCTCCTTGGCCTCGATGGCCTTGTGGCCCATCTCCTCGACCACCAGCATCGCGGTATCGCGATCGAGCGTCTGGTTGATGGTCACCATCATGCCCTGCTTGAACAGTTCCTTGATGACCTGCCCGGCCTTGACCGACATGCGCGCGGCGAGATCGCCGACCGAGATCGTCTCCGGCACCTCCACCTCGCGCACCACCGGCGCGGTCGGACGCTGGAAGCCGTGCTTGTCCTGCAACTGCGGCTTGCTCGGCTTCTTGCGGCGGCGCACCGACGGGCGCGTGATCACCGTCTCGTCGGCGATCTCTTCCTCAAGCGTCGCGACGGGATCGCGCTTCTTGGCGCGCGCGGGCTCCTTGCGGGCCAACTTGCGCTCCTTCTCGACGCGCTCGTGCTCCTGGCGTTCCTTTTCGGAACGTTCGGCGTGTTTCTTCGCCGCCCGCCGGCGCTCTTCGCGCTGCTGCTCGGTCTCGCCCTCGCCGGCATCGGTCGCTGGCGCCGGCATCGCCTCTGCCAGCTCGGTGGTGTCCTCGCGCGCCGCTTGCGCGCGCGCCTGCTCCTCGGCCTTGCGGCGCTGTTCGGCCTCGGCCTTGGCGCGCGCCTCGGCCTCGGCCTTACGCCGCGCCTCTTCGCGCTGACGGACCTCGAGCGCCTCCTGCTCGGCGAGGCGGCGCGCGTCCTCCTCGGCCCGGCGCGCCTCGAGTTCGGCGCGGCGGCGCTGCTCATCGATCGGCGAGCTCTTCGCGGCGGCGCGCTCGGACTCGGGACGCTGCGTCGTGCGCACCGTGGCGGCTGGCTGCGGCGTCTCCGTATTGCGCTTGCCGAAGCTGCGTTTGCGCCGCACCTCGACATTGACCGATTTGCCCGTGCGGGCTGCCGTCCCCCGTGGCGTCGGCGCGCCCCGGTTCGGCGCCGGCCGCGACGGACGCGCGGCCCGGCTATCGTTGGTTGCCGGCCGGCGCCGCACGCTGGTCGCCTCGGTCACCGGCGGCTCGGCCGGCTCGTCCTTCTTGGCATGGCTGCGCCGCAGATGCTGCAACAGCTGGATCTTTTCTCCCTCGGTAATGGTGGCATCCTCGGCCTGGGCCGAGATGCCCGCTTCCTGGAGCTGCGTCAACAGCCGCTCCACCGGGATCCCGACCGTCGTCGCGAGTTGCTTGACCGTGACTTCAGTACTCATTCGCACCTCCGATGACTAGTCGTTCTCCGAGCCGGCGAACAGGGGCTCGCGGGCCGCCATGATCAGGCTGGCCGCGCGCTCCGGGTCCATGCCGTCGATCTCCAACAGCTCATCCACCGATTGATCGGCGAGATCAGCCAGGCTGACGATGCCGCGCCGCGCCAGCCGATAGGCCAGGGCCTCGTCCATCATCGGCATCGCCAACAGGTCCGCCGCCGGCACCGCATCCGGGTTCTCGTGGTCGGCGCCGGCTTGGCTCGACAGCGCCTCGAGCGCCCGCTGCCGCAGGATCGCGACCAGGCTCTCGTCAAAATCCGCGATCGCCAACAGCTCCGACTCGGGCACGTAGGCGATCTCCTCGACCGTGGTGAAGCCTTCCTCGGCCAGCACCGCAGCCACGTTCTCATCGACCCGCAGGTCCTGCATGAAACGCTCGACCAGGCGGCGTCCTTCTTCCTCGCTCTTGGCGGCGGCGGCCTCCTCGCTCATCACGTTCAGCTCCCAACCGGTGAGCTGGCTGGCGAGACGCACGTTTTGACCGCCCTTGCCGATCGCCTGCGAGAGATTCTCCTCCTTCACCGCCACGTCCATGCTGCGCGCGTCCTCGTCGATCACGATCGAGACCACATCGGCGGGCAGCATGGCGTTGATCACGAACTGCGCCGGGTTCTCGTCCCAGGGGATGATGTCGACGCGTTCGCCGAAGAGTTCGTTCGAAACCGCCTGCACGCGCGAGCCGCGCATGCCGACACAGGCGCCGACCGGATCGATGCGCTGATCGTTGGTGCGCACGGCGATCTTGGCGCGTGTGCCCGGATCGCGCGCGGCGCCGACGATCTCGATCACGCCCTCGCCGACCTCAGGCACCTCGAGCTTGAACAGCTCGATCAGCAATTGCGGCGAGGTGCGACTGACGAACAACTGCGGCCCCTTGAACTCGGCGGCCACCTCGTACAGCAGTCCCCGCAGACGATCGCCAGGGCGCGCGGTCTCCCGCGGGATCACCTGATCGCGCGGCACCAAGGCCTCGGCGTTGTTGCCGAGATCGATGACGATGGTGCCGCGCTCGGCCTTCTTGACGATCCCGGTGACCAGCTCGCCCTCGCGGCTCTTGAACAGCTCGACGATCTTTGCGCGCTCGGCCTCGCGCACCTTCTGCACGATGACCTGCTTGGCGGTCTGCGCCGCGATGCGCCCGAACAACACCGACTCGATCGGTTCCTCGATATAGTCACCGAGGTCGAGCAATGGATCGAGTTCCTTGGCCGCGGACAGGGTGATCTGGCGCTCGGAGGCCTCCAGCGGCGCGCCGTCCTGGTCCTCGACCACCTGCCAGCGGCGGAAGGTCTGGTAATCGCCGGTGCCGCGGTCGATCGCCACCCGCACCTCGATATCGCCGCCATGTTTCTTGCGCGTCGCCGAGGCGAGCGCGGCCTCGATCGCCTCGAAGATGATGTCCTTGGGGACATCCTTCTCGTTCGAGACGGCATCGACGACCATCAATATCTCTTTGTTCATCGGTCCCTACCTGATGTCGGTCGCTCTCGGCCCGTCCGGCATCCGGTTCGTCAGCGAGCGGACTGTGAAAAGTTGAATTCCGGCACGACGCGAGCGCTCTCGATCCACGCCACCGGCACTGCTGTCGCCCCCCCGTCGAGCGCCAGTTCGAGGCGTTGACCATCGTCGCTCACCCCCAACAGCTCGCCCTCGAAGTTGCGCCGGCCATCGAGTTTTTGCTCAAGGCGCACGCGAATCCGATGACCACGGTAGCGAGCGATCTGCTCGAGCGTGAACAGCGGCCGATCGAGCCCGGGCGACGACACCTCGAGATCGTAATGACCGCTGATGGGGTCCTCGACATCGAGCACGCTGCTCAGCTGCCGGCTGACCGCCTCGCAATCCTCGATGCCGATGCCGTCGGCGTGGTCGATGTAGACGCGCAACACCGCCTGCCCGCTGCCGGCCGCGACATGTTCGACGCCCAGGGTCTCGTAGCCCATCGGCTCGACCACCGAGGTCACCAGGGTTGTCAGTCGATCATTTGCCCGTCGCATCTATTTGCTTCAGCCCCGCCGCTCGCCTCGCACCCATCCCGGCCTCCGGTGTCCGATCCACTCGCCAGAGGCGGCGGCGACCACGGCCGCCCCCGCACCCAGGAGCACAAACAAAAAAGAGGGCCAGGGGCCCCCTTCATCGAAGCAGCACCGTACGAGACTCTGCCGGAAGCAGCCTCGCCCGGGTCTGCAGCGGATCGCGGATGAAAAAACCCCGAGACCGGGGCCATCGCACCTGGGGCGATGAGCGGCCTCGGCCAGCTCCACCCTTGTATCTCAGCCAACGGATGATAATCCTATCCTCAGCGAAACGCAAAACCAGAACGCAAGGAACCTGTTGCACGGCTTGCGTTTCGCCGACGGATCCCTCAGTTCCTATGCTGAAATCACGGCAATCGACAGGCCCGCCCCCCGAGGTCGCGGCGGCGGGCCCAGCCGTCACCTCTCCATCCCCAACCAGCTCTCGAGGAACCCTCTGATGAAGATTGGAATCGTCGGTGGAACCGGATTCGTCGGCAATTACATCATCGACGCGCTGTTGCAGGCCGGCCATGAACTGCGCGTGCTGACCCGTCCCGGCAGCGAGCATAAGCTGAATGCCGACGCCAACTGCACGGCCGTGCCGGGCGATGTCGCCAACGAGCAGCATCTGCGCGACTGTCTCGCCGGCACCGAGGCGGCGATCTATTTGATCGGCATCCTGCGCGAGTCGCCCCAACGGGGCATCACCTTCGATGCCATGCAGCGGCGCGGCGCCGAGCGCACCATCGCCATTGCCGAGGAGCTGGGACTGAGCCGCTTCCTCCTGATGAGCGCCAACGGCATCGATGCCGCCGAGACGCCCTATCAGACCACCAAGCTCGCGGCCGAGGAACGCCTGAAGGCCTCGACCCTACAGTGGACCATCTTCCGGCCATCGGTGATCTTCGGCCCCCCGCGCGGGCGCATGGAGTTCTGCACCCAGCTCAAGGACGAACTGATCGACAGCCCGCTGCCGGCGCCCCTGTTCTTCGCCGGTCTGTCCCCGCTCGATGCCGGCGCGTTTCGGCTCGCCCCGGTGCATGTCGAGGATGTCGCCGCCGCCTTCGCGACGGCCCTCACGCGCGAGGATACGCACGGCCAGACCTATACGCTCTGTGGGCCGGACAGCCCAAGCTGGAAGGAGATCCTGAAGGCCCTGGCCAGCGCCAGCGGCAAGTCGAAGCTGATGCTGCCGGCGCCGGCGCTGGTGCTCGAACCGGTGGCGGCGATGCTCGGGCGTTTCAGCTGGTTCCCGGTGACGCGCGATCAGCTGCGGATGCTGTTGGCCGGCAACACCTGCAGCGATGACGGCCTCGCGCGGCTCGGGATCGCCGGGCGCGCCTTCGATCAGGCGAACCTGGCCTATCTCGCGAATCCCTGACGCACCAGCAGAACCTCAAGGCCGAGCCCAAGGCCGAACCCGGGCCCGCACCCGCGGGCCCAGGCTCGCGACCAGGCCCGGAGCGAGCCGATGAGGCCCAAGGCCGCGCGCTCAGCCCAGCCCCAGATCCCGACCGCGATCCTCAGGCCGCCTTGCTCCCGTTGCGCGGCCGGCGCTGCTCGGGGCGCAGCGTCGGCGTGAAATAGACATCGGCCTCGTCGAGATCGACGGCACGACCCTCGCCATCGACCAGCGGCTGCTCGTAATCCTTCCAGCCGCGCACGCCGGTCTGCAGCGAGACGACATTGGTGTAGCCGAGCACTTGCAGCGCACTCGCCGCCAGGATGCTGCGATGGCCGGAGCGGCACACGACCACGACCTCGCGCTCGCGCGCGCGCACCAGCTCGGGCTCGGTTTCCTCGTAGTCCCATTCGCAGGCCGACTCCAGGATGCCGCGCGGCACGTTCATCGAGCCGGCGATGTGCATGGCGGCGAATTCCTCCGGCTCCCGCACGTCGAGGATCAACAGGTCCGGATTGGCCGCCAGCCGTTCCTCGAGATCCCAGGGCAGGATCTCGCGGACATCGGTCAGACAGTGGCGGATCAGTTGCAGATAGTTCTTCATCGCTGGTCGTCTTCGCTTCAGTGAGAGTGGATTCAATGACGGTCGCACAGCCCCTGCTCGACCGCGAGCACGGCGGCCTCGACGCGCGAGCGCATCTTCAGCTTGCGCAGGATCGACTTCACATGCAGCTTCACGGTGCCCTCGGAGATGCCAAGTTCGTTGGCGATGACCTTGTTGCTTTGGCCGCCGGCGAGATGACAGAGGATCTCCATCTCGCGCGGCGTCAAATCCGCGCAGGCCACCGCCGCCTCTTCCCGCGCCGCTGGCTCCTGACGCACCGCCCTGGCGAGCGCGCCGGTCAATTCGGGCGCGACGATGGTCTGGCCGGCGAGGATGCCGGCGAGCGCGGCCACCAGATCGTCCGGTTCCATGTCCTTGAGCAGATAACCGCTGACGCCGGCCTGCAACGCCTCCACCACATCGCGTTCGTCGGTACTGGTGGTGAGCATCGCCACGCGGCGCTCGATGCCTTGATCGCGCATCTTGCGCACCAGCTCGATGCCGTTCTCGCCCGGCATGCGCAAGTCCATCAGCACCACATCGGGGGCGCAGTCACGCGCCAGGCGCAGACCGACATCGCTCTCGCCGACGGCGTCGACCACCTCGATTCCGCGCCGCTCCAGCAGCTCGAGCAGGCCGATGCGGAACAGGGCGTGATCGTCGATCAGTAGCACGCGCATCAGTCGACCTGCTCGCTGGGATGGCTACGGGCACTGGGATTGAACACCAGCTCGATGCGCGTGCCCTCGCCCGGCTCGCTCTCGATGTTGAGCGCCGCCTCGATACGCCGCGCGCGTTCCTCGAGGATCGACAGGCCGATGTGCTCGCCGGGATGGCCACTGCGCCTTGGCGTGCTGAAACCGACGCCATCGTCCTCGATCAGCAGCACATATTCGCCGGTCTGCTCGCGGGTCAGCAGCACGCGCACCGTCTGCGCCTGGGCATGTTTGCGTACATTGGTCAGCGTTTCCTGGACAATCCGCATGATCTGCAACTCCTCGGCGGCGGAAAGATCGAACGGCCGACAGCCCATCTGGAACACCGCATGGATGCCGGTGCGCTGGCCGAAACGGCGCGTGATGTCCTCCAGCGTCGGCACCAGCCCGCGCCGATCGAGCGGCGCGCGAAAGCTGGCCAGCAGCTCGCGCAGCTCGCCGTGAGCCTCGTCGATACCGTTGCGAATCCGCCACAGATCGGCGCGCGCCTCGTCCGGGAGCGTCTGGCCGGCGAGCGCATCGGCGAGCATGCGCACCTGCAGGCGCAGGCTGGCGAGGGTCTGCGCCAGCGAGTCGTGCAGCTCGTGCGCGAGCGAGCTACGTTCCTCGAGGATCGACAGGCGTCGCGCCTCGTGATCGGAGCGGGACTTGGCGATCGCCACGCCGATGTGCTGGCCGATGGTCGCGAGCAGATCGAGGATATCCTCGCGCCGGCTGATGCCGGAGCGTTCGATGAAGATCGAGTAGGCGCCGAGCAGCTCGTCGTGATGCTTGAGCGGCACCGTGACCACCTCCAGCTCGTCGCTGTCGAACATGCGCCGCCCATAGACCCGCGAGCAGTAGCGCCGATCGTTATCGCAGACGATCTCGCCGGGACAGAGCACGGTGCCGCAGAGGCAGAGATCGACCGGCGCCATGTCCTGCTCGCGCACCAGATCGTCATCCAGACCGATGGAGCCGATCAGGCGCGGACTGCCATCGGGCGCGACCAGGCGCACGGTGGCGGCGCGGCCGTTGACCATCTCCTTCAGGGTGCGCAGGAAGTGCAGCAGCAGCGCCTCCAGGCTCTCGGCGCGGGCGATCTCGGCGGCGACATCGTAGAGGATCTTGAGCGAGGCGGTCTTCTGCGCCAGGCGCATGGTTTGGCGCGCGACGCGCGTGTCCATGTCCTCGTAGAGTTCGGTCAGCTCGGCGTTGAGCGCGCCGATATCGCGCGCCATGCCGTCGAGCACGCCGACGTTCGACAGCGACCGGCTGGCGCCCGGCTCGCCCTGACAGACGCGCGCGACGGTCGATTCCAGGCTGACCAAGGGGCTCAGCAGTTGCGTCTTCAGACGCAGCCCGGCGACCACGGTGGCGCCGAGTCCGGCGGACAAGCATCCCAGGCAGAGCCATTTCGGCCAGTGCTGGAGCGGGGTGGCGATGTTGATCAGCAACAGCAGCAAGGCCGCCACCAGCGCCAGCACAACCGTCGCCAGCGGTCCGGCGAGGCGCGCGGCGACCAGGATCTGCACGATTCGCCGGCCAGCGTCGACGCGCGCGGCTGGGCGCCGGGTCTCCGGCAGCGGAGCGCGTTCACTCGTGTGTCCGGAATCGCGCGCAACCACCCCGAGCGGCGGCTTCATCGCGGCTCCTCCGGCGGCGCACCGACCTCGCGCTCGCGCTGCTGTAATTCCCACATCGCCGCGTAGGTGCCGCCTTGCGCGAGCAAGGCCCGATGCGCGCCCTGCTCGATGACGCGGCCCTGGTCCATCACCAGGATGCGATCGGCATCGACCACGGTCGAGAGCCGGTGCGCGATCACCAGCGTGGTGTGATCCTCGGCGACCTCGGCCAGGGTCTGCTGGATCGCCTGCTCGGTGCGGCTGTCGAGCGACGAGGTGGCCTCGTCGAAGATCAGGATGCGCGGGCGCTTGAGGATGGCGCGGGCGATGGCGACGCGCTGCTTCTCGCCGCCGGAGAGCTTGAGACCGCGCTCGCCGACGACCGTGTCCCAGCCCTGCGGCAGCCGCGCGATGAAGTCGGCGATGTGCGCAAGCTCCGCGGCCCGGCGCAGCTCGTCCTCGCTCGCGTCCGGGCGTCCATAGGCGAGGTTGTAACGGAGACTGTCGTTGAACAGCACGGTGTCCTGCGGCACCACGCCGATCGCCGCGCGCAGGCTGTCCTGCTGCACGCTGCGCAGATCCTGGCCATCGATCAGGATGCGGCCCTGCTGCGGGTCGTAGAAGCGAAACAGCAGCCGCGCCAAGGTCGATTTGCCGGCGCCGCTGTGGCCGACCACGGCGACCTTCTCGCCGGGATCGATGTGGAAATCGACCCCATGCAGGATCGCGCGCTCTTGTTGATAATGGAAACTCACCTGCTCGAAGCGCACCGCGCCCTTGTCCAGCCGCAGCGCCGGCGCGCCGGGCGCGTCGACGATCTCGGGCGTGCGTTCGAGCAACTTGAACACCAGATCCATATCCGCCAGCGCATATTTGATCTGGCGGTAGACGATGCCGAGGAAACCGAGCGGGATGAACAGTTGCAGCATGAAGGCGTTGACCAGCACCAGGTCGCCGATGCTCATGGCGCCGCTGACCACGCCTTGGGCGGCATAGACCATGATGACGGTGACGCCGATGGCGATGATGCTGCCCTGGCCGAAATTGAGCAGCGACATCGAACTTTGGCTCTTGACCGCGAGATCCTCCCAGCGCGCCAGGGTCTCGTCGTAGCGATCGAGTTCCAGGCGCTCGTTGCCGAAGTATTTGACCGTCTCGTAGTTCAGCAGGCTGTCGAAGGCCTGGGTATTGGCGCGCGAATCGAGCACGTTCATCTGCCGACGATAATCCATGCGCCACTCGGTGATGGCGAAGGTGAAGCCGACGTAGACGGCGACAGTGCCGAAGGTGACCAGGGTGAAGACCAGCTCGTACTTGGTCAGCAGCACCCCGGCGACCAGCGCGAACTCCACCAGCACCGGGATCACGCTGAACACCAGATAGTTGAGGATGGTGGCGATCGAGCGCGTGCCGCGCTCCAGATCGCGACTCACCGCCCCGCTCTGGCGGCCCAGGTGATAGCTCAGCGAGAGCCGGTGCAAGTGCGTCAGCACCCGCGTCGAGAGCCGGCGCATGGCGCGAAAGCGCACGCGCGCGAAGACCACGTCGCGCAGTTCGTTGAACAGCGAGCTGCCGAGTTTGAGCGCGCCATAGGCCACGAGCAGGCCGATCGGCAGCACCATCAGCGCATCGCGCGCCTGCTCGAAGGCGTCGACGATCTCCTTGAGCACCAGCGGCACGCCGATATTGGCCAATTTGGCCAGTACCAGACAGAGGAGCGCGAGCAGCGCGCGGCCGCGAAACTCGGCCAGATAGGGCAAGATACCCTGTAGATTATGGCGGTCGCGGCGGTCGGCGTGGACGCGCTCGGTGGCGGCATGGATTCGGATCATGGATGTCTGGCTTGATTCGGGCGGCCTCGTCACGCGCGGCTCGGTCTCGGCAGGCGAGGCGAATACCGCCCAAGGGCCGCGCGCAAGACGTTGACCTCCATGCGGTCAATCCCACCTTGTCAACGCGGACGTTGGACGCTGACCGCGTCGAGCGCAATGATGGATACACAGATGAGGTCTCATGATGTCAGAACCCATGCTGGAAGGCACCGGCTGTAGTATGCACGAGCCCTATGCATTGCAGGTGCTCGGCCCGGAGATGGAGCCCGAGTTCCCGGACAAGTGCGTGGTCATCGTCGAGCCGACCGAGCAATGCCGCAGCGGCATGTATGTGTTCGCCGAGGTCGAGGGCGTGCGTTGGTTCCGCCAGTACCAGCGCGATGAGCAGGGGCGCGAATGGCTGCTGGCGCTGAACGCGAACTTCCCCGAGATCGAGCTGACGGGACTGGAGTGGACGGTGCTCGGCGTGATCATCCAGCGCAACATTCGGCGTCGGATCAAGCACTACGAATACCGGGACGCCGGCGCCGCCTCGACGGCAGCGCCCGCGCCCATCGACGCCATCGAC
>NZ_JBKHDN010000015.1:0-24020 GCF_046541315.1 Halochromatium sp. | reverse complement strand
AGCCGAAAATAATGCATTATATATCAGGTAGTTAGTTCCTGTACAGCGTCTGAGCCGGCCCGGGTCAGCCCGGGGTCAGCCTGGAAGGCACAGGCCGCAATGGCCGAACGGTGAGCCGATCGCTTGTTCAGTAATTAAGCATTTAGTAATATCGAAGCCGTCTTGAGCAATCGCCTCGGTTGGGGGCTGGATACAGAGATGATCGTCGATACGCTGACCATGGCCGGCTTTGCGAGCGCCGCCAGCTTTCTGCTGATGCCGCTGCTCATGGGGCGGGAGTTCGTTCGCGTTCAGACCTGCGACGAACCCGCCGGTTGTTGCCCGGCACAGATGTGCTGGGCAAACCCGGCGCCTGCCTCGGCATAGAGGTTGAACACCAGATGCACGCCAGCCGCGCGTAACGCCTGCTCGTCATCGGCATACTTGGCAATCGCGCCAAGGGTGCCGGTGAAACCCTCCTTGAGCAGATGCTCGGCCGCGAACAGATTCTCCGAGACCCGCGGCATCGCCAGCAGCACCAGGCGCAGGTGGCCGTCGTCGAGATGCAGCCGATGCCAGAAATCGGCGTCGGTCGCGCTCCCCTGCACCACATAGCGCCCTTGCCGTTGGTGGCGGGCGATGGTGTCCGGATTGGCATCCACGCCCACCGGCCGCAATCCGCGCGCATGGACCAATTCATCGTAGGCGCCGCAGCCGATCCGCCCCATGCCGACCACCATGGCGTTGGCGTCGCCGGGATCGATCTCGGCCTCCTCCGGCAACCGCCGCCGGCGCTCACGCCGACGCAGCCAATGGCTCATTCTTTCATACCAAACATGCGAGCGGCTCGTCGCCGGTGCGGTGGCGATGAACGAGAACGCCAGCGCCAGCGCCATCACCGTCAGCCATTGCGCATCGAGCCAGCCGTTGTCGACGCCGACGGCGGCCACGATGAGGCCGAATTCGCTGTAATTGGCCAGGGTCAGCCCGCCAAGAAAGGCCGTTCGCCCCCGCAGTCCGAACCACAGCATCAGCTGCTGGAAGAGATACCATTTATACGGCAGCACTAGCAGCAAACCGAGCGCAAACAGCATCATGCCCGGGCTCGGCGCCCCTTGTAGTCCGATGCTGAGGAAGAAGCCGACCAGGAACAGATCCTTGAGATCGAGCAGCGATTTGGCCAGTTCCCGTGCCTTCGGATGGTTGGCGACCATCACGCCGATCAGGATCGCACCGAGATCGCCCTTCATCTGCACCGCCTCGAACCATTGCGAGGTGCCGAGCGCTAGCGTCAACCCGAGCAGCACCAGCAACTCGCCGTGTCCGGCATGGCTTAGCAGCCAGTGCAACAACTGCCGCGCCGGCAGCAGGAGCAGCAACGACAGCGCCCAGAGGGTCGGAATCTTGCCCGCCGAGAAGGCCAGAAAGATGACCGCCGCCAGATCTTGAATGATCAGGATACCAATGGCGATGGTGCCGTAGAGCGCGCCCATCTCGCCCTTGTCCTCCAGCACCTTGACCGCGAACACCGTGCTCGAGAAGCTCAGCGCGAAGGTCAACAGCGCCGCGGTGCCGAGATCAGCGCCGGCCAATAGCGGCAGCCCAAGCTCGCCGATCGCCATCAGCAGCGGCACCAGGATGGTCAGCATCGCCAGCATGTGCAAGGCCGCGGTCCCCCACACATGCGGCTGCGCCAGGCTCTTGAGCTTGAGCTTGAGGCCGATGGTGAACAGCAACAGGGTGATGCCGACATGGGCCAATTCTTCGACCAGGGCGTTCTCGCGCGCGCCAAGGGCGTACAGCACGAACCCCGCCACCAGATAGCCGACCAGCGGCGGCAAACCGATGTGACGCGCCCCGAACCCCAGCGCAAAGGCCAACGCGATCCAGACGATATCGAACATTCTGAAGCCTTCTCCTACCGCGCAACGAGCAACCTCGATCAACCATGCGCACGCTTGATAGCCGCTCAACCTGGTCGCCAACGGGAAGCGACCGTACAACCGAGAACCTCTGGGGGCCTCGGGTCCGGCAGTCGGGGCGAACGCCGATATCGGCCGCTATGGTACGGACTCGATTGATCTATCGCACGCCTAAAGCACGCGCCGTGCCGCGCAAGCGCCGCAGCCGCCCTAAATGACCGATGGGTTACGCTATACTCGCGCTGTTTCACTCGGCCGTCGCCCGCGCGTCGGCCCCGCCCATTACTCAAGCGCGAAAGGGTTCCCGCATGTCTGACTACAACGCCGAGGACGTCCGCAACATCGCCCTCGTCGGCCACGCCGGTTCCGGTAAGACCACGCTGGTCGAAGCCCTGCTAGCGAGCGCCGGCGCCATCGCCGAGCCCGGCAGCGTGGCCAAAGGCACCACGGTCTGCGATTACGACGACATGGAGAAGGAGTTCAAGCACTCGCTCGATGTCGGCATCACCGGCTTCAGCGCCCACGGCACGCACATCAATCTGCTCGACACCCCCGGCTACCCGGACTTCCTCGGCCGCACCCTGTCGGTGCTCAACGCGGTCGAGACCGCGGCCATCGTCGTCAACGCCGAGAACGGCATCGAGCCGTTGACCCAGCGCGCCTGGAAGGCGGCCGACAACCGTAATCTGTGCCGGATCGTCATCGTCAACCGCATCGACGGCAGCGACGTCGATCTCGCCGCCCTCACCGCGCAGCTGCGCGAGAGCTTCGGCGCCGAATGCCTGCCGATCAATCTGCCCGCCGACGGTGGCCAGCGCGTCATCGACTGCTTCTTCAACCCGGCCGGCGACAGCACCGATTTCTCCTCGGTCGCGGAGGCGCATAGCCAGATCATCGATCAGGTGGTCGAGGTCGACGAGGCGCTGATGGAGGTCTACCTGGAGCAAGGCTCGGAACTCAAGCCCGAACAGCTGCACGATCCCTTCGAGGCCGCGCTGCGCGAGTCCCATCTGGTGCCGATCTGCTTCTGCTCGGCCGAGACCGGCGCCGGTATCCCCGAGCTGATGGAGATCCTGGTGCGGCTGATGCCGAACCCGGCCGAGGGCAACCCGCCGCCGTTCATGAGGGGCGAGGGCGCGAACATGAAGCCGGTCAGCGTCGAGCCGGACCCGAGCAAGCATGCCATCGCGCATGTCTTCAAGATCATCAACGATCCCTTCCGCGGCAAGATCGGCATCTTTCGCGTGCATCAGGGCCGCATCACGGCGAACAGCCAGCTGTTCATCGGCGACGCGCGCAAGCCGTTCAAGGTCACCCATCTGTATCGGGTGCACGGCAAGGAGCTGATCGAGGCCGACGAGGGCGTGCCCGGCGATATCCTCGCCGTCACGCGCGTCGACGACATCCATTTCGATGCCGTGCTGCACGACTCGCACGACGAGGACCATTTCCACCTGCGCAGCATCGAATGCCCGCTGCCGCTGTTCGGCCTCGCGATCACGGTGAGCAAGCGCGGCGACGAGCAGAAGCTCAACGATGCGCTGCACAAGCTCGAATCCGAAGACCCCTGTTTCCACATCGAGCACAATGCCGCCGCCAACGAGACGGTGATGCGCGGCCTCGGCGAGGTGCACCTGAAGGTCCTGCTGCGGCGGCTCTCCGAGCAGTTCCACGTCGAGGTCGAGACCAAGCCGCCGAGCATCCCCTACCGCGAGACCATCACCGCCAAGGCCGAGGGTCACCACCGGCACAAGAAGCAGACCGGTGGCGCCGGCCAGTTCGGCGAGGTCTATCTGCGCATCGAGCCGCGCGCGCAAGGCGCCGGCTTCGAGTTCGTCGACGAGACCGTCGGCGGCTGCATCCCGAACCAGTTCATCCCGTCGATCGAGAAGGGCGTGCGCCAGGTGCTCGAGGAAGGCGCCGTCGCCGGTTATCCCATGGACGATGTGCGCGTCGCGGTCTACGACGGCAAATCGCATCCAGTCGATTCCAAGGACATCGCCTTCGCCACCGCCGGCAAGAAGGCCTTCATCGAGGCCGTGCTCCAGGCCAAGCCGGCGATCCTCGAGCCGATCGTCAAGATCCGCATCACCGCGCCGGACCACAACATGGGCGATCTCGCCGGCGATCTGTCCGGGCGGCGCGGGCGCATCAACGGCAGCGAGGCCAAGAGCCGCGGGCGCATCGTCATCGAGGGCGAGGCCCCGCTGGCCGAACTCGAGGGCTATGAATCGCGCTTGAAGTCGATCACCGGCGGCGAGGGCACCTACAGCCTCGAACTCAGCCATTACGCACCGGTACCGGCCAATGTCCAGAAGCAGCTCGCCGATGCCTATCAGCGCGCGGGCGACGACTGAACGAGGCTAAACGGGGGCACCTCTGCGGCGCTTGCGACCGGGGTTCGTCAAGCGTCCGAAGTCGGTTGGATCCCAGCCCGGCGCTCCCGATTCACTGCCCCGTCGCGATTCCAGAGCGGCCATGGCTCGGCTGACCGAGCTTCCCTATCGGCCCGACAGCACCGCCCTGTTCGCGCCTTTCAGCGGGCGCCCCTGGGCGATGCTGTTGGACAGCGCGCAACCCGGTTGTGCGACAGGCCGCTGGGACATCCTGGTCGCCGATCCGAGCGCGACCCTGGTGACTCGCGGCGCGATGACCGAGATTCGCGACGCGCACGGATGCCGTCGCTCGGCTGAGGATCCATTCGCGCTGCTGCGTGCGGCGCTCGGTGAACGCGAGGGACCAGCGCCCGCCGGCCTGCCCTTCGCCGGCGGTGCCGTCGGTTGGTTCGGTTACGACCTTGCCCGCCGCATCGAACGCCTGCCAGTGCGCGCGATCGACGCCGAGGATCTGCCCGAAATGGCCATTGGCGTCTTCGACTGGGCACTGCTCGTCGATCATCAGGAGCGGCGCAGTTGGCTGGTCGGTGCCGACCGGGATACGCGAACCCCCGCGCGCTGGCCGCGACTGGTCGAGCAGTGTTCCACTGCGTCGTCAGGCCTTGCCGCGGCTCGGCCCGTCGCCGTGGCTGGGGAACGGCTTGCAGCGCCCGGTCCCCTTCCGGCAACCACTGATCCTGCTCGCCACGGTTCCGCCGGTCGCGCGGCTCACCCGCCGCCGCAGGCCATCGAATCATGCCACACCGGCGACCCATTACGAGCGCTCGCGCCATTGCGCTCGAATCTCTCCGAAGCCGCGTATACCAACGCTTTCGGGCGCGTTCAGGCCTATATCCGCGCCGGCGACTGTTACCAGGTCAATCTCGCGCAGCGCTTCGCGGCCCCGGCCAAAGGGGATCCCTGGGCCGCGTATCGCCGCCTGCGGATGCTGAATCCCGCGCCCTTCTCGGCCTACCTCAAGACCCCGTTTGGCGAGGTCTTGAGTTCATCGCCAGAACGCTTCCTCGCGCTCCGCCACGGCCAGGTCGAGACGCGGCCGATCAAGGGCACCCGCCCGCGCGGCGCAACCCCCGGCGAGGATGCCGCGCTGCGCCAGGCGCTGACGCAAAGCGAGAAGGATCGCGCCGAGAATCTGATGATCGTCGACCTGCTGCGTAATGATCTCGGTCGGGTCTGCCGGCCGGGCAGCATCCGGGTGCCGGCGTTGTTCGACATCGAAACCTATGCCTCGGTGCATCATCTGGTCAGTACCGTGCGTGGAGAACTCCGAAACGACGAAGACGCCGCATCGCTGTTGCGCGCCTGCTTCCCCGGCGGCTCGATCACCGGCGCGCCAAAGATTCGCGCGATGGAGATCATCGAGGAACTCGAGCCGCATCGGCGCGGCGTCTATTGCGGCGCGATCGGTTATCTCGGCTTCGATGGCGCCATGGATACCAACATCGCCATCCGCACCATCGTCCACAACGGCGGCCAGGTGCGCTTCTGGGCCGGCGGCGGTCTGGTGGTCGACTCCGATCCGGAGCAGGAATACCGCGAGACCTACGACAAGGCGAGTCGACTGATGCAGCTGCTCGCGCCCGAGTCGAGCGGCTGATAGCCGCCGCTGCCCGGTGCGCAGCGTTATCGCCATCCGCCCTGACACGCGGACACGAACATCCCGTGGAAGGGCTTCTCGGTCAGTGTCATCCGGCAATCAGGTTGAGCGGCCATGCGCGCTAGCCTGGTGTTCCTGTCGTTGCCAGCGTCCCAGAACGGTATATCAGCGCGGCGACCACGGCGGTGAAGGGCGCAACCGTGACCAGGCCGAAGCTGCCCACCAGGATATTCAGGATTTCGGCCGAGACGAAGGGGGCATTGAGAATATTGGCGGCCGGCAGGCCCTTGGCCATGACCAACATGAACATAAAGACATGGCTACTCGAGTAGGCGAGCAGCAGCGTCGTCGTCATGGTGCCGACCACCGCGCGTCCAACCCGAAAGCCGGCCCCAAGGTGAGCGAAAAAACCGATGTCGGGATTGCCGAGCTTGATTTCCTCCATGCTGGCGGCGACATCCATTGCCAGATCCATCACCGCCCCCGAACAGGCGATAAAGACGCTGGCGATAAAGATCTCGGTCAAGCGCAGGTCATAATAGCCGCTGTACAGCAAGGACTCGGCGAAGGGACGCACTGCGCCATTCAGCCGGAAGTTTTCGGCGAACTCCATGGTCAGGATGCAAGTCAATATGACGCCCAGCATGGAGCCGATAAAGGTGGTGAGTCCGCGACGGTTCAAGCCGCCCACCGCAAAGGTGACGACCGCAGTCAGCGCCGCGACGACGACCAATCCCGTCGGCACTGGCGCGAAGCCCATCAGGAGCAACGGGAAGAACAGCTTCCAAAGCACTAGCGCCGCGAACAGAAACGATAAGGCGGCCTTCAGTCCGGTCACGCCGGCCACCAAGGCCAGCAGTAAGACATAGAGCGCGATCAGGAGTCCCTGCCAGTGCAGGCGATAATGGCCGCGCGCCATCCCATCGACGGGACGCCCTTCCTTCAGGCCATATTCAATCAATAACTGACTGCCTTCCGCGTAGAGTTCGTCGAACTCCATTTTGCCTGTCAGTTGATTGGTCACCGTCATGGTCTGGCCCTTTTGCGGTCCGCTCAGCAATTCGACGCGCAGGGCCTGAAAGCCGGTTTTGACGATTTGATTGCTGCGAACATACTGATTATCGACCGAGGTCACCTCGGCGCGGGCATGGCGACCGCCATCGTCACGACCGGGTGGAGCCAGATCGATGAATAATAAGATGAAAGAAATGGCGGCAATCGCCAGGGAGAATTGCCATTCTCGGCGCGAGCTAGACATGGAGAGCATCCGTGGGACAGCGCAAAAAGGAAAGGCGATGCCACCGGAGTGACATCGCCCGCGCGCGACGCTAACGCCACGCGTTATTCTGGTTTTTCGTCGGGACTTCAGTCGCGATAGACTGGCATTTCCGGCAGGCGCATGACGTCGGCAAGTTTTTTGGCGATGTCGGTGTTGTCATAGAAGCCTTTGAAGGCCCCAGCCGCGCGGCCCTGCGCAAAGAGCGGAACCGGAACGCCGGTGTGCGAGTAAGAGGTCCAGCCGATGCTCGCTTCTTCGTTGAGGATATGCGTCAGGGTGACAACAATCGGCTCATATCCACCGTAGAGGAGATTGTTTTCCGCCGAGCTGTTACGGTTTTCGCCGACCATCGACATGTCATAGGCGTCCTCGAGCTTTTCCTGCTGGTATTCGTTCAGCTCGTCCCAAACCAGGCCGAATTGTTGTTCGATCAGCTCGACCATCTCTGGGGTGCTGGCGAGGTTATCGGGCCGGGTCCAGTCGTAACCGCTCTCATGGGCCTCCTTGTGCGCGGCCCAGTGGACATTCTGGAAATACTCGTAGCTATTCGGCTGGTCAAGAAGCCGATCATAATAAGCGGTGTAGGCGGTCGTGGCGTGACCGACGGTCATGCCGCCGGTTTCGTGGTCGCCGGTCACGACGATGAGCGTGTCGCGCGGATGCTGGTTGTAGAACTCCAGCGCCTTGCCGACTGCGGCATCGAAATCGAGCATGTCGCCGATGTTCGCCATCGCATCGTTGGCATGACCGGCCCAGTCGATCTTGCCGCCTTCAACCATGATGAAAAAGCCAGAGTCGCCGCCAGGGCCGCTGGTGCCCGACAGATTGGCAATCGCGACCTCGGTCATCTCGGCCAGCGACAGATTGTCTTCTGGTCGATCGATGGCATAGGGCATGGACTCGCTGCCCGCGAGCACCGGGTTGATCGCCACGACCTTGTCGCGCGGATTCTGTGTCAGTGCCAAAATGGATTCCCGATCGTTGCGCAGCTCGTAACCATGGGCGTCGAGCAGATCCCAGAGGTTTTGATCGGTATCGCCGTCGCGCGCCGGGCCGGTTGCCGCCAGCAGGCCGGCACCGCCAAAGAACTCGTAACCACTCTCGGCCATCTGGATGCCGATGTTGTTATACAGGCCGCGGCTGGTCACGCTCGCGTAATAGGCGGCCGGAGTGGCGTGGTTCAGTGGAACGCTGGAGAGAATGCCGACCTTCATGCCGCGCTCGTGCGCCAGTTCGGCGACGCTCTTGACGCTGCGCACCAGGTTCTCGTCCATGCCGATGACACCACTTTTCGTTTTGATGCCCGCGCTAAAGGCCGTTGCCGAGGAGGCGGAATCGGTCATCAAGGCGTTGGCATCATAGGTGGTCTGCATGCCATTGATGGGCATCTTCGACATGATCAGCCGGTTTTCCGGCTTGAGCAGATCCTCGGCAACCCGGGCCGAGCCACCATTGATGGTGGTCAGGTACGCCTCGGTTGCCTGAATCTGCGACGCGGACATGCCATCCCCAAGGAAGAAGAAGACATATTTGGGTGAGCTAACGAAAGCCGGTAGATAGGAAGAACCAGCCGGTTGGGCCCATCCAGCGCCAGAAACGAGCGCGCCAAGTGCAAGAGCAATGGTAGCGCTAAGAAAACGGGTGAAAAACATACGTCTATTCATAATACTGCATGACCTCGTGATAACAGGATTGCCGGGCGCTTTCATAACCGCGAAAGACGCCGGGTAGCGCGGAACAGGCCGAAGGCTCGTCACTGCTCGAACGCCTGATGCCGAATGTCGGACCTGTCCGTTGCCGGAGACAGCGCGTTGCAAAAAGCGCCGGCACATACGGACAGCGGTCGTGCGCCATTGACAATGGCGTACTATAGCCAAGGTTTATAACATCAGTGTGACGGCATTTTTAATCTAGATAAGGTTTTCCAACAGCGTCCCAGATGGCAAACAATGACTCGCCAGTTCGTTCACAATTGCAGGAAATCAAGCGATGACAATACGCAACCCCGCTCTATTTGCCCTGATGTCGATAGTCGTCCTGATGATCGGCCCGCAGGCCACCGCGCTCGCCGACACCATCGCGGTGCGAGACGCCTATGTGCGGGCGGTACCGCCTGGGCAGCCGAACAGCGCCGCCTTCATGCGCATTACCAACCATGGCGACGAGGATCGCGCCTTGCTCGCGGGCGCAAGCGATCAGGCCAAGGTGGTCGAGTTGCACACCCATCGCATGGAGGACGGCATGATGCGGATGCGCCAGGTCGGACAGATCGATCTCCCCGCAGGCGAGACGGTCGTCCTAGAACCCGGCGGTCTGCATGTGATGCTGATCGGCCTCACCGAGACCCTCGCACCGAGCAATCGGGTCACGCTGACACTCGACTTCGATGACGGCGACAAACAGAGACTCAGCCTGCCGGTCAAACGCATCGAACCGAACCCGATGCCGATGCATCAATAGCTTGCGGTCAGAATCAGGCGCACGCATCCATGGCTCCATCATGCGCGCTGAAGCACGGCAACCCTCACCCAACACCGAGCGATGGAATTCAGCCATGTCCAGACGAACCTTCCAGTGGCATTCACTGTGCCTCTCCTCCCTGCGCGCCCTCAGCGTTGGCATCGCCCTCAGCTTGCCGCTGAGCGCCGCTGCCGAGAGCGACGCTGCCGAGAATGCGCCAGCCAATGCGGCCGATCCCTCAGAACAGCCCGGCGCTGACGAGACAAACAGGCCAGACACCGGCAGCGCCAAGCGATTGGGTATCGAGCTGAACAAGCTGGAGCAGGCCGATGGCAGCTGCCGGGTGTACCTGGTGTTCGAGAACGCACTCGGCACCAAGCTTGAGGCACTGCAGTTCGAACTCATCCTCTTCGACACCGACGGCTTCATCAAGGATCATGTGACCTTGGATGCCGCTCCCATCGACTCGGACAAGACGAGCGTCAAACGTTTCGACCTCGCCGAGACCCAGTGTGAACGGGTCGGGCGTATCCTGGTCAATGATGTGCTCGCGATGGCCGGCCCCGAGGGCGCGCTGCCGGACCCGATCTCACGGCTCGATCTGTCGTCCAAGCTCGATGTCGATGTGTTCAAATGAGTGACAACCCCCGCACTGTCGTCGACAGCAGCCTCGCCCGCACAAGCGATGAACTAGCCAGGGTTCAGCGTGTCTCGACCAAACTCTGGGATGTACGGGCGAGCCGCAGGAACTCGGCGCGATACCCGAACGGATCATCGCCCCGCGCGGCCGGCGCCGGATCGATCACCTCCTGCTTGGTTGGCCAGCCTCTCCATCCGTGCGTCGGAACAGTGACCGTGTCAGGTAGGCTGGAGGTGGAGTCCAGTGAGATTAGGCGCCGTCGGGGTCGCACCCCCGCTACGGCTCCAGACTGGCACGCAAGGCACGCAGCCCGGCAGTGATGCCATGGAGGGACAGGGGAACCCTGAGCACGCGACTGTCGGCGAGCTGGTAGGAGACGTCGGCCTGGTTGCCGCGCCGCAGGGCAAGCGCGAGCGGATCCGAGACCTGGGTAAGGACAAGGCAACCCTCGGGGCGACAATGATGAAAAGAGAGGGTTAGGGGCTGACCGCCGTCGATGGCGATGGTCAGCCCTGGCAAGAGCCGCACACCAAGTGGCACGCGGATGATCGCAGAGAGGATGGGAGGCTCGTCTTGGTATTGAAGCGCCACATGCAGCAGTGGCGTCGGGTTGTCCCCGAGCAGGACGCGTTGCTCCAGCACGCACCCAACCTCGTCCGGGCAGCGCAGAGCCCAGTCCTTGAAGCTCTGTGCGGATTGTTCGGGCTGAGCGGGCACTGCGGCAACCCACAGCGATGCCGCCAGCAACACCAACCGCCTACGGCTGTGACTCACAACCAGTTGCCCACTAGAATAAAGGGCGCCCAATAGTAAGGATCGCCACTCCAAGCCGGCGCGCGGAGCAATTCGAGCTGGGCCTCCTGCAAGGCCCGCCCCTTGGACATCCCGGAATCGCGTAGATTGTCGTAGAAGCGGTGCATCAGAACCTGGGTGGCGGCATCGTCGACTGGCCACAGCGAGCCGATCGCGGCGCGGGCACCGGATCGCATGGCGATGCCAGCCAGCCCCAACGGCGTGCGGTCGTCGCCCTCGGCGGTCTGGCAGGCACTCAAGACCAGCAGCTCGATGGGTGTCCGACTCAGCTCCTTGGGCCTCAGCATTTCGGCGAGGGTGTTCATGTCGAGCTGCTTGTCATAGGTCAGGATGAAGTTGTCTTCTGGACGACCGCCGAAGAATCCGTGGGAGGCGATGTGCACGATACCGAACGACCCGCCAGCGAGTTCTTTGCCGAAGCGCTCGAGCCCAAACCCTTCGTCCAGCAGAATCTGTGACCGCATCAGCCCGGCAATCTCATCAATCTCGACCCGGACGCCAGGCAATGACAGCGCCTTTATCAGATCCTGCGTGCTATCCCCCAAGGAATCCATGACGGAAGGAGCGCTGGATGGCGTCCATCCACGCGGATCAGCGCCTGGGGCGTGAATCACGGCACCCCGCCGGCTCGGTTCGGAGCCGCTCATCTCATGACCGCGATACTGCTGAACGAGCGCGTTGACCCACCACTGCGGGAGCTCCCCGACCACCGGACCTGGACGGCTCAGACCCGCAAGCAACGCCGGCTGTTGCGTGCGAGGCAGTGCCTTGGGATCGATGAGCGTGAGCCCAGGAAGGGTCACCAACGCAAACCGCTCGATGAGATAGGTGCCCTGATCGGAGAGCGCCGCGAAGGGAATGGTCCGCAACACGCCATCGGGCACCACCGCCAGGGTCGTCACCGAATGGGCTGCAAGCGTCGGCACGATGGGGGCGATCAGCCAGTTGTAGAGGGACTGCGAGTCCTCCGGCGCCGATCGGTGGCTACTCAGCGCATCGCGGAGTCGGGAGGCCGCAAGCGCCAGCTCAGTGGCGTTCACCGGGCTCGTGAAGCGGTGCATCCGATCGCCGATGCGAACCAGAAGCTCCAGGCGTTTCGGAAAAATGATCGGGTAGAGCACGGCCGTCTCAGGGGCAACCGTCTCGGCGCTTCTGCGGAGTGGCTGCAAACAGGCATCACGCAGATAGTCACGCAGTTCGTCCAGCTTGATCTGCTCGACCCGGGTTTGAGCTTCCAGCAACAGGGACTGCTGCTCCTCGCCCGCCTGGATAGCCGACGCCCGCTGCAAGAGCAGGTCGGCGAGCTGGAGGTACAGCGGTCCGAATGTCTCGCGGAACGAGGAGCGGCCGGAGGCGGCGTCGACAGGCATGATCGGGCGGACCCGCTCCAAGTGGTCGACCGCCCGTCGATAGGCGGCAATCGCCTGTCTCAGGTCGCCGCGCTCCCGATACAGACGTCCGATACGCCATTCCCACGCATAAAGTAATTCGTGTGCGTTGATCGGGGCGGCTTGGACGGCCTGTTCAGCGAGGGCAAGGGCGGCCGCCGACTGGCCGTTTTTCTCGTGCAGATCCGCAAGCCTACCGAGCGCTTCGGCATGCACTCTGGCGACGCCGGCATTCTCGGCCAGGGTTGCCGCCTCGCGCAGGATCTCGACCCCCAAGGCACGCCCGGCGGCTCCGGCCCCGAGTGCCTCGGTGCCGATGCCCAGCAGCAATTCGGCGCGCTCGCCCGGCGCCTTGACCTCGCGGGTCGCCACCCTGGCCGTCTTCAGCTCGACCAGCGCGCTGTCGGGCTGCCCAGTCTCCAGGTCTAAACGGGCCAGATTGCGTCGGACGGCGGCGGTCAGTCCCCAGTCGCCGGAGGTCTGAGCCAGCTCCAATGCCCGCGCATACTGCGTCCTCGCCTCTGCGGTCCGGCCTCTCCGAGCCAGCTCCACCGCGAGACTGTTGGCCACCGCGCCCCCCAGGAGAGGGCGGTCCAAATCTGTTGCCAGGGCGAGCGCCGAGCGCAGCAGCCGCTCGGCCTCCGGCGCCTCCTGCACCTGGGCATAGAGCTGACCCAATGCATAGGAGGCGACCCCCTGCAGCAGGTCGGACCGGATGGCCCTCGCTTGCTCCAGGGCGAGACCCAGATCCGCCCTTGCCTCGCGCCAGCGACCAAGGCTCCGGTAAGTCTCGCCGCGCCGGATCAACGCCTCCACGCGCTCCGGGAGGGGGCTATCCGGATGCTCGATGGTTGCGGTCCAGCCGGCCAGGTCGAAGGCGAGATCACCGGACGATCCAGCGGCATCCGCCGCAGCCATCCCCAAAAGCACGAGTCCGATGACCAGCAGAAGGCGCCGCCCGAGAGCCCTTGTATACATCGCCGATGGCCTTCCTACAGCTGTGTTTCGAACATGAAATGGATCCCGTCGTCCTGCCAGTCGTAGGTCTCTTTCGGGACAGGCTCGGAAAAGGCATGGGCCAGGTAGAGCGCGGCACGCAACCGCTCGCTTATGTGCAAACGCGCGCCAAGCCCGACTGACCACAGGTCTTCGCGGCGGTCGAATTCACCATGCGTCCACGCGCTGCCGACATCGGTAAACACCGCGAGCTGCAGCTGACTCTCCTGGCCGCCCCAGAAGGCTCCGCGCCAAAGCGGATAGCGCAGCTCCAGCGAGCCGACATAGCCGGCGTCTCCCACGAGTTCGTTTTCCCGATAGCCTCGCACCGTCTGTGCTCCACCCACCGCATAACGCTCCAGCGGCAGAAGCACATCTGGCGTCAGCTGAACGGCTGCGCGCGCGACGAGCTGCGTCTCCCGCCAGTCGAGATTGCGAACATATTGGGCCTGACCGAGCCAGACGAAGAACTCGCGGTCGGGGGATCCAGGAGCCGGAGTCTTGGCATCCATGGCATCGACCCCGAGACTGAAGACCGAGCGGAGCGCGAACGCGCTGTCGCTCTTGCGGTCCAGGTATTCCTGATAGAGACGCACAGCGGTCAACCGGCTCTCGCCCCGGACCGCTCCGGGAGAGAAAGAGAAACGCTCGCCGAGCAGGGTCGTGGTGTTGCGCGACCAACCGAACAGGAGACCCAGATTGAGGACCCGCTGAGGCGTGCGCCAGAAGGGGCGAGACACACCGATCTCGACGCGCTCGGTCTCGCTCTCGATATCCAAATCGCGCAACGGCTCCTCGAGGATCAAGGCATTGGTCCAGTCGTAGCGAGCGAAGACCCGGGTGTCCTTCGCGGTCACGGGAATGGACCAGCCGATGGAGCCCTCGCGGCCACGGTCTTGAAGGTCGCCACCGCCCTGGAGACCGAGTCCACCGTAGACCTCGAGCACGTCACCGAATCCGGTGAGGTTGCGCAGCGCGCCGCCTAGATAGAACAACTCCGCGCCCGTGCTCGGTGGATGATCGTTGTCCACGCCGGCATAGAGTTCCCAAGGACGCGCGCGCACGACCTCTAGGTCCATGATCGCGCTGCCCGGCGAGGTTCCTGGCAGCAAGGTGCCGTCGATACGCTCGATCAAAGGGTCATCGAGCAGGAACTGGAAGCGTTGCTGGAGCAGCGACTGTTTGAGCGGTTCATCCGGGTCTGGCCGGATGCGATCGCGCAGATAGGCGGGGCGCAGCCCACGCTGTCCGCTCACTCGCACCTCGGTCAGGCGTCCGGTGACGATCTGGAATGTCACCACCCCGTCGCGAATCGTCTGGCCCGGCTTGACGAGCACGCCACTGTTCATGTACCCAAGCTCGACAAGGTATCTGGTCAGTTCATAGCGCAACTGTTCCAAGTCGGAACGGGACATCCAGCGGCCGCGATAGGCACTCCAGACGCGATCGAGCCCTGCCCGGGGCAGCTCCTCGCCACCCTCGAAACGCACCTCTCGGAGGACGAACAACGGTGCGCCGGCCTCGCCAAACCCGGTCCGGACCTCGGGGGGCAGCGCAACGCCTCCGATACTGGCGGTCGGCGCGGCTGTGACGGGCGTGGCCTCAGTGGGAAAGGGCGCTGTTCCTTGTGCGCCGGCTCCAGGTAGCGAGCGCGCCGGCGACAGCTGTTCCAGACTCTGCACGGTCCAGGGAAAGGCCAGGCAAACCGCAAACAGACCGAGGCGCCCGCAGGCGTTCATCATCGTCTTCTCCATTTGCTTGTCTCCATCAGTGCTCTTCGGCCAGGAGCCGATCCAGACGCTCCCCCGCGAACGAGACCACCGTGGGTGCCGCCGGTCCCGGCGGGATGCCGGCAACCGGCTGTTCGACCAGCGACGAGCTGGCGCCCGGATGATCAGTGAGACAGTGGTCGCGCACCAAATCGGCCGGATCTCCGACGGGCGTTGCGAGTTCGGTCAGCCCTTTGGTGATATCCAGCTGTGGCACGGTCAGGGAGATATCCCCCTGAACGCCCGCAGGGGCGGCCGCTTGGATCACATTGAACTCCCGCCCCGGCTGGAAGGAGAAACGCTGGTTGCCGCCAATCTGAACGAAATTATGGCTGAATAACCCCCGGTCGGCCCGGATCTCGATATCCCCCCCCTTGGCTCCCGATGCCGCCGTATTGGCTTGGACAAAGCCTCCATTCATCACCAAGAGTTCGGCACCAATACCGATATCGCCACCATCGCCAGCGGCCCCCAGTACGGAGGTCGTCACCTGACTATCGGTCATGAAGAGCGACTGGGCTGCGATGTCGATCGGCCCGCCATCGGCGCTCGTCGACTGGGTGGTGATCTGGCTCAGCCCTTCGAGTCTCGCGTTCGCCGCCTTGATATCGATCGCGCCAGCCGGAACGTTGCCGGAGCTTTCGGCATTGATGCGCGATGCGCTGTCCATGCGCAGAATCTCGGCAGCGATTGCGATCTGGCCCGTTTCTCCCGGTGCCCGATGCCCAGGAGCGACGCTCCCTTGTTGAGCGATGCTGATCTCGCCACGATTGGTCAAATCCAACACGCCTACAGCGACCTCAATATTGCCGGACAGCCCGGTCGCCGCTGAGTCAGCGCGACTCATCAGCGTTGCGTCGTCAATGCGCAAGGAATCCGCTTGTACGCGAATGTCGCCCCCATCCCCGGCTGCGCTGGTGCTCGTCGAGAGTGCTGCTCCGCCGAGGATGTCGACACCGCCATCCGATCGCACGAGGATGGTCCCCGCATCCCCCGTGGTTAAGGCGGATTTGCTGAAAATACCGGTTTCGCGGTTCAGCACGGGAAGGGCCTCCGCTCCGCGACCATCCAGCGTGATGTCGCCGCCTCGAATGTCGATCAGACCGCCGGCCCCCTCGGCGAATGTACTGGCGGAGATCTCGCCGCCACTGCGCACCGTCAGCCGATCGGCGCTGACCGCTAAGGTTCCGGGCAGGCCACTACTGCCTAATTCCGAGCTGACCTCCGCCCCCGATTCGATCAGAATGTCTGGGGCTGTCAGCAGGATATTGCCGGAGGTTCCCTGCCCCGTCTCGGTGCCGAATCCCGCCGACGCTTCGATCTTGCTTTCCGTGAGCAAATCTGGCGAAAACCCGGCCACCCGAATCCGCTCGCTCGCGTGGATACGGATATCCCCGGCGGCCCCCGTCCCGCCAGCGCCAGCACGGATCTCGCCACCATCCAGCACCTCGAGACTGCCGACGCGCAGGTCGATGTCGCCGGAGGCGGCGCTCGAAAAGGATCCCGAAAGGATCTGCCCGCCGTCGCCGATGTTCACCTTCGCCGCGTCGATATCGATCGCACCAGAGGCACCAAGCGGGGTCTCGGTCGGATCAAGATTCAATTCGATGGATGAGGTCGATATGCCGGCGCTACCGATCCCCAGGGCGTCCTTGCCTTCGATGGTCAGCCTGTCGTTCAATGAGAGCCTGATCTCCCCGCCCTTTCCAGGCCCCATCGTAAAGGCATTGATCGATGCGCCATTAAGCAAGCTCAATGAATCAGCAGCCAGATCCAGAGTGCCACCGTTCCCTCTGCCCGTGCTGATGTCGATCAGTGAATCATGATCCAAGCCGATGTTTGCGGCGGTCAGACGAATCTCGCCGGAGCGGCCTTCGTCGGCGACGCGCGAGGGATCGAAGGGCGATGATGGGAGCAAAACCGTATTCTCGGCACTCAATCCTGCTCGCACGTCTATGGCTCCAGTCGTCTCCAGATGGATATCGCCGCGGGTCTTGATATCGATGACACCGGCATTGGCGGCGCTGAAGGACGCGACACAGAGGTTGGAATCGACCAAGGTCAGCGAATCGGCCTCGATGTCGATACGACCGGCATTGCCGCCTTCAGTCGTGGAGACGTCCAGCATCGATCCGGATGACAGATCGAAGGATCCTCCGACATCGATCGACAGGTCCCCGGCCGCGTGTTCGCTCGAGGTCGTGGCATCGATCTTAGCATCATCCAGGATCAGGTTGCCGCCAACCCTGATGCTCACGGAACCAGCCGGACCCGCGCCCTCGGGCCAGGAATAGGATTCGATACTCGCGCCGCCGTGCAACGACATCGATTCGGCAACGTCGAGATGCACGTCCCCGGCCGCGCCCGGACCATGGGTCGAAGAAAAGACCCGGGCGGCTCCCCCGGCGGAAAAGCGGCGGGCGGCGATGTCGATAGCGCCCGAGTCGCCACCGCCGGCGGTTCCGGCCTGGATGAAGGCGCCGTCGACCAGCCTGAGCGTTGCATCCGGTGCCGTGACGGTGAGACCGCCACCTTGCCCCCCCTCGGTTGAGAGCGTCGTCGTGGTGAGTCCGCTGTAAATGGGGTCGTCAGTACTGTCGTTGAATCCGCTTGCGAGCAGCGCTTCACCGACCTCCAGATTCAGGTCACCGCCAGTGCCAGAGCCACCCGCCTCGACGACCGAACTGATCTGGCCGCCATTGGTCAACGCAACGTTTTGTGCGGTCACGCGAATCGTCCCGGCGGTTCCCGTCGCCCCGTCCAGGATGCGGGTTCTCAGACGCGAGAGACCGTCTGCGGCGCGTGCCGCATCGATCGTCAAGCTGCCCGCAGTCACCTCAATATCGGCCCCCGCTCCGGCGCCCGCCACCAGGGATCGGACATCGCTGTCGATGATCTCGATATCGCCGGCGCGCAGCCGCATCGGCGCGGACTTGGGAGCCTCTCCGAGGTTGTCCGCAGAAATGATGGAGTCTACGACCCGTAGCGTCCCGCTTGCGTCCAGCGCGAGATCGGTGCCACGGCCCTGACCTGAAACCGTCGTATCGATCACGCTGTCGGTGATCGTGATCGCCTCCGCGTCGATCCGAATTGTGCCCGCCGTATCGGTGTTTCCGCGATGGCGAGCGGCAAGCGACGAAGCGTTGGACACGGCGACCTCGTCAGCGCGCAGCACGATTGATTGCGGCCCGCCGGAGCCGCTGACATCCATTGACGTCCAACTGATATCGGCACGGCCTGCGGGCGCGAGATCACTGGAACCGTCGTGGAACAACACATGATTGTCCGCATTCGATGCCCCGACCGCTACGACGCGGATAGCTCCGCCCTCGCTCGCAATGCGCGCAAAGCTCAAGGTCTCCAGATCAGCATCGATGGCGACATTCCCAGCCACCATCGACAGGGACCGTTCCGGTTTGAGTTCGAGTTGGCTGCCCTTGACCTGAATATCCGCAGGTCTCTGCTGGGCCAGGAAGCCGAACGACTCCGGTGTGGCGATACTGAGCGTGCTGCCAGCGGTATCCGTGGCGCTGTAATAGCCATCGGCAAAATTGACGCGGTCGGCGGTACTGGTATGGAAGGCTCCAGGGACATCGACCTGGGCATGAGGGCCGAACACCACCCCGGCCGGGTTGATCAGAAAGAAGCCGGCGTCACCGATCTCGGATTTGAGTAATCCATCGATGGTGGAGACCGAACCTCCCGTGACCCGGTTGATGACATTGGCAATCCCTGGCGACCCGGTAAAGGTCGCGCTTTCGCCCGTCGCGATATTAAAGAGCCGAAAGCTGTGAAAGAGATTGTTGCCGGCGCGCCGGCCGAGACCTTCGTCGATCATCATGGCTCCACTGAGGCTGTGGACGGGTCCGACCGTGCCGTCGGTGACGATCTCAGCGATCCCGGCTTGCGACCAGAGAAGACTGAAGCTAGCCAGCATCAGCCTGAACCTTTTGTCAGAGCACTGGAACAGGGCGCGTTGGAACAATGGCATCGTTTGATTCTTCCGAGCGACGATCGGTCGCGGAGACCGGGACCGGTTGGTTATCGACTGCGTTGCGATCGGTCGCTGATCCTGGTGGCCTGCCACAGGGATGATCTTCTTCGCATTCGATGATCCCTCGGCGCTGCCCAGCCTCGATCGCAACCGGCGCTGACACCGAGTCGGGCTGCGATCTGTGCTCATTGACACAGGCAGGGAGCGCAACGCTCAGCATTATCGCACCTATCTGGCGGACGGATTGGCCAGTCATGGTGCAACCCTTGGCGCTGGCATCGAGGACCGCCTGCATCAGGCGGCCGTGCCCTCTGTTCATCTGCTGCCTCAGGATTCCAGGTCGCGGCGTACCCAGGGCGCGATCTTGCGCACGCCGGCAACCCCGCCCAAGGCGCAAACGGGTCGGCGGTCAGCCCGGTCAGTCTTGCCGAACTCCGTTATACTTCGCCGGCTAACGCGGCCCTGCCGCAAAACGGTCTTCGGCAGACAGGATTGCGGCGCGGATGGCGATCAACTTCCTAGGAATCTCGGCATGTTATCACGACAACGCGGCCGCCCTGGTGCGCGACCGCCGGGCGCTGGCGGATGCCGATGACGGGCTCGCGCGGATCTCGCCGGTGGCGCCGTTCATCGGGACGCTGTCCTGAGCCCGCCTCCTCTTGCCCCATGCGCGCCTCGCCGCTCCTTGCCGTCTCGATCCTCTTCTTCGCGCTGGCCGATCTCTGGCTGGCGTTTCCGCAGATCGATCTCGTCATTGCCAGCCTGTTCTGGACCCCGGAGGTCGGCTTCGCCGCGCGCGGCACCTTCTGGGAGCAGGTCATGTATGGCTCGATCGACGCGCTGTTGGTGATCGTCGGCCTTGGGCTGATCGGTGCCTGGGCGCGCGGACGCTGGCGTGCATCCAGCGGCGCGCGCGCGCGTCGCGTCACGGGTCGCCGACTCGCCTGTCTGCTGCTGTTGCTGGCCCTGGTGCCGGGGCTGATCGTGAATGCGCTCTTCAAGGAGCATTGGGGCCGGGCGCGCCCGGCCCAGCTCGAGCAGTTCGGCGGCCATCATGATTTCTCGCCGGCCTTCATCGTCTCCGACCAGGGCGGCGGCGCTTTCCCGTCTGGCCATGTCGCCGCTGCGGCCTGGTTGGTCGCCGTGCCGGTGGTGCTGTTTGGACTCGGCTCGGTCTGGACCGGCTTGGCGCTGCTCTATCTGCTGGCGATGGTGCTCGCCCGGATGGCCGCTGGCGCGCATTTCCTCAGCGATACGCTGACCTCGATCCTGCTGGTCTGGCTGGGGTTTCTGATCCTGCAACGCCGCTGTCCACCCGCTTGGCGATCGCGGTCGTCGCGTCATGCACCGCGACGGGGGCTGTTGCGGACACTGTTCGTCGTCGCCTTCCTTGCCCTCGCCGTGGGCTGCGAGACCCAGTCCATCGTCGGCACCGGACCCGAGCTGGATCTGGAGCAGTTGCAGGAACGGGTCGCAGCCAGCGACTGGGAAGCCATCGTGGCCGCCACCATCGACTGCGACGAGCCCTCGGATACCTGCGCCGAGGTCCACGCCATCCAAGCCGATGCCTGTTTGCGACTCGCCATCCAACTCCCGGCCGAGGCCTCCGCCACCGGAGGGCGAACCCGACGGTTGCTCGACGCAGCCGAAGCCGGTTACCGCGAGGCCTTGCGGCTGCAGCGCTCGCGCGAAGCCCCCGCCATGGCGTCTTATCACGGCGGCTTGTTACTGACCTTGAGCGAACGCCGCAACCGCCTCGATGCCTCGGTGCGAGAACAGAAGCTCGCCCGCGAGAACCAGAAGCTGCTGGAGGCCGCCAACCAGGCGCGCGCGCAGGTGCCAGACAGCGCGCTCGGCTTCATCTATAGCGCCTCGGCATTGCTCTATCACGCGCTGCTGATGGAATCCGGCAGCGATCGCTGTCACGGTCTCGGCCAGGCCGAAGCCATGCTGAAGCAGACCCCGGTGCCGCCTGCGGAACTCGTTAACGATCATCAGCGGCTGCAAACACTGATCGACCAGGAGCTGGACAAGAGCAACTGCGCGCGGGCTCCACGGCCATCATGAGCAACAGGCGCAAGCAGGAATTGGGGGCCACGCATGCCGTCGGCGATGAGGTGCGCTGGGGCATCGCGCTGATCCTCGGGATCACGCTCTGGCGCTTGCTGGTCGCCGCGGTGCTGCCGGTGATGCGCGACGAGGCCTATTATTTCGACTGGGCGGGCCGACTCGCCTGGGGCTATTTCGACCACCCTCCCGGCGTCGCTGTCCTCGCAATCGGCGCCGGGCTCGAACCCGGCTCCGCCCTCGCCGCGCGGCTCGGCGCGATCATCCTCGGCGCCGCCGCGCTGCTGCTGCTCTGGCGTCTGTATCGCGCCAGTGGTCTGCGCGCCGGCCACGGGCTGCTGCTCGCGCTCATCCTCTCGGTGGCCAGCGCCCCGGGGCTGATCGCCGGCCTCATCACCACGCCGGACAGCGTGCTCCTGCTGTGCTGGCCGCTGGCCTTGCACGAGGCCCTGCGCGCGCTCCAGGGTCAGCGCCGACGCTGGCTCACGGCGGGGCTCGCGACCGGGCTCGGGCTGCTCGGCAAGTACAGCATGGTCATGCTCGGCCCCGTGTTCCTCTGGGCATTGCTGCGCGCCGATCCGCGCGCGCTGCGCACGCCTTGGCCCTATCTCGGCGGGCTGCTCGCGCTCCTGGTGTTTGCGCCGAACCTGCTCTGGAATGCGCAGCATGACTGGCTGACCCTGCGCTTCCAGTTCGGGCACGGCTTTTCGACCGAGAGCGGCCCGATCCGGCTCGCGGCCGACGCGCTGCCTGCGGTCACTGGCGCCCACGCCTACACGCACGAGCCGCCGATGCCGATGGACTGGGGCGAACGGTTATCCAGCCTCGGCGGCTTCATCGGCGAGCAGTTGCTGCTGTGGGGACTGCTGCTGGTGCCGATCGGCATCGCGCTGTGGCGGGCCGTGCTAGGCGCTGACGGGCGCCCCTTTTGGCGGCTTGATTGCAACCTTGGAGGGCGCGTTAACGGCATCGGGCCAGCGTGCGACTCAGAGCGCCATCCAGAACCTGAGGGCATGCTCGACGCGCTCGATCCCGCTGCGGTCTCGCTGCTAGGCGCGGCGGCCTGGGTGCCGCTGGGCTTGTTCGCGCTGGTCGCGCTCGGCAGCGAGGTCGAGGCGAACTGGGCGGCGCCCTACCTCATCGGTGCCGCGCCCTTCGTCGCGCTGCTGCTACGGCGCTGGGGCGACAGTCGGCGGGTTAGCGGTCAGGCGAGTCGGGGCAGCCGTCGGGTTGACGGCTGGACCAGTGGCTGGGTTGGCGGCTGGTTTGGTAGCTGGGCCAAGACCAATGACTGGTTTCGCGACTGGACGCTGATCGCGGCCGCTGGCAATCTCATGCTGGTCAGTGTCTATGTGCTCTACGCCACCACCGGCCTGCCACCCTTGCCGGATGCCGCCGCGCGCGTCCAGCGCGAGAGCCAGGGTTTCGAGGCGCTGGCCGAGTATGCGGCGCGCTTACCGGAGCCGGTGATCGCGGATCGCTACCAATTCGCGGCGATGCTGAACTTTTATCAGCCGCAGCTCGCGGTGAGTCAATGGCCCGGCATCACCCGGCCATCGGAGTACGGACGCGGACGGATCGTGCCGCTGCCCGACCCGCAAGCCTTGCGGCAGACCGGCTTCTGGCTGTTGACGGGCAAGTTCTCGGCACCGGAGATCGCCGGTTTCGAGGCGGTCGAGACCCGCAGCCTGTCCAGCTGCCCCGATGGTCGCTTCACTGCGATTGCTGGCTCTGCGGGCGGGGATGACGGCGGCTGCGATGAGCCGGTCAATGTGTGGCGGCTTTATCGTTACCGCGTCGCTGAACACAGCCTCGATGTGATCGATGGATCACCAATCACGGCTTTGGCAAAGTCACGCCGCGCTGCCCTTGATACTTACCGCCGCGATCCTTGTAGGAGGTTTCGCAAACCTCGTCGGATTCCAGAAACAGGATCTGCGCTACGCCTTCGTTCGCATAGACCTTGGCCGGTAGTGGTGTCGTGTTCGAGAATTCGAGTGTCACATGGCCCTCCCACTCGGGCTCCAAAGGCGTGACATTGACGATGATGCCGCAATTGCTGACAAAGATACCGGCGGCAAGCGCGAAATTGCCGGCTTCTGGCACTGTCAAGCAGTAAACGTCGTGGTCGCCTTCGATCTCGCGGATATGCTGAATCTTGTGGTTGTATACAGCCGCGGATTGTCCATGACCGCGCAATGCAGCCGGCGCTGGCGCAGAGTGAGAATCCGCATCTGGATCAAGGTCTTCGGCGTCGCGCTTGGCGTTGCGCAGATTCCATTCATCGACAAGCCGCTGGGTTGGATCCAGATGGCCGCTGGACGGTTGATAGACCATCTCGTAGCCACGCGCCAGATGCCGAGATAAGGGCATCAACGAATCGTTCGGGCGCAACGCGTTGGCCGCGAGCATGCGGCCATCGCGCAACACGAATTCATGGTCCGGCGTGCAATGGATCTGCTGGCCGTTATCGAGCCTCAACTCGAGTAGCGAGTCGCGGCCGATGTAGCGCGGAGCCTCCAGCAGAGCGACCATCACGCGGCCATCGGGGCCGATGCTATAGCCCCAAAACAGTTCTCCCTGCTCGGCCCGCAGGGCCATCTCTTCCAAGGTCGGCGTGGAGCCGTCGAGCAGGGCAACGCGCGTATCGCCCCGAAAGCACCGGGCGTAGGTGCTCTTGCCAAGGCAAATCGTCAGCACATTGCGCGGAATGCGGAAGT
>NZ_JBKHDN010000014.1:0-24145 GCF_046541315.1 Halochromatium sp. | reverse complement strand
ACCGGCAAGGGCACGATTGCCAGCCTGCTCGCCGATCGCCTCGGCTGGCATCTGCTCGACAGTGGCGCGCTCTATCGGACATTGGCGCTGGCCGCGCGTCGGCACGGGGTGGATCTCGACGCTGGCGCCGACCTTGGCCGCTTGGCAGCGACGATCCGCGTCCAGCTCGAGGGCGAGCGGGTGCGGTTGGACGGCGAGGAGGTCTCGGCGCTGATCCGCACCGCCGCGGCCGGGGTCGACGCCTCGCGGGTGGCCGTGCATCCCGAGGTGCGACAGGCGCTGCTCGGCTGGCAGCGGGACGCAGCGCTCGCGCCGGGCCTGGTCGCCGATGGACGCGACATGGGCTCGCGGGTCTTCCCCGACGCGCTGCTCAAACTGTATCTCGACGCGAGCCCGGAGGAGCGCGCCCGGCGCCGCTATAAACAGTTGAAGGAAAAGGGGATGGATGCTAACCTCCCCGATCTTGTCCAGGAGCTTCGGGCGCGCGATGCGCGGGACCGCGAGCGAACCGAGAGTCCGCTCCAGGTTCCGCCCGGTGGTGTCATCGTCGACACGACCTCCGTGCCCATCGAACAGGTCTTCGCTCGGGTGCTCGCACAGGTCGACGCCGCGCTTGCCGCTCGAAAGGGCTAGGGACAAGACTTCATCATTCGTTTTTCATTCAACCCTCCCGCTGTCGGCTTGCCGATGATGCGGCGGTGACGAACACCGGGAGATGGCGTGGGACGCCAGGAACATTCACAGCATGACCGAAAGCTTCGCCGAACTCTTTGAGCAGAGCCTTACCAATACCCAACTCCAACCGGGCACCATCGTCACTGGCCAGGTCGTCGACATCACCGCCGACTCCGTGATCGTCAATGCCGGCCTCAAGTCGGAAGGGATCATTCCACGCAATCAGTTCCTCGGCCCCGAGGGCCAGTTGGAGGTCGCGATCGGCGATGACGTCGAGGTCGCGCTGGACGCGGTCGAGGACGGCTTCGGCGCCACCCGTCTCTCGCGCGAGAAGGCCAAGCGCTTCGCCGCCTGGGACAAACTCGAACGCGCCTTCGACGATGGCGAGACGGTCACCGGCCAGATCAACGGCAAGGTCAAGGGCGGCTTCACCGTCGAACTGGGCAGCGTGCGCGCCTTCCTGCCGGGTTCGCTGGTCGATATCCGGCCGGTGCGCGATACCACCTACCTCGAAGGCAAGGACCTCGAGTTCAAGGTGATCAAGCTCGATCGCCGGCGCAACAACGTCGTCGTCTCGCGCCGCGCGGTGGTCGAGGAAGAGTACAGCGCCGAGCGCGAGCAGTTGCTCGAAAAACTCGAGGAAGGGCTGGAACTCAACGGCGTGGTCAAGAACCTCACCGATTACGGCGCGTTCCTGGATCTGGGCGGCATCGACGGTCTGCTGCACATCACCGACATGGCCTGGCGTCGGGTCAAGCACCCGTCCGAGGTGGTCGAGATCGGTCAGGAGATCATGGTCAAGGTGCTCAAGTTCGACCGCGAGCGCCAGCGCGTCTCGCTCGGACTCAAGCAGATGGGCGAGGACCCCTGGGTCAATATCTCGCGCCGCTATCCGGAAGGCACCCGCGTCTTCGGCAAGGTCACCAACATCGCCGACTACGGCTGCTTCGTCGAGATCGAGGAGGGCGTCGAGGGCCTGGTGCACGTCTCCGAGATGGACTGGACCAACAAGAACGTGCATCCGAGCAAGATCGTCAGCGTCGGCGACGAGGTCGAGGTGATGGTGTTGGATATCGACGAGGAGCGTCGCCGCATCTCGCTCGGCATCAAGCAGTGCCAGTCGAATCCCTGGGACGAGTTCTCGGCGATCCACAAGAAGGGCGACCATGTCGCCGGGCAGATCAAGTCGATCACCGATTTCGGCATCTTCATCGGCCTCGATGGCGGTATCGATGGCCTGGTCCATCTCTCGGATATCTCCTGGGACGAATCCGGCGAGGACGCGCTGCGCAGCTTCAAGAAGGGCGACGAGGTCGAGACCGTGGTGCTCTCGGTCGATCCGGAGCGCGAGCGCATCTCGCTCGGCATCAAGCAGCTCGACAAGGACCCGTTCTCGAGCTTCGTCGCCGTGCACGAGAAGGGCAGCATCGTCAACGGCACCATCACCGAGGTCGACGCCAAGGGCGCCAATATCGATCTTGGCGATGGCGTCGAGGGCTATCTGCGCGCCTCCGAGATCTCGCGCGATCGCGTCGAGGATGCGCGCGCGGTGCTCAAGGTCGGCGAGGAGGTCGAGGCCAAGTTCCTCGGCGTCGATCGCAAGAACCGCAGTATCTCGCTCTCGATCAAGGCCAAGGACATGGCCGACGAGCAGGCCGCGATCAAAGGCTATGCGCGTGAGGCGCAGGCCGGCACGGCCACGCTCGGCGACATCCTCAAGCAGCAGATGGAAGAGGCCGCGAAGGACTGACAACGCTGCGCCGTCGCAGAGACGTCATTCCCCTGTGATCACAAGCCCGACACCAGGTGTCGGGCTCGAATCGCTATTGCAGGCTATTCGCTATGATGAAATCCGAGCTCATCGAGATTCTCGCGAGGGAGCAAAATCACCTCGCCTACAAAGACGTCGAGCTCGCGGTGCGCTGCATCCTGGAGCAGATGAGCAGTTCCTTGGCCGCCGGCGAGCGCATCGAGATCCGGGGCTTTGGCAGTTTCTCGCTCCATTTCCGGCCGCCGCGCGTCGGGCGCAATCCCAAGACCGGCGATGCCGTCGTGCTCTCGGGCAAGCATGTGCCGCACTTCAAGCCCGGTAAGGAGCTGCGCGATCGGGTCAATCAGGCCTATCAGGATGAACTCGCCCGCGTTGGCCAAAACACCGACGACGACAACCAAGACGCTCAGGCCTCGCGCGCGGCGGCGAGCGTTGGCTGATCCGTCGACCGCACGGAGCGGGGAGGCGCCGCTTGCCCGGCGTCTCCCCCGGCGGCGTCTCTACTCGGAATAACCGCGACCCTGGCGACCGACGACGGAGCGGGCGAAGATATTCGGCTGCCCGGCCGGGACCACGGTGACCCCGCCGCTCGAGACCTTGTAGCGCTTGGCATCGGCCTCGCGATCGTAGCCGATGGTGGCGCCGGGCTCGATGGCGTTATGGCGATCGACGATGACCTTCCTAAGGCGTGCGCCCTTGCCGACGTGGACGTAGTCCATGATGATGCAGTCCTCGAGTTCGGCGCCCTCGTCGATCACCGCCTCGCGGCGGATGATCGAGTTCTTGATGCGGGTGCCGTTGTGGATCATGGTGGCGGCACCGAGCAGGGTGTTGTCGATCTGTCCGCCCAGCACCCGTGCCACCGGCCCCTGATAGTTGCTCGAATAGATCGGCCAGTCCGGATTGAAGGCATCGAACACCGGCTCGGCGCCGAGCACATCCTTGTGGGCGTTGAAGTAGGCATCGATACTGCCGACATCGCGCCAGTAGACGCGGTCCTCGTAGGCATTGATGCCGGGGATCACATTGGTCGCGAAGTCATAGGCGAACAGCCGGTGTTTGCTCGCCAGCAAGCGGGGTAGGACATGCTGGCCGAAGTCGGTCTCGCCGGCTTGCTGGGCGTCCTGCAGGGCGCGGATCAAGACATCGGTGCTGAAGATGTAATTACCCATCGAGGCATAGGCCTTGTCGGGATCCTCGGGCATCGGCGAGGGACTGGCCGGTTTCTCCTGGAAGGCCTCGATGCGACCGTCGGCATCGGCGGCGATGACGCCGAAACCCTTGGCGTCCTCGAGCGGGACGGGCAGCGCGGCGATGGTGACATCGGCCTCGCGCTCCTTGTGGAACGCGACCATCTGCGAGATGTCCATGCGGTAGATGTGATCGGCGCCGAACACCACGACCAGATCCGGCCCGTGCTCCTCGATCAGGTTGAGGTTCTGATTCACCGCATCGGCGGTGCCCTGGAACCAGGACTCGCCGAGCAGCATCTGCGGCGGCACCACGGTGACGAACTGATCCTTGAGCAAGGGCGAGATGGTCCAGGCCTTGCGCACGTGCTCGATCAGCGATTGCGACTTGTACTGCACCAGCAGATAGATGGTCCGGATCTGCGAGTTGATCAGGTTGCTGAGCACGAAATCGACGATGCGGTAGCGCGAGCCGAAGGGCACCGAGGGCTTGGAACGGGCGGCGGTCAGCGGTTGTAGGCGTGAGCCTTGGCCACCGGCCATGACGAAGGCAATGATTCGATCGGGCATGTCTCCTCCGAGCGCTATGGTTTGGCAACTGAGGCGCGGCAAGGCGGGCGCGCGGTCGACGAATTCGGCGACGGGGCTGCGCGACGCGTTACAATACGCCCTTCAGTTCGGTTTCTTTGATGCCGCCTGCGCGTCGCCCCGAGGCTCGCGGAGATCGACATCGACGCCATGATAAACCGGTACCGACTCGCATTGTTGTAATCCGAACCCTTTGGCGCTCGCGCGCATCCCTCTCCGAGTCGATGCGCGCGCGCCGCACCGAGACCGACAGCGGTCTTACTTGATCCACGGAGAGATGATGGGCAACCGTTTCGAGCTACCGCGACGACCGGTGGTATTGATCATTCTCGATGGTTTTGGCACCAATCCGAGCAAGGCGAACAATGCGGTGACGCTGGCGAGCACGCCCAACCTCGATCGCCTGTTCGCCCATCATGCGCATACCCTGCTGCAGGCCTCGGCGCGCGCGGTGGGCCTGCCGGAGGGGCAGATGGGCAACTCCGAGGTCGGCCACATGACGCTGGGCTCGGGCTGCGTCGTGCGCCAGGACCTGGTCTTGATCGATGACGCCATCGCCGATCGCAGCTTCTTCGACAACCAGGTGCTGCAGGACGCGGCGCGACGCGCGGTCGAGCGTGATCGTCCGCTGCATCTGATCGGGCTGGTCTCCGACGGCGGCGTGCACAGCCATGTCCGCCATCTGCACGCCCTGCTCAAGCTCGCCAAGTACCAGGGCGCGCGGCCCGCCGTACACATGATCACCGACGGGCGCGATACCGCGCCGCGCTCGGCGCTCAGCTACCTCGGCGCGCTCGACGAGGCGCTCGCCGCCGCCGGTGGCGTCATCGGCACGGTCAGCGGGCGCTACTACGCGATGGATCGCGACAAGCGCTGGGATCGCACCCAACTCGCCTTCGCGGCGCTGGTCCACGGCGAGGGTCGCCAGGCCGAGTCGGCACGCGCGGCGATCGAGCAGGCCTATGCCGCCGACGAGGACGATGAGTTCATCCGCCCGACCCTGATCGCGGGCGGCGAGCGCATCCAGGACGGCGATCCGGTGATCTTCTTCAACTTCCGCAAGGATCGCCCACGCCAGATCGTCTCGGCGCTCTATGATCGCGATTTCGATGCCTTCGAGCGCGGCGCTTTCAACGCCGCCGACCTGACCTGCATGATGGAATACGATCCCTGGTACGGACTGCCGACCGCCTTCGCTCACGAGATGCCACCGGTGGTCCTCGGCGAGGTGCTCAGCGATGCCGGTCTGCCGCAGTTCCACTGCGCCGAGACCGAGAAGTACGCGCATGTGACCTTCTTCTTCAACGGCGGCCGCAGCGACCCCTTTCCGGGCGAGGCGCGTAGCCTGATCCCCTCGCCGCAGGTCGCGACCTATGATCTGCAACCGGAGATGTCCGCGCGCGGGGTCGCCGACGCGGTGATCGCCGCCCTCGAGGGCCGATCCTATGCCTTCATCGTCGTCAACTTCGCCAACGGCGACATGGTGGGACATACGGCGGTGCGCGAGGCGGTGCTCAAGGCCGTCGAGACGCTGGATCAGGAGGTGGGACGGGTCATCGACAGCGCCCAGGCGCAGGGCTACTCGGTGCTGCTGACCGCCGATCACGGCAACTGCGACGAGATGATCGACCCCCTGACCGGCGAGCCGCATACCCGCCACACCGTCTATCCGGTGCCCTGCCTGGTGATCGACGAGGTGGGCTGGAAGCTACGCGTCGGCGGTGGCATCGGGGATGTCGCCCCGACCGTGCTGCAGCTGATGGGCCTGCCTCAGCCCGAGGCCATGCAGGGGAAGTCCCTCTTGCTGAAACCGGTGCAGAAATAGACGCGGCTCGCGGGCGGCCTGGCCGCCGCTGGCCGTGCTCCGAGCATGCAACAGTATCTGGACTTACTCCGCGACGTGGTCGAGAACGGCCACGACAGGGCCGATCGCACCGGCGTCGGCACGCGCTCGGTCTTCGGCCGACAGGTGCGTTTCGATCTCGGTGCCGGCTTTCCGCTGGTCACCACCAAGCGCATCCATGTCAAAAGCGTCATCGCCGAATTGCTTTGGTTCCTCTCCGGCTCGACCAATCATCGCGTCCTGAAAGAGCAGGGCGTGCGTATCTGGGACGAGTGGGCGGCCGACGATGGCGAACTCGGCCCGATCTATGGCGCGCAATGGCGCAGCTGGCCGACGCCGAGCGGCACGCGCATCGATCAGCTCAGCGGGGTGCTCGAGCAGATCCGGCATGACCCGGATTCGCGCCGATTGCTGGTCACGGCCTGGAACCCGGCCGTGTTGCCGGAGCCTGGCCGCTCGCCGCGCGAGAATGCCGCCAACGGGCGCATGGCGCTAGCGCCCTGCCACTGTCTGTTCCAGTTCTATGTGCAGGATGGGACCCTGTCCTGTCAGCTCTATCAACGCAGCGCCGATCTCTTCCTGGGCGTGCCCTTCAATATCGCCAGCTACGCCTTGCTCACCGCGTTGATGGCGCAGCAGGCCGATCTCCGGGTCGGCGAGCTGGTGCATACCTTCGGCGACCTGCACCTTTATCGCAATCACCTCACCGAGGCGATCGTCTTCGAGCAACTGCGCCGCGCGCCGCGGCCGTTGCCGCAGCTGCGCATCCGGCGCCGGCCGCCGAGCCTGTTCGACTATCGGCGCGAGGATTTCAGCCTCGAAGGCTATGAGCCGCATCCGCCGATTCGCGCCCCGATCGCGGTCTAGGACGCTCCCATCAATGACTTGCCGCTGCCCGGCAATCCTCGGGCAGTGGACAATCGCCAGCCAACGCGCCCTCCACACCAACAAACGCCTCACCACAGCATGACCCTGATCGACGCATTGATCCAATATGGCCTGTTCATGGCCAAGACATTGACCCTGGTACTGGCCATCGGGCTGCTGCTGATCGTCGTGCTGCGCGCCCGCCCCGGCGGCTCGGGCGACGATGACGACGATGGCAGCCGCCTCGAGGTGGTCGATCTGAACGGGCGTTATGCCAATATGGCCGATACCATCAAGGCCGCGACCCTGCCGCCGAAGATGGTCAAAAAGGCCTTCAAGGCCGAACGCAAGGCCGAGAAGGCGCGCGCCAAGGCCGAGGCGGCCGACAAGCGCCGACTGTTCGTGATCGATTTCCACGGCGACCTGATGGCGAGCGAGGTCGGCGCCTTGCGCGAGGTGATCTCGGCGCTGTTGATCGCCGCCACGCCCGAGGACGAGGTCTTGCTGCGTCTCGATAACGCCGGCGGCGCCGTGCACGAGCATGGACTGGCCGCCTCGCAGTTGCTGCGGCTGCGCAGCGCGGGCATCCCGCTGACCATTGCCGTCGACAAGGTCGCGGCCAGTGGCGGCTACCTGATGGCCTGCGTCGCCAATCGCCTCCTCGCCGCGCCCTTCGCCGTCGTCGGCTCGATCGGCGTGCTTGCCGAGATGCCGAATTTTCATCGCCTGCTGCAAGAGAAAGGCGTCGACTTCGAGCTGCATACCGCCGGCGAGCACAAGCGCACCCTGACGCTGTTCGGCGAGAACACCGACGAAGGGCGCGCCAAGCTGCGCGAACAACTCGAAGAGACCCACGCCCAGTTCAAGGCCTTCATCGCCGCCTATCGGCCCACCCTCGACCTGAGCAAGGTCGCGACCGGGGAGTATTGGCATGGCGAGCAGGCCTTGAGCCTGGGCTTGGTCGATGCGGTGCAGACCAGCGACGACTACCTGCTGGCGGCGCGCGCGGAGGCCGATCTGTACAAGGTCCGCTATCGGGCGCGGAAACGGCTGTTGCAGCGCTTGCTCGGGGCGGATGGCGCGCGCGCCCTCGCGCGCCCGCTGGCGAGGCCGATCGGGTCGGTCGCGCGCTGGCTGCGGAACCTCGGAGGCGCGCGGTGCGCATAGGGTGCGCTGGTTTGCTGCTGCTGGCGATGCGGGATGCGCTCCGCGCGGGCGCCTCGCTTGGACCGAGGCGTCCGCCGCGAGCGGTGGATCGGCAGTGTCTTGCACGCCCCGGATGCGTCGACGCCAGGGCGGTCGTCGATCATCCCCGGGTTCTCTCAGAGAGAGGAACCGCTGCTCCATGAGCTGCGGCGCCGGCGCAGGCGCAGGTTGGGCAATAAGAGGCCGATCAGGATGCCGCCAACGACGACGCCGGCACCGATGAGGAACCATTGCTGCCGGCTCTGATTGCTCAGCTCCAGATTGCGATGTTCGAGTTGATCGACCTTGAGCAGGAGATTCGACACCTGCTCCTGGAGCTGGCGCCGCTCGCGGTCGATTTGGATGGCGTTGTTGGCGGCGTTGCGGATCTCGGCAAGCTCGGCCTCGAGGTCTTGTTTGTCGCGCTTCAGGGCCTCGGCCTGCTCGGTGAGGTCGCCATGCTCGCGCTGCAAGGTGCTCAGCCGCGCGGCGAGCTTATCGGGCTCCTGTTGCAATTCCGCGAGCTGGGCCTCCATGGCCGCGAGCCGGCTGCGAGCGGCGGGCTCCTCTTGGAGATAGTTCAGCATGATGTAGCCGGTCAGACCATCCTCGGTGCGCACCCGGGCATAGCCGCTGTCTCTGTCGATGGCGAGGATGCTGAGCGGGGTGCCGCTCGGCAACCGGCGCAGGATCTTGTAGCGGGTGCTTTCGCCGCTGCGCAGGTTGAAGTCGTACCGATCGGTGACATAGCGCGTCTCCGCGCCAACGACGGCGGCCGAGGTGGCCAAGACGGCGGCTAACCCAAGGACGGCGAGAGGATGGCAAGTGCGCGGCATGAGGCTGTGATCGCAGAGGGAGCGGTGGGTGTTCAGCGGCCGCTGCCGCTGCGGGATGGGCGAACGAGCAGTCGCTCCAGCAAGGCCTTCTGGGCGTGTAGCCGATTCTCGGCCTCGTCCCAGACCACCGATTGCGGGCCGTCGATGACCTCGGCACTGACCTCCTCGCCGCGATGCGCCGGCAGGCAGTGCATGAAGAGGGCGTCGGGGCGCGCCCGCGCCATCAGCGCTGGCGTCACGCTGAACGCGGCAAACCGGGCCTTGCGCTCATCCTCCTCGCTCTCCTGGCCCATGCTGGCCCAGACATCGGTCACCACCAGGTCGGCCTGGGCGACGGCCGCCGCCGGATCATGGGTGAGCCGGCACTGCTCGGGCGCCGCGGCCAGGATCTCGGCGTCCGGCTCGAAGCCTTGCGGACAGGCGATGTGCAGCTCGAAGCCGAAGACCCGGGCGGCATTGATATAGGAATGACACATGTTGTTACCATCGCCGATGAAGGCCACGCGCCGGCCGCGGATCGTGCCGCGATGCTCGCGATAGGTCTGCATGTCGGCGAGCAGTTGGCAAGGATGGAAGCGGTCGGTCAGGCCATTGATCACCGGCACTTGGGAGTAGGCGGCGAAACGCGTCAGGGTCTCGTGCTCGAAGGTGCGAATCATCACCCCATCGACCATCCGCGACAAGACCCGCGCGCTATCCTCGATCGGCTCGCCGCGCCCGAGCTGGGTATCGCGGGGCGAGAGGAAGATCGCGCTGCCGCCAAGCTGCGCCATGCCGGCCTCGAACGAGACGCGGGTGCGCGTCGACGACTTCTCGAACACCATCGCCAGGCTGTAGCCAACGAGGGGGCGATAGTCCTCGCCGCGCTGTCGCAGCTGCTTCAGCTCGCTCGCGCGCGCGAGCAGGCGCTCGGCCTCGTCCGGGTCGAGATCGAGCAGGGTGAGGAAATGCTGAGTGGTCGGTGGGGTTTCGATCGTCACGAGGGTCTTCTTCCGTCAGCGGCAGGCGCATCGGCGTTTAGGAACGTCAGGATCAGCTCGGAGACAGCCTCGACGATTTGCGTCGCCTGCTCGTCATCGAGGATCAGGGGCGGCAAGAGGCGCACTACCGATCCTGCCGTGACGTTGATGAGGAAACCTTGTTCGAGCGCGCGCGCGACCAGCTCGGCGCAGGGGCGGTCGAGTTCGAGGCCGATCATCAGCCCGCGGCCGCGGATGTCGACGACGCCGGCAACGCCGTTCAGGCGCGTGCGCAGGCCATCGATGAGGCGGTCGCCGAGCACGGCGGCACGCTCGGGCAGGTGCTGACGCTCAAGGGTGTCGAGCACGCTCAAGGCCGCGCGGCAGGCGAGCGGATTGCCGCCGAAGGTGGAGCCGTGACTGCCCGGGCCGAGCACCTCGGCCGCCGCGCCACTGGCCAGGCAGGCGCCGATCGGCACGCCGTTGGCGAGGCCCTTGGCCAGCGTCATCACATCCGGCTTGACGCCGCTCCACTGGTGCGCGAACAAGCGCCCGGTGCGGCCCATGCCGGTCTGGATCTCGTCGATCATCAGCAGCCAGTCGTGGTGATCGCAGAGCAGGCGCAGGCGTTGCAGATAATCCTCGTCCGGGATCAGGATGCCGCCCTCGCCCTGGATCGGCTCGACCAGCACGGCGACGATATTCGGCCGGTTCTCGGCCGCGGTTTCGACCGCGTCGATGGCGTTGTAGGGCACGCGCACGAAGCCTTGCACCAGCGGTTCGAAGCCGGCCTGGGCCTTGCGGTTGCCGGTCGCGGTGAGGGTCGCCAGGGTGCGGCCGTGAAAGGCGTTCTCCATCACCAGGATGGCGGGATTCTGGATGCCGCGCCGATGGGCATGCAGGCGCGCCAGTTTGATCGCCGCCTCGTTGGCCTCGGCGCCGGAATTGCCGAAGAACACCCGCTCCATGCCAGCGGCGCCGCACAGGCGCGCGCCCAACTCGGTCTGGTGCGGCACCTGATAGAGGTTGGAGGTATGGAGTAGGGTGGCGGCCTGGTCGCAGAGGGCGTCGCGCACGGCGGGATGCGCATGCCCGAGCCCGCAGACGGCGATGCCGGCGAGCGCGTCCAGGTAGCGCCGGCCATCCTGGTCCCAGAGCCAGGCCCCTTCGCCGCGCGCGAAGGCGACCGGCAGACGGTTGTAGGTGGCCATCAGCGGCGTACGCTGAGGCCCGTCTTGGGGCTCGCTCGCCAATGGATTGCCGATGTCGTCAGGCCCGTTCACGATGGTCTCTCCGAGTCTTCGATCTCAAGGGTCGCTTGAAAATCAGTATCCGTGCGGTCTGCGGCGCTCGAGTAAACAGGGAACCTTAGCAGGGTTTGGCGTATCGCCGCAAATGCGTTTGCTCGCGGGCATGCCGTTCGCGGCTTGCCCGAAACCGATTCGGGGGAGGATGCGCGCGAGTGTTAAGCTCAGGGTCTCTCTTTCAGGACTCCCTCTCCGCAGAGCAAGGCGGTCGCTGGTATGACTTCTCACTGTTCTCATCCGTGTGCGCGCTGGCTCGCCCGGCCCCTGCTGGTGCTGGGCCTCCTCAATGGCATCCCGGGTGGCGCCGGGGTTGGTGCTTGGGCGGCGGCCCAGGTCGAGATCGCGCCGGAACTGAGTCGACTGGCCGCCGCGCACGGATTCTCGGTCTCCGGGCTCGAGGTGCTCGAGGACGAGCGCGGACGCGCCGAGGAGGCGGGGCTGTATCGCCGGCTTCGGGTCTTGCTCGAGCGCTTCGATCACATCCTCGTGCATGATGCCGAGGGCGAGGTCGCGCGCGTGATCATCATCGGTCGCACCAACCGCCAGCCGCCGGCGCCCCAGGTGCGGATCGATCCGCCGGCGGGCGCGTCGGCCGGCGAACCGGCGGGCGAAGGCGCGGGGCGGATCGAAGTCGAGACCATCCGCAAGGGCTCGCAGCACTCGGTGCGGGTGACGCTCGAAGGCGAAGGCGGGCGTCGCGTCGATCGGGCGCTGCTGATCGACACCGGCGCCGACACGGTGGTCTTGCCGGATTCGATGATCGCTGCCCTGGGGCTCGATCGCCGTCGCCTCGAGACCCGCGAGGTACAGACCGCGAACGGTCGCGCTCAGGCCCTGATGGGCCGTCTGGATGGCGTCTGGTTGGACGGCGAACGTCTCTCCGGAGTCGCGGTCGCCTTCCTCGAGAGGGACAAGCTGGGCGCAGCGGGGCTGCTCGGCATGAGCGTGCTCGGGCGCTATCAGATGACCATCGACGATGAGCGCAATCGCCTGCTGCTGACGCCGAATCGTGGCGGGCCGTCAGCCGAGGATACGACGCGTTCCGAGTAGGATATGGCGTTGGCGAAGATCGGCGAGCAGTCCGGCGCCGAAGCCGATCACCTGCTCCGGATCGGGATGGCGCAGCTCCGTGGCAATGGTCTGCAGGGTCTCGAGCCCGGTCTGCTGATCCTGCTCTTGCAGCAATTGCAGCAGGCGCTGGGTGACCAGGTTGATCTTCAGGAACTCGACCGCGTCGTCGCGAGTGCGATAAACCACCAGATGGGTCGGTTCCGGATCGGGCTCCCGTGGCTGGAAATCAGGACCGATGCGGTGGACGGGAAAACGGTAGCTCAGAGTCCAGGCCAGCGGCGAGACCACCGGGACGCCGGCGAGCAGGTCGCCATTGGGATCGGCGAGTTCCGGGCCTGCCTCCTCGTCGCTGAACAGTAGGGCGGCCTCGACCCACTCGTAATGCGCGAGTTCGAGCATGAAGGGCGGATCATCGGGCCGTGCCGCGCGGCCTTCGCTCAGATAGGCGATCAACTCCTGACCGAGCGCTGGAAACAGCGGCGTCGTCGCCCGGTGCTCGCTCAGGAACTGGCGCATCAGCGCGTCCCAACGCGACTCGCCGAGACAGCGGTGGAGGACCGGAAAGCCCTGTCTCAACAGCGAGGAGAGGTTGTTGAAACACAGCCTCCGGTAGATCGCCATGCGCCGTGCCTCGACGTCGGCTGGCGCGGGCCGGCCCTCGGGATCGCGGAGATGGCCGGCGAAGGCGCGTTGGATCTCGGCGAAGTCGGTTGGTGCTGGTGCCGGCGTCGGCGTTGGTGCTGGTGCTGGCGTTGATGCCGACAGGATGGCTGGCGCTGGGGTTCGTGCGAGCGCTGGCGACGGCTTGGAATGGCCCGTTGCGCCGGTATCGCGATCAGGCATAGGCCAGCCGCCCCCGTCGGGCGTTGGCGTTCCGAGGCCGATGCTCGGCTTGCAGTGCGCTGATCCGTCGCACCTCTTGCGTGAGCTGCTCCAGCGGTGGAATGTTGAAATCCCGCTCCAGCAGCGTCGGGAACACGCCGAAGCGCCGGTAGGCGCGCTCCAGCAAGCCCCACACCGGCTCGATCACATCGGCGCCATGGGTGTCGACGCGCAGATCGGGGGCCTCCTCGTCATGCCCGGCGATATGCCCATAGAGCACGCGCTCGCCGGGGAGGCCGTCGAGGAAGGCGTTGGCGTCATAGCCGTGATTGATGCTGTTGACGTGGATGTTGTTGACATCGAGCAGCAAATCGCAGTCGGCCTCGCGCAGCACGGCGTCGATGAACTCGAGTTCGCTCAGGCGTTGGCCGGGCGCGGCGTAATAGGAGACGTTCTCGAGCGCGATACGGCGCTCCAGGATGTCTTGGACGTGACGAATGCGCCTGACCACATGGGCCACCGCTTCATCGGTGAAGGGGATCGGCATCAGGTCATAGAGATGACCGTCGTCCGAGCAGAAACTCAGATGTTCGGTATAGGCGCGGATGCGATGCTCATCGAGGAAGTCCTTGATCTTGCGCACGAAGTCAAGATCCAGTGGCGCCGGTGATCCGATCGACAGGGAGAGCCCGTGGCAAACGAACGGAAAGCGCTCGGTCAGGCCGCGCAGAAGCCGTCCCCAGCGGCCGCCGACGCCGATCCAGTTCTCGGGAGCGATCTCCCAGAAATCGACCTCAGCCGGGGGCTGCTCGGCTGCGGCGGCCGCGAAGGCGCGCCGCAGGCCGAGACCGGCGCCATGAACGGGGTGTCCGTGAAGGGGATCGGTTCGGCCGCCCATGGCCTGGCTCTGACGTTTGATGGGAAAGAATCGAGGACGATCAGCTCTCGCCGCCGTCCTTGCCCTCGCCGTCGTCCTTGTTGCCGCACTTGCCCTCGCCGTCGTCCTTGCTGCCGCACTTGCCTTCGCCACAACTGCCTTCGGCCAGCATCAGATGACCGCCCTCGAGCTGTTCGGCGCCGAACGGATTGTCGGCCGCATGGGCGAGGTTGGTCGCGGACAGGCTGCCGACCAGGGCGGCACCGATCACGGCAGCGGCAGGGGTCATGGTGTGTTTGGACATGGGTTTCACTCCAAAAAAGGGTCTGTGGGATGTTTGCGTCTGTGACAGGCTCTGTATAACAGAGTGTCGCACTCGGGTAAATAGCACAGTATGGCGCTCGGGTAAACCGCCGGCTTATCCAGCCATCACGGCCATCTCTGAGTAGAGGCCCAGTGAAACGCTCAAATATATCGTCGTCGCGGACGATCGCCGCCCCTCTGTGTCGCGCCAAGACGCCCAGGGGCGCTCAGGGGCGTCAGCGCATCATCCGCGAACGCCGTGAACGCAATGGCGCGGGGGAGGTGGGGCGTCGGGTCGCAAGCCGCGCCGGTTGGGCGCGGTCGGCGTTCAAGCGCGCGGGCGCTGGCCACTCCCGCGTCGTTTGATGCATCTGAGATACGCCTTGGGGCGGAACTCGCGTCCGTCGCGCTGGATCTTCCAGAGTTCCTCGGCCAGGCAGTCGAGGATGCGATGCTCGGCCGCGTGCGCATCGCCCAGGCAGGCGGCGATCATGCCTTGATAGAGCCGCCGGATGCCGGGTGGCTGGTTGGTGCTGACCTGCTCTTGGAGGGCGATATGCAGGGCCATGTGCAGGAACGGATTGCTTTCGCCGCCCTCGGGCAGCCACTCGCGCCCGAGCGCGGACTCGCCCTGTTCCAGCAGCGCGTGATACTCCGGGTGCCGTTCGGCAACCTCGACGATCAAACGCTCGACCGGTGCCAGCGGCTCGCCGGCGCGGGCCTTGCGCCAGGCGGTGAGATAGGTTTGGCGTAGCGCGTCACGATCCTGAGTGAACATCGTGGGTCTTCTGTCGGCACTCGCAGAGGTCGGCGATGAGGCAATGGGGGCAGTCCGGCACGCGCGCCTTGCAGACGTAGCGCCCGTGCAGGATCAGCCAATGATGGGCCTGGCGCAGGAATGCGCTCGGCACCGCCCGCAGCAGCTGTTGCTCGACCGCGAGCGGTGTCTTGCCGGACGCGAGCCCGGTGCGGTTCGCGACCCGGAAGAGATGGGTGTCCACCGCGATGGTCGGCTCGCCGAAGGCGGTATTCAAGATCACGTTCGCGGTCTTGCGGCCGACGCCAGGCAAGGCCTCGAGCGCGGCCCGCTCGCGCGGCACCTCGCCGCCATGCTGCTCGACCAGGTGCCGACAGGTCGCGAGGATGTGCTTGGCCTTGCTATTGAAGAGGCCGATGGTGCGGATCTGCGCCTTCAGGCCTTCCTCGCCCAAGGCCAGGATCGCCGCCGGCGTGTTGGCCAGCGCGAACAGCCGCTCGGTGGCTTTATTGACGCCCTTGTCGGTGGCCTGGGCCGAGAGGATGACGGCGATCAGCAGCTCGAACGGCGAGCGATAGCGCAGTTCGGTGGTGGGATGTGGATTGGCCGCGCGCAGCCGCTCGAACAGCGTCCGGCACTGATCTTCGTTCACGATGGTCGTGGGTTCACTGCGACTGGTTCACTGCGACGGGTTCATTGGGGTGGGCGCGTCGCGCAAGCCTGTCAGAGGATCGCCCGCTCGCGCAGCACCTTGACCTGGAACAGCATGTTGCGTTCCTCTTCCTCGAGCGCGGACTGGATGAAATGGGTGCTGCGCCGATAGAGCGGGATGATGTTGTACTTGAGCGCGTTGACGCGTTTCTGGGTCTTGCGCTGCTCCTCCATCAGCCGATAGAGGGCGATCTCGACCTCGCCGAGCCGCGCCAGCAGCACGGCGGCCTCGGCCAGGCGTTCGCGGGTGTTATCGAAGCTGGCATCGGTGCCCAACAGCCCGACCGGCTTGATTGGCAGGCGTTCGGCGGTCACCGCCGGATACTCCACGCCGAGCGAGCGCCGCGGCAGGATATCGACGCGCAGCCCCGGTTCGGCACCGAGCGCGGCCTGATTCAAGCCGCGGCTGCCCATGCGCAGATGGGTGATGCCGAGGCAGCGATAGGCCTCGGCGAGCCCGTGTTCGGCCTCCTCGCGCAGGCGCCGGTATTCGCCGATGCGCTCGTACACGAGGCGCGTCAACAATTCCCGCTTGCGCTCGAGAAGAGCGTGTCCCTCCTCGAGGAAGGTCGTTTGCTTCTTCAGCGCGAGCAGGGTGTTCTTGGTCGGCGGAACCTTCAGGACTTGCTGGGCCATGGCGATGACAACGGTTTCTAAAAGTGGGCATTGTGCCAAAGACGGCGGCCCGAGGGGGCGTGGATGATGGACGAGCATCATGCGGTGCACCAGCACGCCGGGCGGTGGCCCGAGGGGGCGGATGGCCCTGCTCGGCAGGGCTCGGGCGGCGCTGCGTGCGCTATGCTCTTCCTCCATGCCCCGAAGGCCGAGGGGTCCCGCGGAGGAGCCGATGCTCAAAACCGAGCCGCGCGCGGCGACTGATGCCCGCCAGCACTCGGCACGCCAGGTCGATGTAAAACTCCCGTCGAACGGGCTGAATGTGACGCTGGTACCACTGGCCGAGGCACTGAGCGCGCCGAAGATGATGACTTTCCTCTCAAGGCCGGATGAAACTGCTTCTCGATATGAATATGCCGGAGAGTGACGGACAATGAACACGCTCATGCGTGATGCAAAACAGCGCGCCTGGCGCCTGCTCGAGGAATCCATGGTCACCTACCGCGGTCAGCCGGTCGGGACCGTCGCCGCCCACGATCCCGAGACCGAGGCGCTCAACTACGACCAGGTCTTCACCCGCGATTTCGCCATCTCCGCCTTTGCCTTCCTGCTCGACGGCCGCCCCGAGATTGTGCGCAACTTCCTGGCCACGGCCGTGCGCCTGCAAAGCCACGAGCGCCAGCTCGATTGCTTCAAGCCCGGCGAGGGCCTGATACCGGCCAGCTTCAAGGTCACTGATCACGGCGATGGCGAGGAGCTGTTCGCCGATTTTGGCGAGCACGCCATCGCCCGCGTGGCGCCGGTGGATTCCGGCTTCTGGTGGCTGTTGACGCTACAGGCCTATGTGCATGTCAGCGAGGATCGCGCCTTCCTGAACCAGGCCGAGGTGCAGCAGGCGATCCGCCTGGTGCTCGACCTGAGCATGACCAGCCGTTTCGACATGTTCCCGACCATGCTGGTGCCGGACGGCTCCTTCATGATCGACCGGCGCATGGGCGTCTACGGCTACCCGATCGACATCCAGGCGCAGTTCTTCGCCGCGCTCTGCGCCGCCGCCGATCTGCTCGACGCCGAGGAGCCGGCGAACGCGCGCTATCGCGCCGCCCTGCAAGAGCGTCTGCCGCATCTGGCCCATCACGTGCGCACCTATTATTGGCTCGATCTCGCGCGGCTGAACCAGATCTATCGCTATGGGGTCGAGGAATACGGACCGACCGCGGTCAACAAGTTCAATATCCACCCCGATGCCATCCCCGACTGGCTGATGGACTGGCTGCCGGAGACCGGCGGCTATCTGGTCGGCAATGTCGGCCCGGGCCGGATCGACTTTCGCTATTTTGCTCAGGGCAATCTGCTCGCCTGTGCCGCTGGCCTGGCCACCAAGACACAGGTCAGCGCGCTGATGCAGCTGATCGCGCAGCGCTATGACGACCTGGTCGGCCAGATGCCGCTCAAGCTCTGCTTCCCGGCGCTGGAAGGCCAGGACTGGCGCATCCTCACCGGCTGCGACCCGAAGAATCGGCCCTGGTCCTATCACAATGGCGGCAACTGGCCGGTGCTGCTGTGGTTGCTGACCCTGGTCGGCCTGCGCGCTGGCGCCGACGAGCTGGTCGAGCGCGCGCTCAGCGATGCCGAGCGGCGGTTGGTCCAGGACGACTGGCCGGAGTATTACGACGGGCGCCGAGGCCGGCTGGTCGGTCAGCAGGCGCGCCGGCATCAGACCTGGAGCGCCGCCGGCTATCTGGTCGCCTGCCAACTGCTGGAGCGCCCCGAGCGCGCCGAGCTGCTGCATCTGGGGCGTTCGCTGGAGGGTGCCCACTGCGCGGCCCTGGTCTGAGCCGCTCGCGGCTGGGCGTCTAGGCTCGGCATCATCGCGCATCCCTGCGGCGTGTGCAGCCCGCGCGAGCGGCCGCGTTTCCATGTCCCTCTGGCGCCGGCGGATGGACGCGCGAGCGGCCTGGAGCAGTTCCATCCTGAGTCCGTGCGGCAGGTCGTCGCGGTCTTGGGCCGCGCGATCGGATCGCGGTGGTGGAGGATGCGGAGCGCCGGCCGCGGCCAAGTCCGAGTTCGCTTGAGCCACCGAGCCGGCGCTTGGGAGACTGTCGCCGCGGAAGGCGAGCGAAACCACCAGCAAGGCAGTATGAGCGTTGACAGAAATCGCCTAAATGCGGTTACAGCTCCAGTCACCGCGCGCCAGCAGAGCCGCGCCGTAGGCCGCCTCTTGCTGCGGCGCGCTGGCCACTTCAAGCCCGAGCACGCGGCTGCGGATCGCGCTCCAGGTCGGGTTTCGGGCGCCGCCGCCGGTGCTGAGGATGCGTGTCGGTGCCGGCGCGCCCAAGGCCTGGAGGCGCCGATAACCGGCCTGCTCGATGCGGGCGATGCCCTCGAAGAGACCGGCCAGGAACCGGCTGTCGTCGGCGGGACGCGGCTCGATGCGGGGCGCGCGTTCCGGGTCGGCGCTCGGAAAGCGCTCGCCAGGGCGCGGCAGCGGGTAGTAATCCAGACCGCTGGGCTGGGTCGGGTCGATGCGTTGGCTCAAGCGCTCGAGTTCGGCGTCGCTGAAATGCTGTCTGAGCACCGCGCCGCCGCTGTTGGAGGCGCCACCGACCAGCCACAGCTGGCCGATGCGGTGACTGTAGACGCCGCTGGCGGCCTCGTACACCGGCTGCTCCGAGACCAGTTTGAGCACCAAGGTCGAACCCAGACTGCTGACCGCATCGCCCGGTGCGCGCGCCCCGGCCGCGAGCGTTGCCGCCGTGCTATCGGTGGTGCCGGCGCGGATGCGCAGGGGGCTCGGCAATCCCGTCGCCGTCGCGACGACCGGATCGATCGCGCCGAGATCGGCGCCCGGTGCGTGGCAGCGGGGGAGGCGTACCGGACTCAGGTCCATCGCCAACAGCCAGTCCGGCCACGCCAGGCGGCGCGGATCGAAGCCAAGCTTGAGGGCGTTGTTCCAATCGCTGTCGCCAAAACGACCGCGCAGGCGGCCGCCGATCCAATCGGCCTGATGCAGCGCCAGCACCGGTGGTGTCGGTTGCCGTTGCGGTTGTCGTTGCCGTTGCTGTCGCAACCACAGCAGCTTGGCGAGCGAGGCGCTGGGACCGCGTGCCGGCGAATCGGCCGGTGCCCGCTGGGCGATCAACCGCGCCTGCTCGCGGGCGCGCGTATCGTTGTACATCAGCGCCGGCGTCAGCGGCTCGCCCTCGGGCGTGCAGAGCAGCAGCGTCGCCGACGTGCCATCGACGCAAAGGGCTTGCGGACGGTGGTCATGCAGCTTCGCGCTGAGCGTGCCCAGCACCTCGCGCACGGCATTCCACCAGGCGTGCGGATTTTGTTCGGCGGCGTCGCTGTTGCGCGCCCTGTCCGGATCCGTAGCTGACATCGCCTCAAGCGCGGTGTTCGCGGTGGCGAGCACCAGGCCTTCGGCATCAATGGCCAGGGCACGACAGCCGGAGGTACCGAGATCGAGGCCGATCCAGCAGTGGCGGTCGGCCTCCTGCCTCAAGGCAGCGTCACTGGCACCGGTGCCCGCCAGTTGTCGGCTCGATGCTCGGCGACCACGGTGGTATAGATCCCGCCACGGACATTGAAATCCGCGCTCAGGCGCATGAAGCGAGGCTGCGTGGCGGTGACGAGATCGGAGAGGATGCGGTTGGTGACCGCCTCGTGAAACGCGCCTTCGTCGCGATACGACCAGACATAGAGCTTGAGCGATTTCAGCTCGACACAAGCCGCCTCGGGCACATATTCCAAGGTCAGCTCGGCGAAATCCGGCTGCCCGGTCTTGGGGCACAGGCAGCTGAACTCCGGCACCCGGATGCGGATCGTATAGTCGCGCTCGGGCTCGGGGTTGGGGAAGGTTTCCAGGGACTGGCTGGGGACACTCGCCATCGATATGGCCTCATCGCTTGTGGATTGCGGCGGACGCTGCCTCAGCTCGGCGCATTCAAGATGAATTCAAGCACCAGCTTGGAGCCGAAGTAGGCCAGGATCAGGATGCCGAAGCCGGTCAGGGTCCAGGAGATCGCCTTGCGGCCCCGCCAGCCCCAGAGGCGACGGCCGAGCAGCAATCCGCCGAACACCAACCAGGCCACCACCGAGAGCACGGTCTTGTGCACGAGGTGCTGGGCGAACATGTTATCGAGGAACGCAAACCCGCTCAGCAAGGCGAGGGTGAGCAGGATGAAGCCGATGCCGATCATCTCGAACATCAAGGCCTCCATGGTCATCAGCGGCGGCAGTGCGCGCACGAAACCGCCCGGCTTGCGCCCGCGCAGGTAGGAATCCTGGATCCACAGGAGTCCGGCCTGCACACTGGCCAGGGTCAGCAAGCTGTACGCCAGCATCGACAGCAGCACGTGCAGCTTCAGCACCCAGCTGGTGCTCTCGGCCAGAAACGGCATGCTCGGGTAGAGCATATCGAGCAGCACCGAGAGGCCGGCCAGCGGGAGAACCACGAGTCCTAGATTCTCGATCGGCTTGTTCAGGCTCGACAGCAGCAGCGAGGCGACCACGGTCCAGGCCGCCAGCGAGAGTGCGTTGAAGAAGCCGAGATTGAGCCCTTCTTGGCTGAACAGGACCATGTACAAAAGCCAGGTATGCAGCGTCAGTCCGGCATAGGCGAGCCCGAGGGTGACACCGCGCAGCCGGGCCGTGCTGGTGTCCGGCTGATGCGTGAACAGCCGCCACCCGATGAGGGTGGCCGAGCCAAAGTAGGCGATCAGGGTGGCGATCGAGATGACGATGTTGTTCATAGTCTGCGATCATCGCATAAGCAAGACGGACTGCAAACGCACGCGAGCGCGCCTGCGACTGCGTTCTGGCCGCGCCAGCGCGCGGCCTTGATATAGGTTAACAAACCGCATCCACCAGATGTATGGGATTGGCGCAAGCCAACCGGGTTCAGCTAGAGAGAGACCATGTTCGATAATCTTCAGGAACGCTTCGGCGAGGTGCTCAAGGGGCTGCGCGGCCAGGCCCGGCTCAGCGAGGACAACATCAAGGAGACCCTGCGCGAGGTGCGCATGGCGCTGCTCGAGGCCGATGTCGCCCTGCCGGTGGTGCGCGGCTTCATCGATCGCGTGCGCGAGAAGGCGCTCGGCACCGAGGTCACCAAGAGTCTCACCCCCGGACAGGTACTGATCAAGATCGTCAACGACGAGCTGGTCAGCCTGATGGGCGAGGCCAACGAGGATCTCGACCTGCGCCAGCAACCGCCGGCGGTGATCCTGCTCGCCGGCCTGCAGGGCTCGGGTAAGACCACCAGCGCGGGCAAGCTCGCGCGCTATCTCAAGGAGCGCCGGAAGAAGCGCGTGATGGTGGTCAGTTGCGACATCTATCGCCCTGCCGCCATCGATCAGTTGCGCACCGTTGCCGCCGAGGTCGACGCCACCTTCTTCCCGAGCACCCCAGAGCAACAGCCGGTCGAGATCGCCCGCTCCGCGCTCGCGGCGGCGCGCCGCCAAAACCAGGACGTGCTCATCGTCGACAGCGCCGGGCGCCTGGCGATCGACGAGCGCATGATGCAAGAAATTCGGGATCTGCATGCTGCGGTGACCCCGGTCGAGACCCTGTTCGTGGTCGACAGCATGACCGGTCAGGATGCGGCCAAAAGCGCGCGCGCCTTCCATGACGCGCTGCCGCTCACCGGCGTGGTGCTGACCAAGACCGATGGCGATGCCCGCGGCGGCGCGGCGTTGTCGATCCGCGAGATCACCGGCAAGCCGATCAAGTTCCTCGGCGTCGGCGAGAAGTCCGATGCGCTCGAGCCCTTCCATCCAGACCGGGTCGCCTCGCGCATCCTCGGCATGGGCGATGTGGTTTCCTTGGTCGAGGAGATGCAGCACAAGGTCGATCAGGACCAGGCCGAGAAGCTGGCCAGGAAGCTCAAGAAGGGCAAGGGCTTCGATCTCACCGATTTTCGCGATCAGCTCAAGCAGATGAGTTCGATGGGCGGCATGGCCGGCCTGCTCGAGAAGCTGCCCGGCGCCGGCCAGTTGCCGGAGCACCTGAAGAGCCAGGTCAACGACAAGGAGGTGGTCAAGTTGATCGCCATCGTCGATTCGATGACGCCGATGGAGCGCGCGCACCCGCAGATCATCAAGGGCTCGCGCCGGCGGCGCATCGCCATGGGCTCGGGCACCCAGGTCCAGGACGTGAACAAGCTGCTCAAGCAGTTCACCCAGATGCAGAAGATGATGAAGAAGATGAGGGGCGGCAACATGGCCAAGCTGATGCAGCAGATGCAAGGCCGACTGCCGCCGGGCATGGGCGGGATGCCACCGGGAGGCGGCTTTCCGCCCGGTGGCGGGTTCCCGATGTAGCGCCGCTTCATCGCCAACCGAGACCGGCGCGCGCGGAACCCAAGCATGACGATTTTTGGCGGGCTGATCCAGAATGCCTCTCTGTTATTGGCCCTGGCCTTGGCGCATGGGCTGTTCATTACAGGGTTGCCGCGTGGGCGGTTAGCGGCGCAACTGCTGACCGGCCTGTTGTTCGGGCTCACCGCGGTGCTGGGCATGACCTATCCAGTCACCATCGGCCCCGGCCTCTTTTTCGATGGACGCACCATCATCATCGGCATGGCCGGTCTCTTCGGCGGCGTGCCGGGGGCGCTCGTCTCCGGTCTGATCGCAGCGATCTATCGGGGCTGGCTGGGCGGCGCCGGTATGGTGATGGGGATCGCGACCATTGTCACCGCCATGGTCTTCGGGGCGCTGTTCCATGGTCTGCGTCGCGCCGGCAAGCTGCGCCCGACGGCGTTGACACTGGCGGCCTTTGGCCTGCTCCTGCACCTGGCGGCGTTCGCCTGGGTGGGGCTGCTGCCGGCGGCCGAGCGTGCTCAGGTCCTGGGAAAGGTCGCGCTGCCGTTCCTCTTGGTCTTTCCGCTCGTCTCGATGCTGCTCGGGCTATTGCTGCGCCAGCAGGAGCAACGCATCGACGATGAACGCTCCCTGCACGAAAAGCACGATCGCATCCAGGAATTGCACGAGCGCATCCAGAAGATCGCCGCCCATGTGCCTGGGATGATCTATCAGTATCGACTGTGGCCCGACGGGCGCAGTTGTTTTCCCTATGTCAGCGAGAACGCGCAAGCGATCTATGGCATCGAGCCCTCTCGCATCATGGAGGATGCGAGTCCGGCCTTCGCCGCCCTGCATGCCGATGACCGCGAGCGGGTCAAGGCCGCGATCGAGGACTCGGCCCGAACGCTGACGACCTGGCGGGAATCCTATCGGGTCCGATTAGCCGATGACCGCCTTATCTGGGTCGAGGGCGAGGCCTCGCCGCAGCGCCAGCCCGACGGCAGCGTGCTCTGGCATGGCTATATCCACGATGTCACCGAGCGTCACCACGCCGAGACGCAGTTGCGCCTGGCCGCGAGCGTCTTCGCGCACAGTCTCGAGGGCATCGCGATCACCGACGCGGAGAACCGGTTGGTCGACGTTAACCCCAGCTTCACCCGCATCACCGGCTACGGGAAGCAGGAACTGCTCGGTGAAGACCCGAAGAAGCTCGCCTCCGGTCGGCATGAGCGCGCGTTCTATCAGCGGATGTGGGCGGCGATCGAGGCGGACGGATCCTGGCAGGGCGAGATCTGGAACCGCCGCAAGAACGGCGAGATCTATCCCGAACACCTGTCGATTACGGTGGTGCGCGATGCTGGGGGCGCGGTGCAGCACCATATCGGCGTCTTCACCGATATCAGCGCACTCAAGGCGCACGAGGCGGAACTCGATCGCATTGCCCATTACGATCATCTCACCGG
>NZ_JBKHDN010000013.1:0-24208 GCF_046541315.1 Halochromatium sp. | reverse complement strand
CCACGGCCCTCGACGACCCTCTGCCGGCCGGGTTGGCGCCTGACCCAGTGCCTGACCCAGTGCCTGACCCAGTGCCTGAGTTGGCGCCTGAGTTGGCACCGGATGGGGCGTCCGACCTGGCACCCAACCCGGCCTCCGACCTGGCCCGCACACTCCTGCTCGGGGACTTCAATGAATGGCGCAACGGTTCTCGCCGTCTCGCGCCGATCAACCAACGGCTTGCATCGGCCTCGTGCCGCGCCAGTTTCCCTTCTGCCTGGCCCGTGCTCGCGCTGGATCGCATCTGGCACGGTCGCGCTCTCGCCGTCGAGCGGATCGAGGCCGTGCGCACGCCAAGCACCCGGGCCGCCTCCGACCACCTGCCGGTGCGCGCCTGGCTGCGCTGGGTCGCGTGAGCGCGGTGCACCGCTCGCCTGCATCTTGAGAGACCTCTGCCAATGCCCGACCCTTGCCTCCTCTTCCACCTCAGCGACATCCACTTCGGGCTCGAGGACCATCGCGCGCTCGACTGGGTACAGCAAGAGATCGCCGACAAGCGTCCCGATGCGGTGGCCATCACGGGCGACCTGACGATGCGCGCCAGGCAGCATGAATTCGACGCCGCATGCGCCTGGATTGGTGCCCTGGAGGCCCCGGTCACGGTCGAGGTGGGCAATCATGACCTGCCCTATTTCAACCCGATCCAGCGCTTCTTCGACCCTTACCGGCGGATCCGGGCGATCGCCGACAAGGTCGAGGTGGACCTCGCCCTGCCCGGGCTTGTCATCGTGCCGCTCAAGACCGTGGCGCGCTGGCAGCCGCGCCCGAACTGGTCCAAACCTCGCGGGTTACGAGACGCCGGAGATGATGATCAACGAGATCCCCGAGGACGCGACGCCGCCGCGCAAGCCGGATGAGCCGGTCGCGCCAGCCGAGCAGGTCCCGCAGATCGATCCGCCGGTGCACTGAGGCGGGAGCGCCGCAGCCGGCCTGCGGTGGTGAAGCCCGGCAGCCGCGTCGTTCTTGGTGAGCACGGACTGCTTCCGCGTCGCACCGCCGGTCACAGAGCCCGGTGCTGCTGCCGACGCGACGCCTCGAAGGCCAACGAACAGCCTGCGCGATGCGCGCCGCGCTTTTCCGTCGCTCGCCTTAACGCTGACCGGCATCGGATACGCCGGGGATTGCATCGAGCGAGCGCCACTGCCCTTGCAGACCGCTGAAGCGCTGCACACGCCGCTCAAGCGTCTCCCCCAGCACCGACGCGTCGCTGTAGAGCAGCGTGAAGCGCCGTTTGGCACGGGTGAGCGCGGTGTAGAACAGCTCGCGCGTCAGCACGAGATTGGGTTGGTCCGGCAGGACCAGGGCGGTATGGGTGAATTCCGAGCCCTGGGACTTATGCACGGTCAGCGCAAAGACGGTCTCCACCTGCTGCAGGCGACTGGGCAAGACCCAGCGCACCTTGTCCTCTGAGGTCGGAAAGGCGACCCGCAGTCGCCATGGCATTGGGGCGTCTTTGGGCTTGGCCCCGATCTGGGCTGCGTCATCCGCGCCCTGCTCGTCGATGGCGTGCACCGGCACCGGGAGCGTCACCCCCATGTCGCCGTTCATCAGATTCAGCCCATAGTCATTGCGCGTCATCAGCACCGGACGGCCGGCAAACCATTGGCGCTGTCCGCCCAGTCCCCGCGCGGACAGCGCCCGAGCCAGGCCGGCAACCGGGTCTGAACCAGGGTTCGCAGCCGCGTTGGCACTGGCACCCTCAGGCCCTGCGCGTTGGGCCCCGAACAGACCGAGTCGAGGCGCATTCAGCAGGGCGAGGATGCGCGCGTTGAGCCCCTCCACGCCCCAGGCGCCCTGGCGCAGCGGAGTGAGCAGCTGAAATCCCTTCTGCGCTTGCAAGACCGCCCACGCCCAGGCATCGAAGGCCGTCCGACCCGCCTCCACCGGCGGGCATTGGTCGCGCATCACCCGCAGATAGCTGTCCTCGGCGCAGTAGGCGGACTGGATCAGCCGGGCGAAGCGCGCATCCTCCGGATCGCTCAGGCGCACGGCCTCGATCCGACCAAGATCCGGCTGGGCCGGTTGCTGCTCCTGGCCAAACAGGGCCATGACCGCCCTGAGTCGATCCTGCTGTCCCGAGGCTCGCCGAGCGGGTGCCGACGTGGCTGCTCGCGCGCCCGCCTCGTCTGCCCCGGTGGACCGCGCCGCATCCGCCGCGTCAGCGCAGGCCGGCCGATCGCTCGCAGCGCCGCGATTGACCAGGTTGGCGAGCGCGCCGATGCCGCCCTCCAGGCTGAAGCGATAGCTGTGATGCAGCGTGACGATGGCCTGATCCAAGGCCCGACCCTCGGCAGCGACGCACTCGACGGGAATGGGCTGCTCGGAGACGCGCCTGAGCCAGTCTGCGGTCTCTGGCCAGTAGCGCGCCGGGTCCGCCTGCTGACACAGATCCCCGAGCACGGCGCCGGCCTCCACCGAGCTGAGCTGATCCTTGTCACCCAGCAGCACCAGACGCGCCTCCGGGCGGAGCGCCTCGAGCAGGCGCGCCATCATCTCCACGTCCACCATCGAGGCCTCGTCGACGACGACCACATCGGCCGGCAGTGGGTTGGCCGCATCGTGGCGAAAATGCCGGCTCTGCGGGAGGCTGCCGAGCAGCCGGTGCAGGGTGCGCACCTGGGTTGGGATGCTGCCGGCAGGGGCCTGCCCGGCGGCGAGCTGACCGACCTGCTCGGCGATGGAGGCATTGAGCCGCGCGGTGGCCTTGCCAGTGGGCGCCGCGAGTTCGATCAGCAGGGGTGGCTCCCCGGCCGCCGCGCGCAGGCCTTGCAGCAGCGCGAGCAGACGCACCACGGTGGCGGTCTTGCCGGTGCCGGGGCCGCCGGTGACGATGCAGAAGCGCCGGCGCACCGCCAGCGCGCAGGCGAGGCGTTGCCAGTCCGGGGTGATGACGGGCCGGCCCTCTTGGGGTTTGAATAGGATCTGGAGCTGGCGGCGCAGTTCTGCCTCATCGACCTCGACCGGCGGCGTCAGGCGAGCCTGGATGCCGGCGCGGATGCGCTGCTCATCGCGCCAGTAGCGGCGCAGATACAGCAACGGCTGCTGCCGGCGACCGGCGAGCACCAGCGGCGAGGCACCGTCGTCGACGCCCGCACCGAGCCAGTCACTGATGCAGCGACTGGCGGCCAGGCGCGCGACCCAGTCGTCCAGGTGCAAGCCCTGCAGGCGGGCGTTCAGGGCCTCGCGCACCGAGGTGCTGAGTTCGGCGTCATCGCGCAAGCGCCCGAGCAGCGTCGCCGGCTGCGCCAGGGCGCTGTGCAGGTCCAGGCACACATGACCATGGCCGTTGCGCTCGCTGGTCAGCGCGATCGCCAGCAGGACCGCCGCATCGGTCTCGCCGCCTTGCTCGGCGATGAAGCGCGTCAGCGCGACATCCAGGGCGCGCAGCGCACCGGCCGCGGCCCAATCGCTCAGGGTTTCGAGGAGGTCTGTCGCCTCCGGCGACGGGCTTCGGGGTGTCGGTTCAGGGGTCAAGCGTTCGTTCATCCGTGGACCTCCGCTGGCGTGTTCGCATCCTGGCCGGCAAAACAGCGATCGAGCGCCTCGATCAACACCTGCGGTGGCTTGTCGGTGAACAGCCCCTGGCTGGGCGCCCCGCTGCCGCGCAGGAAGACATAGACGGCGCCGCCGAGGTGGCGATCGTAATCGTAGTCCGGCAGGCGGGCACGCAATTGCCGGTGGAGCGCGAGCAGGTAGAACGCGTACTGCAGATCGTAACGATGCCCAAGGATCGCCGCGCGCATGGCCTCGGGGGTGTAGGCGCTGTCATCCGCGCCGAGCCAGTTGGACTTCCAGTCCAGCACGTAGTAGCGCCCCTGATGCTCGAACACCAGATCGATGAAGCCTTTGAGCAGGCCGTCGAGTCGATTGGGCGGGAGTTCGGGGCGCGGCTGCTGTGGCAGACAGTGGGCGCGCAGCAGACGGTCCAGCCCGCGGCTGTCGACATCGCGGCTTGGCAGCCAGAACTCCAGCTCGACCTGCATCTGCGACGGCCGCAACTCGCACAGGGCCAGGCTCGGCGGCTGGCCGGACCCATCGTCGAGACCCGTCAGGGTCCAACGCCGGGTGAGGAATGCCGTCAACCAGGCCTCGAGACGCTCGCGCCAATCGCCAAGACCGCGCAGCGTGCAGCGCCGCGCGAGCATCTCGCGGCGCAGGCGTGCCGTACTGGCGGCGGCGGCGAAGCCGCGCCGGCGCTGCCCGCACTCATGCGACTCTTGCGCCGCCGACCATTCCAATAGACCGTGCAGGAAGGTGCCGTAGCGACTGCCGCGCGGGAACGCATGCAGCGCAGCCAAAGCTGAAGCGGCCGGCGGCGCGGGAGGCGTTGGCCAGTCCTCATGAGGCACGCTTAGCGGTGGCTCTTGAAGCGGGACCGATTCCTCGAGCGCGGTCTCCTGGCGCGCGGTCTCGGCGGTGCTGGCCTCCAGCGTTTCGCGCTGACCCTCGGGCGCGCCCCGACGCAACGCCGAATAGCTCGCAATCCACCAGCGCGGGAAGCCCTGATGGCCGGGTCGGCGCGCCGCAGCGAGGCTGGAGGCCTCGGCTGGGGCTAGCCGATCCGAACTCGGAGCCGGCGCAGGTCTCCTGACCATGACCGCGTCATGCGTTAAGTGGCCAGCATCGACCTCGCCGTTTGCGTCAGGGGCTGACTCAGGGACTGCCTCAGGGGCTGCCCCAGGGGCTGCCTCAGGGGCTGACTCAGCGGCTGCGGCGACAGGCGCCCCCTCCGTCGTCTTGCCTGCCCTCTCGCCGGACGCGCCACGCGCTGCCGCGCCCGTCGCCGCTGGCACGGCAGCGGTCCCCGGGTCCGCGCCCTCCTCGGGACCACACAGCCGATCCAACACCGCCCACAGGGCCTCGGCGTCCGCCAGGGGCTTGCCGCCGGTGAGCACATAACCGATGGCGGATTTGTGCAGCTGGGGCGACTTGGCGTTGCCCCGCTTCAAGGGCGCCATGCCGAGCCAGACGGCGTGCTCGGCACGGGTCACGGCGACATAGAGCAGGCGCATCTCCTCGCTCAGGCGGTCATCGTCGGCGGCATCCCAAGCTTGCGGAAATTGACGATGACCAGCCACTTCCAGATAACGGCTCGGCCGCTTAGATGCGGCGCTGGCTGCCAACCCAACCGAGGCCTCGACGGGCGCCTCGGCTGGCACCTGCGCTGCCAACGCGGCTGGCACCTGCGTTGCTAACGCCGCTGGCACCTGCGCTGCTGACGCCGCTGGCACCTCGGCGCCCGGCTCGGCTGCCACTGGCGGCGGCCGATAGCTGACCTGGCGGGTGTGACCATCGATCTCGCGCCAACCGCAGATGAACGGCAGCAGCACCAGGGGGTATTGCAGACCCTTGGACTTATGGATGGTGGCGACCTGGATCAGTTCGGCGTCGCTCTCCAGGCGCACGACGAACTCCTCGCCGCCGGCGCCCAAGTGCTCGGCAAGGTGGCGGATCAGTGCCTGCTCGCCATCCAGGGCGCTGGCGGACTGCTGTAGCCATTCCGCCAGATGCAGCAGATTGGTCAGGATGCGCTCGCCCCCATCGCGCGCAAGCAGGCGGGCCGGCAGCGCCTCGTCGTGCATGAACTGGTGCAGCATGGCGAGCACACCGCGGCGTTGCCAGAGGCGATGATACTCGGCGAAGCGCTCGACCCGTTGCTCCCAGCCGAGTTCATCCTGCTGCAGCCGGGCGAGCGCTGCGAGCGGCAGACCCAGGGTGTTGGTGCCGAGCGCGGCGCGCACCAGGCGTTCGTCGCTCGGGGCGGCACAGGCGCGCAGCCAATGCAGCAGGTCGGCGGCTTCGCGGGTGTCGAACACCGAATCGCGATCGGAGAGATAGACGCTGTGGATGCCGCGCGCCGCCAAGGCCCGGCGCATCGGCTCCGCCTCTTTGCGGTCCTTGACCAGGATGGCGATGTCGCGCGGCTTGAGCGGGCGGAAGCCGTTCGGCCCCTGCAAGCCGGTGCGCCGCGCGCGCGCCTGGTCGAGCCAGTCCCGCACGGCGGTCGCGGCGACCTCGGCCATCTGCTGGCGGTAATCGTCGGTGCCGATCGCTGCCTCACCGAGGCTCCAGAAGGTCATCGCGCTGGCCGGCGCCCGATCGACGATCAGCCGGGTGCCGCGATCCTTGGCGCTGACGCGGACATAGGGAATCGGATTGTCCGCCTCAGGCGCCGGGCGGAAGCGAAAAGCGCCGCGCTCGTGCCGTTCGGCCTGGCCGAAGAAGCGATTGCAGGCCGCGACCAGGGCGCTGGTGGATCGGTAGTTGACGGTCAGGCTGTGGTGGCGTCCCGCCGTGGCCGCGCGCGCGGCCAGATAGGCGTGGATGTCGGCACCCCGGAAGCCGTAGATGGACTGCTTGGGATCGCCGATCAGGATCAGCGCGCTGTCCTGGCGGTTCTCGGCCACCCCGTAGACGGCATCGAAGATCCGGTACTGGATCGGATCGGTGTCCTGGAACTCATCGATCAGCGCGACCGGGAATTGGCGCCGGATGGTCGCGGCCAGGGCCTTGGCCTGGGCACAGGCGTCCGCGTTGGACTCAGCCGGGTTGAGCGCGGCCTCCAGATCGCGCAGCAGCTCATCGAAGCCCATCTCGGCGCGCTGGCGCAGCCGCCGTGGCAGTTCGCGTCCGAGCCAAGCGGCCGCATGCGCGAGCAGGCAGGCCTCGAGGCTGGGCGCGTCAGCATTGTCGGCGGCGCCCAAGTCATCGGCCGCCTGGCGCCAGCTGGCGATGGCTTCGAAGACCGGGTGATCCGGTTGCTCTTGGACGGCGGCCTTAGCCTTGAAGACGAAGGCGCCTTGGGCAAAGTGCTTCAGAGGCGTCGGCGCCTCGCCGCCTTCGGACCAGCGCGCGGCTTGTTCGAGGAAATCCGCGAACTTCGCCTCGTTGGCGCTCGCGTGATAGGTGCCATTGAGGGCGGGCCGCAGCGCCTTGAGCTTGGTTTCGATCCTGTGTCGGTCCTTCTTCCATGCCTCACGCGCGGCATCCTCCAGCGCGCAGACGGCGCGCAACCGTTCGTGATAGGCGCGCCGGGCGCGCAAGGCCTCCGCCAACCGATCGCTCGCCAGCGGCTGACCCTGGAAGCTGAACGGCGCCTCGCGCTGGCTGAGCCAGGCGCTGAGCAGCCGGTGCAGCGCCTCGGGCGAGACCGCCACCTCGCGCAGGCTGCGCGCATCCTCGGGTTCGAGGGCATAGAAGTGCAGGCGCCAGTAATCGCGCAGGGTCTCCAGCAGCAGATCGGTCTGATCGGTGACCAGCTCAGGCTCGAACAGCCCGCGGGTGGCGAAGGCATGTTCCTGCAGCATGCGCTGACACCAGCCGTGGATGGTGGCGATCATCGCCTCGTCCATCCAGGCGGCGGCCTGCTGCAGCAGCCGGGCGCAGCGCGGCCAGTCTTGCGCTGGATAGTCGCGACGCAGCCGCAGGAGCGGGTCATCGGTGTCCACGCCGCCGTGGGCGCCCTCCTCGCCCTGGAGCGCGTCTCCTCTTTCGGTCCGCGCCGCCGTACCCGACTTTGGCGCTGCCTTTCGACCTGCCCCGATCTCTGCCCCGATCTCTGTCCCTGCCCCTGTCGCTGCATCCGGGCCTCCATCGGTTCCTTCCTTGCCCCCCGCCTCGAAGCATTCGGCGGCGTCCACCAGTCGGGCGCGGATGCGCTCGCGCAGTTCCTTGGTCGCCGCCTCGGTGAAGGTGACCACCAGGATGTTGGGCGGCATCAGCGGCCTGTGGAAGGCGGTCACCGCCTCGGGCGCCACCTCGCCCTCGCGCTGGCCATGCCCCAACACCAGGCGGATGTAGAGCAGCGCCAGGGTATAGGTCTTGCCGGTACCGGCGCTGGCCTCGATCAGGCGACTGCCGCGCAACGGAAAGCGCAGGGCATCGAGATTGGGCTCGATCTGGGCTCGGCAAGACGCGGGATCAGGCTGACCGGCGGCCGGCACAGGTGCGCGTGGCCTGTCCCGCGACGCGGAATCCGTTGCCTTGCGCTGAGGTTGCCGGGCCTTGAGTCGGGGTTGCGTGGCGTCCGCCATGTCAGAAGGCCTCCTGTTCGGGCTGGTGATCGAAGAGCGGTTGGTAGAGCCGTTCGATCAGCGCTCGGTAGCGGGGATCGGCGCTCAAGTCGGCGTAATCGGGCCAGAAGCGCGCATAGCCGGGATGCTCATCCCGCTCGCCGGTGTACGGGTTCTGACCTTCGTAATCGACGGCCGGCTTGGCCTTGGTTTTGCCTTTTTCCCGCATGTCCTTTTCCGCGCAAAGCTCAGCAAAGGCCGTGCGGCAGGCTAGCGGCAGGAGTTCGCTCAGGCCCTGCTGATAGCCCTGGATCAACTCATCCAGGCATGCTCGCGCCGCATCCGGCTCCAGCGGGCGAAACCGCAGCGCGCCGCCCGGGCCGATCAGGCAGCTGGTGGTGGGCGCGTGCAGCTGGGCGGCCAGATGCGCCGGCCAGGGCCGCACCAGCTGCTGCCAGCGCAGCTGGTGGTCTTTGATCAGCGCGCTGGGTTGCAAGGTCAGGCGCAGACGCTCACCTTCACCCTTGGCCGCGGCACGCAGGCCGCTCAGGCTGTCTTCCAGCACCCAGCCGGCGACCTCAAGGCGCAGCGCCGCCGTCGGCAAGGTTTCGGGGTGGGCGCTCAGCAGTGCGCGGTAGTGCGCCAGGGGCGCCGAGAGTTCGCTTTGCAGTTGCTCGCGAAGCAACGCATCGAAGGGCGCGAGCGGGAGATGACCGCTGCGGCCAAGCCGTCCGATGGCCGCGTCGAGCACGTCCGCAGAGGTCGATACAGGCTGGGTCGCGAGCTGGCGTTCGATGCTGGCGAGCATCTGCGCGCGCAATCCCCAACTGGCAAGCGCGTCGATGTCGAACGGCTCGGCATCGGGATCCGGCTCGGCCTCGTCTTGCAGGAACAGCCCCAGGCGCTGACGGTAGAAGGTCTGCACCGGAGAGCGCAGAAAGTCACCCAGCTGCCGCAGGCTGATCGGCGCCTCCAGGATCGGCGGCGCGAGCCGGGGCGCGACCTCCTCGTCCGAGGCGGCGGTCGCTTGATGCAGCTCCCGCCATTCGTGGGCATAGGTGAACAGCCGGTGGCTGGCGCCCGAGGCGGGGCGAGCTGACGCGGAGTCACCGGAATCGGCCGGGCCGGACTCGAAATAACGGCGGCTGAAGGGTTGCAGCGGATGCTCGGTGGTGAGTGCCGCGAGCAGGGCCTTGCCGGAACTCGCTGCGGCGGTCGTTGCGGTATCAGCCGGTAACTGGAGCCGCCAGCCGGCGGCGATGTGATCGCGCAACTGGCCGACCAGCACCGAGGGCGGCCGCTCGCTGTTGTCGCGCACACTGCGCCCGACCCAGCTGATGACCAGCCGCTCGCGCGCCGAGAGCAGCGCTTCGAGGAACAGGTAGCGATCGTCCTCGCGCCGGGAGCGGTCGCCGGGACGGTAGTCGTTGGCCATCAGGTCGAAATCGGCCGGCCGGCGGCTGCGCGGGTAGTCGCCATCGTTCATGCCCAACAGCCAGATCTGGCGAAACGGGATCGCGCGCATCGGCATCAGGGTGGCGATGTTGACCGCCCCGGCCAGGAAGCGCTGGCTCAGGCTGGGCTCGTCGAGGGCGCCGAGCCAGGCATCGCGCACCACCTCCAGCGGCAGGGGTTCAGCGCCGAGGCCACCATCGGTCACGTCTTGCAGCCACTGCTCGAGGGCGTCGCGCAGGCGGGCCAGGATCCGTTCATCGGCATCGGTCTCGGCACAGAAACAGGCGTCGAGCAAGGCGGCGAGCAGCTCGCCCCACTGCGTCGGCGGGCGCGGGGTCTTCAGCTGCGCCCAGTGGTGCGCGAGGGTCTGCAACAGCTCGGCCAGCGGGCCGACCAGGGCGGCATCCAGCCCGCCGACCTCGGCATAGGGCTCGATACCCTGCCAGGGCGCGCTGTCACCGGCAGCGAAGCCGAGCAGCATGCGGCGCAGCCCGAACAGCCAGCTGTTCTGCTCCAGGTCGGGCGGCAGACCCAGGCCGGCGCGATGCGCGGCATCGAGGCCCCAGCGCACGTTGGCGCCGATGACCCATTGGCGCAGTTGTGGCAGATCGGTCTCCTGCAGGCCAAAGCGCGCGCGCAACGCCGGGATCTCGAGCAGATCGAGCAGATCGCCGAGGGCGAGACGCGATTGCGGCAGCTTGAGCAGGGACTCGAGGCCGATCAGCAGCGGATTGCGCTGGCGTTCGGCCTGGTCGGAGAGCTGAAACGGAATCCGGCGCCGATCATCCGGGGCGAAGCGGCCGAAGACGGCCTCGATGTGCGGTGCATAGCGGTCGATGTCCGGCACCATGACGAGGATCTCGCGCGGGGCGAGCGGCTGACTGGCCTGCTCGGCGGCGGCGAAGGCGTCGAGCAGCTGATCGTGCAGGATCTCGACCTCGCGCTGGGGGCTGTGGGCGACGAGGAAGCTCAGGCTGCGATCAGTGTGCGGATCGATCGCGCTGGCCTGCGCGCGGCGCTCATGCAGCGGGCGCAGTTCGAGGATGTCGTCTTGGAGTTGCTGCAGCAGGCTGGCGCTATCGGGAGCGTCCGCCTCCAGCGGCGACTCGAACAGATCGATCTGCAGCCCGTGTTGTTGGAAGCGTTCCTCATAGCGGCCGCGCTCATCGTGCTCATCGAGCAGGCGGATGTAGTCGCGCCCTTGCTTGCCCCAGGCCGCCAGCAGCGGATGGCCGTACAGGTGCAGCGCCTGCTCGTCGAGACCGCCGGGGATCTTGCGCTGACCGCGTTGGGCATCGCGACGATAGGCCTGCCGAAATAGCTCGCGGCCCTCGACGAGGTCGCCCCAGTAATGACGGCTGGGATTGTGCACGAACAGCATGACCTGCGAGACCTTGGCCAGGGCTTCGAGCGCGTTGATGGTCTGGCGCGGCAGCGAGGAGATGCCGAAGACGATCACCCGCCGTGGCAGTCGCGGCGGGCGCTGGGCGGGGTCGAGGGTCTTGGCCCGGGCGAGGAAGCGCTGATGGATCTGCGCGCGGCTGATCCAGAACCCGGGCGGCGGGTCGGACCCCGGCGGCAGCGCCAAGGGATCATCGGCGTTGCCCTGCTCCGTGGGGATGAGATCCTGCTTGAGCCGGCGCCAGAGCAGGGGCTGCCAGCGCTGATCCTGGGGCAGGTCGACGGCGGTTCCGTTGGCGTGAATGAGCTGGTCTTGACCCTGCAGCCAGGCCTCGAGCCAGTCGGCGCGATAGACCTGATATTGGTCGTAGAGATCCGCCAGGCGCACGGCGAGTTGATAGCGTCGGCGGGCGGCGCCGTCGTGCTCCGGGTCGGCGTCGAGAAAGCCGCGCAGCGGGGCCAGATGGGTCCGCTCTTCGGCGGTGTCGGCGAGCGCGTCCAACTTCCCCAACAGCCGGTAGAGCCGCCAGCCGAGCGGGGCCTTGTCATAAGCGGAGCGCTCCGGCAGGTCACCGAGCACAGCGCGATAGGCCTGCCACAGGAAGCGCCCGGGCAGCATCAGATCGAGGGCGGCGGCGATGCCGTCTCGGGCCTGGCCGCCAGGCTGTTCGAGGGGCTGTTCGGCGAGCGCGAGCCTCAGCCATTGGCCGATACCGTTGCTCTGCACCAGGATGACCTCGTTTTCCAGGGGGTGCAGCGGATGCCGGGACAACCAGGTCGTGAGCAATTGCCGCAGGGCTTCGAGGCGATTGCCCTGGATCAGCATGAAGCCGGTGGGCCAGTCGCTCGTCAATGGCCCCTCTGGCTGGCTCAGGTCACGGATCGATGTCATGGAACCTCGCTCGGCTCGCGCCGGTGCTGTCTTCACGGGCGAAGATCGGCTCGAACTATATCCGTCCGCAGCGATGATTTCGCCCCTCCAGGATCGATCAGGGGGAGCTGGCCCCGCCCGGTGGCCTGGCTGCGGCCCGATGACGCCGCCGCCGCCATCGCCACGGCCTTGCAGGCCATTCGACCTGGCCGGGCACGACGGGTAGTATCCAATATTCATGCACCGCGGGAGGCTAGCCATGAAAGACACCGTCCGTTCCACGCTGTTATTCGCGATTGTGATTGCGTTCTCGGCCCTGGCATTGGCCCAGCCGGACGCTGCCTCACCGACGACGAGCCCCACGGATACCCAGGTCCTGCTACGCGCCGACGCGCCAGGCCCCGAGGGGCGAGCGACCTTCGACGCCGCGCGCGAGGAGGAGCGCCAGCGGATGGTCGAGCGCCAGATCGAGCAGCGCGGTGTCTCCGACGAGGCGGTGCTGGCGGCGATGCGCTCGGTGCCGCGCCACGCCTTCGTGCCAGCGGATCTTCGCGACAGGGCCTACGCGGACAGCCCGTTGCCGATCGGGCACGGCCAGACCATCTCGCAGCCCTACATCGTCGGCTTCATGACCGAGACGCTTGAACTGGCCCCGGGCGACCGCGTGCTCGAGATCGGCACCGGCTCCGGCTACCAGGCCGCGATCCTCGGCGCCATGGGCGTCGAGGTCGTGACCATCGAGATCATCCGCCCGCTGGCCGAGCAAGCCGCGGCCCTGCTCGACAAGCTTGGCTTCGACAACATCACCGCGATCCAGGGCGACGGCTACTATGGCTATGAGGAGCTGGCGCCCTACGACGCGATCATCGTCACGGCGGCCGCGCAGCATGTGCCGCCGCCGCTGATCGCGCAGCTCAAGCCCGGCCAGCGCATGGTGATCCCGGTCGGCCGGGCCGGCTGGACCCAGAATCTGCTGCTGGTGACCAAGACAGACGACGGCCAGACCCGGACGCGCAATCTGATGTCGGTGGCGTTCGTGCCGCTGACCGGCGAGCGAAACGGGGGACAAAACGGGGGGCGCTGAGTTGTCCGACACGGCCCCCAGACCGCTGCACTTGCTCACCGTCGGCGCCCTCGCCGGCTCGGTGCTGGCGTTCGAGATCGTGCTGCTGCGGCTGTTCGAGTTCAGCCACTGGCACCACTTCGCCGGGCTGGCCATGGCTTCGCCTCGGTGCTCGCCGCATCGACAGCGACACTGCTGTCGGTCCAGGCCGGTCAGCCGGTCACGCTGCTGGCCGGCATCGGCTGCTATCTCGGCGCCTGGCTGATCGCTCGGCGCGGGGCTGGACGGTTGGCTGGGCGGCAGGAAGCCGTGACTGCGTAGCAACTAACGAATAGGACATGCAACCGCTCTAGCGATTCATTCTCAGAGGTGGCACCGCGTCATGAGCGTTAGGCAGCCAGGATGTAGCCAAGATCGATCTCGATCTCGTCGAACGGTGGGATTCGAGCACGCTGCTGATGATCCATCGTGGCGATGACGCGATAGCGGCCAGCCTCAAGTTGGTGGGCAACAAGCTTGCGCTCCTCCGGCCAGATCAACCAGTAGTCAGGCACCTGGTGGCGTTGCAAGAGCAGCGGAATCTGTTGCGTATCCTTGCGCTCATGGCCGGGTGAAACGATCTCGCAGACCCAATCCGGCGGCAGGTCAATCAAGCCATGCGGCAAGCTCGACAGACGTGACTTACGCCATCCGGCCAGATCGTGGGTTGGACACTCGTGCGGCTCGTAAGCAACGCTGGCCTCGGTGAGAATCCACCAGCCATCGGGTCCGGAGCGGCGATTGAATGGCCCAAGCTCCTCGCGCGCATTGCCTTGAGCCTGCGCGTGATACGGCCGCGTCATCGGGCGCCGAACGATCTCTCCATCGATCAGCTCAACCTGCTCATCGGCACTCTGCAGCAAATCGTCGATGGTTGCGAGCTTGAGAGCTTCCACGGTGACACCTTGCGTCGATTGGTGCGCAAGAGCATACCAAGTCCACCGATTCCTGGGCAGGCTCAATCGTGCGGAGGTTCTCGGGTTATTAGGAGACCCCATCAGGCTCGGTGTGCGCCGATCAAGCCGCGGAGTAGCAGATAGAGCAGCAGCGCGTTGAGCAGGTGCCAGAGGAAGTGCAGGCCGATTGGCAGTACTTCGCAGAGTGCCATGTCGAGGGTGCGGAAGGTCAGCGAGCCGATGAACAGGAGGCAGGCGACCAGAAGCGTCGGAGCGAGCGGATCGGCGCGGCGGCGCAGGATCCACCAAAACCCGCCTAGGAACGCGAGCGCCGGCAGGTAGCCGACCGAGCCATTGAGCAGCTCGGGGCCAGTGATCACGACCAGCCCGATGCTGAGCACCTGATAGCCGAGCCAGAGCCCGAGCAGCGCCAGCGGCCGCAGCCTGAGCACCCGCCAGCCGAAGCTGAGCAGGTAGAGGTTGAGGAAGAGCGTGATCGGGATTACATCGGCAAGCACCGCCCAGCCGGTGGCGACGCTGTGCCAGAGCGCGCTACCGATGCCAATCGCCCCGAGCAACAGGATCAGCAAGCCGAGATCCCAACCGTTGCGCAGCCCGAGATCGGGCTCGGCGGCAAGCCACCGCGCGGCAAAGACGGCGGCGATGACGAAGGCCGCATTCGTGATCAGGTTGATCGGCTCGGCAAGGAGCCCAGCGGCGCCCGCGCGCTCGCAGTAGATATCGAGCATCGTCATAGGCGGAACAAAGCGACGCGGCAGACGAACCGCGATTCGTTCGCCGCCGCGGTCCCGCTATTGCCGTATTTCAGGCGTGCTAGCGCTCAGGCGTAGGTATTGACTTGGGTGCCAAGGTGACCCTCGGAAGCGAGGTGAGAGCCTGATTCCGCACCAAAACCTGCCGTTGCGGATTCCATCAAGGCAGTCACCTGCTGCTGTTGATTATCGAGCGCGTCCCGAAAGACCTGCATCTGAACCTGCTGCGCGGTCTGCGCTTGGTTCATGTACATCGATGCACTGACAGCATTGTTGACGGAAGCATCCATAATGATGGTCCTCTTTAGCGTGGATTGTAAGAATTCACCGTAGCAGACGATCACGAAACATGCAAAAACCCGATTAGCCAGGCTTGTCAGCGCCTGATCGTCAGATCAGGTTGGCGTGCCTGCGCACACTGGCCTCTAACGGGCCTAGATTCGCCTGTCTGTGCCCAGGATGAGGCCGTTGCAGCTCAACGACCGCACCCAAGACGACCGCCATGGTTGACCTAAAAAATTCTATACTTCAATGATTTATCAAGACTCTGCACTTTTTTGCCAAAGTGAGACCGGTGTCACATCATCCGAAGAAACCGCGCATTACCATGCAAGCAGCATGGTTTTTTGCGGATATATTGAGTATTGACCAGGCTGAAAGTCATCAACGGCAGCGTCGAAAATCTTTACAGGTCCCCTTGCTTAACGCTGTCATCCTGACAATAACCTCCTGATTATAAAAACCATACCAAATATGGCCCATTTTTTGCTTTAAATTTCCAGGCTAACCTTTCCTCTCAACCACATCACGCAGTAACAATGACTATGTTCTCGCCTGTACACAGAGTTTTCGCCGTCGCCATCACGGTCATGGGTGTTGTGCCATCGGTTCATGCGGCTCCCATCGTGACATCTTTCATGGGTGGAAGTGCAGATGGTTCTACTGATTGGAGTGTTCCAGATTTCGATACCGAAATAGGATTCGTGGCGGAAGGTCGCATCGGTGGCTCAAATACCTTCGAATTGAAAGTCGCCCCGGATACGAGTCCGTCATACCCCAACAGTGAAGAGGACTATAGCTGGACAAATGACCAATCAGTCGATTTTACACTCGATTTTGACGGTACCAAGGCCACTTGGACGGTGGGAGGGACATCGGTCGTCTACGACGGCTTTTCATTAGGCTCCGAGAACTTTGATAGCCTTGTGCTTCGCTCAGCAACGCCTGGCGCTGATACAGGCGTGGTCATGGAAGACCTGACATTGAACGGTAATAGCCTGGGAGGCTTTAGTAACATCTGGAACGATGATGCGCAAGGTTCTGGGCGCCAAGTGAACTGGCTTGCGATCCAAAATGCCGGCGATCTGGGGGCGGGCTTCAACTTGACCGGTAACGTGGCGTTGTCCTGGGCTGGCGATCCTCCTAAAAACTCGCACCTCGCGTTCCAAATCAAAGGCGCTAGCGGTCCTACTCTTCATCGAGTGCCAGAACCAACCACCTTGGCGTTGCTCGGTATGGGAATGCTGTCTCTAGGGTTTGCGGGTGTTCGTCGTCGGCGTAGCCAAGAGACCGATCGATAGAGACCCCATCAGTACCGGACGCGGTCCTTGTTCCCCTCCTCTGCGCGCCATCGATGGGCGCGCAGCCATTGATGGCGCCCGCGCTTGCCCGCACCCTCGGTTGAACAAAACCGACGGTGAAACTCGGGAATCGAGCCGATCAATGAACAGCCCTAGCGATCACTCCAGCATCGAGCGCCACGCCCTCGACAGGACCCGCGCGCCGGTATTCCGCTTCGACAACAGCTATGCGCGCCTGCCCGAACACTTCTACGCGCGCGTACCGCCGACGCCGGTCGCCGAGCCGGGGTTGCTGCGCCTGAATCGGCCGCTCGCCGAGCAGCTTGGGCTCGATGCCGACGCCCTCTCGACCCCGGCCGGAGCAGCGATCCTCGCCGGCAATCGGATTCCCGACGGCGCCGAGCCGATCGCGATGGCCTACGCTGGCCATCAGTATGCGCAGTTCGTGCCCAGTCTCGGCGATGGTCGCGCGATCCTGCTCGGCGAGCTGATCGACCGCGCCGGCAGGCGCCGCGATATCCACCTCAAGGGCGCCGGCCGCACCGCCTTCTCGCGCATGGGCGACGGGCGCGCCGCGCTCGGTCCAGTGCTGCGCGAATATGTGCTCGGCGAGGCGATGGCCGCGCTCGGCATCCCGACCACGCGCGCCTTGGCGATGGTCGCCACCGGCGAGGAGGTCTATCGCGAACGCATCGAGGTCGGCGCCGTGCTGGTGCGCGTCGCCGCCGGCCATGTGCGCGTTGGCACCTTCGAATACTTCGCCCGCCGCAACGACACCGAGGCGGTGAAGACCCTGGCCGATTATGTGATCGCGCGCCATGATCCCGACTGCGCCGAGGCCGAACAGCCCTATCAGGCGCTACTCGAGCAGGTCGTCGCGCGCCAAGCGGAACTGATCGCGCAGTGGATGCTGGTCGGCTTCATCCACGGCGTGATGAACACCGACAACGTCGCCATCTCCGGCGAGACCATCGACTATGGCCCCTGCGCCTTCATGGACGCCTTCCATCCGCAAACGGTCTACAGCTCGATCGACCACTTTGGCCGCTATGCCTGGGATCAACAGCCGCGCATCGGCTACTGGAACCTGACCCAATTCGCTAACTCTCTGCTGCCACTGCTCGGCGCTGATGAGGATGAGGCCAGGCAGCGGGCGCGCGCCGCGCTCGATCGCTACGGCAAGGCCTTCGAGAGGCGCTACTACGGCGGCCTGCGGGCGAAGATCGGCCTGCTCGACGCGCGCGCCGGGGACGAGGATCTCGCGCTCGACCTGCTCGGGCGCATGGCCGCGCAGCAGGCCGATTTCACCAATACCTTCCGCACGCTCGGCGAGGTCTCGGCCGATGATCCGGCGAGCGACGCGCCGGTGCGAGCGCAGTTCGCCGACCCCAGCGTGTTCGATCAATGGGCTGTGCCGTGGCGCGAACGCCTCGCCAGCCAGGCCCGGCCCGACAGCGAGCGCCAAGCGGCGATGCGCGCGGTGAATCCGGCCTATATCCCACGCAATCATCGCGTGCAGCAGGCGATCGACGCCGCCAACGATGGCGATCTCGCGCCGCTCGATCGCCTGCTCGAGGTGGTCTCGCGCCCCTTTGCAGAGCAGCCGGAACACGTCGAGTACCGCCGCCCGCCCCGCCCCGACGAGGTCGTCGAGCGCACCTTTTGTGGCACCTGAGCGGGCATCCTCTGACGAAACGTCCGATGCCGCACTCAGCGGCTGTCCATTGTCCAGTTCCCGATGATGGTCGGACGATGGCGCTTGCATCAATCGATCGGCTTCTCAACGCTCAGCAGCGTGATCGGCCGCGCCGTGCGCCAGCCGTCGAAACGCCCGAGTGGCTCGGCCTCGGCGACACTGACCCGCGTCAGCTCGCCGCCGAGCCGCTCGCGCCAAGCGACCAGCGCTGACTCGGTCTGCAAAGTGACCGCATTGGCCACCAACCGCCCGCCGGGCCGCAGCGCTTGCCAGCAGTGCTCGACCAGACCCTCGACGGTCAGTCCACCCCCGACGAAGATGGCCTCGGGTGTCGCGAGCCCAGCCAACGCGTCCGGCGCGCGGCCGGCCACCAGTTGCAGATCCGGCACCCCCAGCCGCTCGCGGTTGCGCTCGATAAAGCCGCGACGCTCGGCGTGCGACTCGATCGCAATCGCCCGGCAACTGGACTCGGCGCGCAGCCACTCGATGCCAATCGAGCCGCAGCCAGCGCCCACATCCCAAAGCAGCTCGCCCGGCCGTGGCGCCAGCCGCGCCAAGGTCAGGGCGCGGATATCGCGCTTGGTCAGCTGACCATCGTGTTCGAAGGCGCTATCTGGAAGCGCGCTGCGGCGTGACAGTGGGCGGGTGCCCGGATCGGCTTGGCAATGCACCGCCACCAGATTGAGCACAGGATCGGGCGTGGCACCGCCCGCCTCGGAGACGCCCCCGAGCCCGTTAGCCGCAGTGCCATCGCGACGTGTTTCATTGGGCCCTCCCAACTGCCCAAAAACGCTCAACTGGCTTGCGCCATAGCCTCGCTCAACCAATAAGCGGGCCAGCGCGGTCGGCGTCTCGCCATCGGCGCTGAGCACCAACAGGCGCGCCCCTTGCGCGAGATAGAGGGCGACGCGCGCGAGTGGGCGGCCGTGCGCAGGGATCACGCGCACCTGCTGGAGCGGCCAGCCCATCCGCGCCGCCGCCAGGCTCATCGATGAAGGCGCCGGCAGCACGCGCAGCTCATCGGGCGGCAGGCGCTCGGCCAATTGCGAGCCGATGCCGTAGAACATCGGATCACCGCTGGCCAGCACGCAGACCGGCTCGCCACGATGCGCGAGCACCTGCCCGTAAGCCAGGGAGAAGGGTCGCGGCCAGGGCCGCCGTTGCTGCCCGGCCTGTGCCGGTAGCAATGCCAGATGGCGCTCGCCGCCGAAGACCAGCGTCGCCGTCTTGAGCGCGGCGCGCGCCTCGTCTCCGAGGCCGCTGAGTCCGTCCTCGCCGATCCCAATAACCTTGAGCCAGGCCCGATCAATCATCCGCTTTACTGTTCCGACGCTCCGAGGGTGGTGTCTTTCAGCCTGCACGCCGGCGTCGCCGGGCGCGTGCCGAGGCGGCGCGTGTCACGGCCTTGTCCAGCTCCACGATCAACAGCACGGCGATGCCAATGCCAAGCGGTAGCAGCCAATCCTGCGGCAGCGGCGCGGCGGTGTGGAACCACAGGTGCATAAAGGGGGCATAGACGAACAGCGCCTGCAACAGCAGCATGATCGAAATCGCGATCCAGACCGCCGGATTGGTCAGCCAGAAACGCAACCGCAGGCTGGACTCGAGCAGGAAGCGGCTGTTGAGCAGATAGAAGATCTGCCCCACCACCAGGGTATTCACCGCCATGGTCTGGGCCACCGCCAGGCCTTGCCCGCTGTCCATCTCGTATAGAAAGATCAAGATGGTGGCAACGCCGATGATCAGTGACACCAGCAGGATGCGCCACAGCGCATAAGCGCCAAGGATGGCGGCATCTGGGCGGCGCGGCGGGCGGCGCATGACGCCGGGCTCGGCGGGCTCGAACGCCAGTGACAGCGCTAGCGTCACCGAGGTGATCATATTCACCCACAGGATCTGCACCGGCGAGAGCGGCAGCTCGAAACCGAACAGGATGGCGGCGAGGATCACCAAGCCTTGGGCGCCATTGGTCGGCAGGATGAACAGGATCGATTTGCGCAGATTGTCGTAGATGGTGCGCCCGGCCTCGACCGCACGACTGATGGAGGCGAAGTTATCGTCGGCGAGGACGATCTCGGCAGCCTCCTTGGTCGCCTCGGTGCCCTTCATGCCCATGGCCACGCCGACATCGGCGCGCTTGAGCGCTGGCGCGTCGTTGACGCCGTCGCCGGTCATGGCCACCACCTCGCCGTTGGCTTGCAGGGCCTTGACGATGCGCAGCTTATGCTCGGGGCTGGTGCGGGCGAAGATGTCATGCTCGGCGACCAGTCGCCGCAGTTCCGCCTCATCCGCAGCCTCCAGTTGCGCCCCGGAGATGGCGCCACGCTGCTCGCCGATGCCCATCTCGCGGCCGATGGCGCTGGCGGTGCCGAGATGATCGCCGGTGATCATCTTGACCTCGATGCCGGCCGAGTGACAGGTAGCGATGGCCTCGATGGCTTCGGGCCGCGGCGGATCGATGATGCCGACCAGGCCGAGGAAGATCAGCTCAGCGTCGAGGTCGGCGAGTGCCAGATCGGTCTGATTCGCATCGCTCGCGCGCGCGGCGGCGGCCAGTACGCGCAGCCCCTTGGCGCTGAGACGCTCGACCTCGCCCTCCCAGAAGGCGCGATCGAGTGGTTCCGGCTGGCCGTCGGCGCCGCGCTGGTGCGCGCAACGATCGAGCAGGCGATCGGGCGCACCCTTCATCAGGATGCGCGTGCGCTGCGCTTGCTCTTGCGCTAGCGCTTGCTCTTGCGCTCGCTCCGGTCCCGATCCCGGACCCTGCCCCGGCTCTGGCAACTGCTCAAGCGTCGCCATGAACTTATGCTCGGAGTCGAACGGGATCACCGCCCGGCGCTGGTAGCCGGTGCTGTCGAAGCCGGCCTTCAGCCCCAGGGTGCGCAAGGCGCCTTCGGTCGGCTCGCCGATCAGGCGCCATTGGCCCGCGTCCTCGATCACATCAGCGTCGTTGCAGACCGCAAACGCTTCGATCAGCGCCTGCAGGTCGTCATGCTCGGACGGCTCGATGCGCCTGTCGTCGAACGAGAGATGCCCGTCCGGGGCATAACCGACCCCGGCGATATCGTACTGGCCATGGGTGCTGATCAGGTGGCGTGCGGTCATCTCGTTGCGCGTCAGGGTGCCGGTCTTGTCCGAGCAGATCACGGTCACCGAGCCGAGTGTCTCCACCGCCGGCAGCTTGCGGGTGATGGCGTTGCGCTGCGCCATCTGTTGGACGCCGAGCGCCAGGGTGATCGTCATGATGGCCGGCAAGCCTTCCGGGATCGCCGCCACCGCGAAGCCGATCGCCGCCATCATCAGGTCGCCCCAGCCCCAGTGGTGGAACAGCCAGCCGGCCAGGGTCATGCCTGCCGCCAGGCCGAGAATCACCACCGAGAGCACCCGACCGAAAACCCCCATCTGGCGGATCAGCGGCGTGACCAGGGTTTCGACCTCGGCGATCATGCGGTTGATGCGGCCGATTTCGGTGTGCGGGCCGGTGGCGGTGACCACGCCGAGGCCACTGCCGGCCGCCACCAGGGTGCCGGAATAGCCCATGCTGAAGCGATCGCCGATGCTGGCATCATCGCTCACCGGCGCGACGCGCTTGGAGGCCGGCACCGACTCGCCGGTCAGCGCCGATTCCTCAACGCGCAGATTGGCCGCCTCGAGCAGGCGCAGATCGGCCGGGATACGATCGCCGGCGCGCAGCCGCACCACATCGCCCGGCACCAACTGCGTGGCATCGATCTCGCTCCAAGCACCATCGCGGCGTGCCAGTGCACTCGGCGAGAGCATCTTGCGAATCCCCGCTAGTGCCTCCTCGGCGCGCCCTTCCTGGACGAAACCGACGATGGCGTTGATCAGCACCACACCCAGGATCACCCAGGTATCGATCCAATGGCCCATGAACGCGGTGGCCACGGCGGCCGCCAGCAGGATGTAGATCAGCACATCGTGAAAATGTTTGAAGAAGCGCTTGATGGGGCCGTCGCGCGGCGGTTCCGGCAGCTTGTTCTCGCCGACCGCATCCAGCCGCCGCGCCGCCTCGGCGCCACTGAGGCCCTGTTCTTCACTGTGCAGGGCCGCCAGCACATCATCGGCCTCAAGCGCGTGCGGGTCGCCGACCACCGTGCCCTCGGCGGTATTCGGCGGCGCGCGCAAAAACTGCGCATCGGCGCGCAGATCGAAGCCACGCAGGAGCACCAGCGCGAGGAGAGCGCCAAGCAGAAACCATTCGGCACCAATTAGCCAGAGCAACACCGGCAGCCCCAACAGCAGGGTGCGGGTGCCCTGGTGATAGTGGTTGCCAGCGCGATTCAGGGTATCGGCAATGGTCTCGAGAGCCAGCCCTTGGAAATGCTGGTCGGGAAGACTGATCTGCAGCGCGGTCTGGTTATAGTCACGCACCGCCAGGGCGAAGCGCACGAAGGCGGTGAACAGCAGCGCCGCGAGCAGCAGCAACTTGGCCTGCACGGCGGCTTCCCCGGTGGACGCCAGGCTGAGCGCCTGCGACAGGCGATCGAGTCCCGAGCCTTGCAGCGCGAAGCCGACCACCAGGAGTCCGAGCACGAAGGTCATGGTGGCGAACAGGCTCGCCGAGAACACCCAGTTGCGCAGGGTATTGACCGCCAGGATGCCGTGATCACCGAGCTTCCGCGTCACTTCCACCCAGGCATGGCGCAGGGCGTTCGCGCGCGCGTGGTAGGAGCGTTCGGGATGCTTGGCGACGAGCCAGCGCAGGTAGACGTGGTAACCCACCAGCAGCAGGATGGCGAGTCCATCGGCGATCCAGTCTAGGGTCGGGCGGTCAAGGACGGTGAGCAGCTGTTCGACGATGATCATGAAACTCCAAGTCGCTATCCTGTTCTTTTGACGATGGCCGCTGGCTGCGAGACGAGAAAACGGTCGCGAGGCAACCGGGCAGCCTGTTGCCGGGTGTTGGCTTGGATTGAAGTCAGCGGCCCCGATCGAGGGCGTCAGTGTATAGCCCTGGTCGGTATCGAGAAAGTTCCGGTACTCGGTATCGAACCCGAACGTTTTGAGGCGATCGACCCGGAGCAGCGCAATCGGGGCGTGCAAGACAAAGGCCCGCGCGCTACTGTTCTGCAAAACACGCGCTTTTCGTCGCGCTGGTAGCCCGCCCCTCATGCCCCTCATGTCCGACAGCCTGACCGACCTGATCCTGTCCCTGACCCCCGAAGACGGCTCCTCTATCGGCAATGGCGCGATGATGGCGCTGCTGCGCGAGCAGGTGCCGGGCCTCGCCGACGCCGACTACGTCGCCGCGCGCGATGCGCTGGTCGCTGACGGGCTGCTGGCTCGAGGCCGTGGCCGGGGCGGCTCGATCATGCGCGTGCTCGCCGATGCGGAGGACGAGGACGCCGGCGCCTCGGACCCGGAGGGCGACGACGAGGCGGACGGGTTCGCGCTGATCCCGACCGACGCGCCGGCGCCGCGCGCGGCCTCGGGCAGAACGCAGGCCGCTGCCCGCAGGCCGGCCGCTGCCGCGCAGTCGCCCATGCAGGTACTGAGCTATCGCCACGGCGAGACACGGATGAACAACCCCGAGGTCGGGATGGTCCATGCCGGCACCGATCCGGATGGCGACAAGACCACCTGGGCCTATGACCCGCATCTCGACCCGGTGCTGAACTTCGACAGCGCGCGCGCCGGGATCGAGACGCTGATCGACGACGCGCTCGCCAGCGACGATGCCGAGCGGATGCGCGCCGCGCTGCATGAGTTGAAGCGGCTGCAAGCGCCCTACCTGAACTGGACCGGCAAGGCCGAGCGCACCAGCGTCGAGGTCGAGACCGTCTCGCTCCACGTCCACGAACGGGTCGACCCGGCGACGATCCTGGCCAACGCGGCCAAGCGGCTGAAGGGCAAGGACGCCGCGACGCAATGGCGGCAGCCGGACCTGTTCGCGGCGCCGTTCGAGAACCTGCCGCTGCGCCAGGCGCTGGACTTCTATCACCACGAAAAGGGCTGGTCGAACCGGCTGGTGGCCGGCGACAGCCTGCTGGTGATGAACTCGCTCCTGACCAAGGAGAGCCTGGGCGGTCAGGTGCAGATGATCTACATCGACCCGCCCTACGGCATCAAATATGGGTCGAACTTCCAGCCCTTCACCAACAAGCGCGACGTCAAGGACCGCTCGGACGCCGACCTCACCCAGGAACCCGAGATGATCAAGGCGTTCCGGGACACCTGGGAGCTGGGCATCCATTCCTACCTCACCTATCTGCGCGACCGGCTGCTGCTGGCGCGGGAATTGTTGGCCGAGAGCGGTTCGGTGTTCGTGCAGATTTCGGATGAGAATGTGCATCATGTCCGCGAAATGATGGTAACTACTCAGGCTGGGGCGTAAACGCCCCGCGTAGCACCTCAAACGGATT
>NZ_JBKHDN010000012.1:0-25202 GCF_046541315.1 Halochromatium sp. | reverse complement strand
CCAACCAGGAGGGCGCCACGCGCATCTATGTGCTGACCCCGCAGGCGAAGGTGGTGGAGCTACCGGCTGGCGCCACGCCGCTCGACTTCGCCTATGCGATCCACTCCGAGGTCGGTCATCATTGCCGCGGCGCCCGTGTCGATGGGCGCATCGTGCCGCTGACCCACAAGCTCTCGAGCGGCGAGACGGTCGAGATCATCACCCAGAAGAACGCCGCCCCGAGTCGCGACTGGCTCAGCGCCCATCACGGCTATCTGACCACCTCGCGGGCGCGCAATCGGGTCCGGCAGTGGTTCAAGCAGCAGGACTTCGAGCGTCATCTGGCCGAGGGCCGCAGCCTGCTCGATAAGGAACTCGCGCGCCTTGGCATCGAGAGCAAGCCGCCCCTGGAGCAGCTGGCCGAGCGCTTCAACCTGCAACGCGGCGACGATGTGCTGGCCGCGATCGGTCGTGGCGACCTCGCGGTCGGCAGCGTCGCACGACAGGTCGGCGAGCCACACCAGGAGCGCCGTGACGCCAACGCCGAGCCGGAACGGGCAGCGCAGCTCGTCCAACGCCGCCGCAAGCGCCAGCACCAGGATCGCCCGGAGGTGATGGTGGCCGGGGTACCGGATCTGCTGACCCAGCTCGCGAGCTGCTGCCATCCGGTGCCCGATGATCCGATCGTCGGCTTCATCACCCGCGGTCGCGGGGTCGCGGTGCATCGCGCCAACTGCGCCAATATCCTCAGCCTGAGCGAGGAGGAGCAGGAGCGTCTGATCGAGGTGGACTGGGCCGCACAGCCCGATCAGGCCGCGTATCCGGTCGACATCGTCATCACCGCCGCCGATCGCAAGGGCTTGCTGCGCGATGTCTCCTCGGTGCTCGCCGACGAGGAGGCGAACGTCATCGCCACCGAGACCCGGACCGACGCGACCAATGACCGCGCCAGCATGCGCTTTCGGGTCGAGGTCGGCGATGTCGATCAGCTCGAACGGCTCTGCGCCAAGCTGCGCCAGCTCAGCGATGTCAGCGAGGTGCGTCGCAGCGGTCGCTGAGCGCGCCCGGCGCGGCGGCCCTCCCGGCGGAGACTCCACGCCTGAAGTGGTATCATCGGCGCCAGGTCCAGGAAGCGTCCCTCTCTCACCATGCGCACTCTTCTCGTCACCGGCGGCGCCGGCTTCATCGGCGGCAATTTCGTGCATCTGAAGATGCAACAGGGCGTCGAGCGGGTGATCAACCTCGACAAGCTCACCTACGCCGGCAACCCGGATACCCTCGCCGCCTTTGCCGATGATCCGCGCCATGTGTTCATCGAAGGCGATATCGGCAATCAGGCCCTGGTCGGCCATCTGCTGCGCGAGTATCAGGTCGACGCGGTAGTCAACTTCGCCGCCGAGAGCCATGTCGATCGCTCGATCGACGGCCCCGCCGCCTTCATCGAGACCAATGTGGTCGGCACCTTCAACCTGCTCGACAGCGCCAGGGCCTACTGGACGGAGCTGGACAGCGGCCGCCGCGAGGCCTTCCGCTTCCTGCACGTCTCGACCGACGAGGTCTATGGCTCATTGGGGCCGAGCGGCCAGTTCACCGAGACCTCGGCCTACGCGCCGAATTCGCCCTACTCGGCGTCCAAGGCGGCCTCCGATCATCTGGTGCGCGCCTGGCATCACACCTATGGATTGCCGGTGCTGACCACCAACTGCTCGAACAATTACGGCCCCTATCAGTTCCCGGAGAAGCTGATCCCGCTGATGATCGCCAAGGCCATCGCGGGCGAGCCGCTGCCGATCTATGGCGACGGCGGCAACATCCGCGATTGGCTCTATGTCGAGGATCACTGCCGCGCCATCGACCGGGTGCTCGCGGCCGGCCGTCCGGGCGAGGTCTACAACATCGGCGGCGACAGCGAGCGCACCAATCTGGAGGTGGTCGACACCCTCTGCCGCCTGCTCGACGAGGCCCTGCCCGACTCGCCGCACCGCCCGCACAGCCAGCTCAAGCAGTTCGTCACCGACCGCCCGGGCCATGATCGGCGCTACGCGATCGACGCGACCAAGATCCAGACCGAACTCGGCTGGCAACCCGCCGAGACCTTCGAGAGCGGACTCGCGCGCACCCTGGCCTGGTATCTCGACCACCAGGACTGGACGCGGCGCGTCACCGACGGCAGTTATCGCGGCGAGCGCCTCGGCGACAAGGTGCTGGGGGCGGGGTTGGCATGACGCACACCGGCATCAACCGTAAGGGCATCATCCTCGCCGGCGGCGCCGGCACCCGACTGCATCCGCTGACGCTGAGCGTCAGCAAGCAGCTGCTACCGGTCTACGACAAGCCGATGATCTACTATCCGCTCGCGGTGCTGATGATGGCCGGCATCCGCGAGGTGCTGGTGATCACCACCCCGCAGGATGCGCCGGCCTTCCACACGCTGCTCGGCGACGGCGGCCAGTGGGGCCTGCGGCTCGAATACGCGGTGCAACCGGAGCCGGGCGGGCTGGCGCAGGCCTACCTGATCGGCCGCGACTTCCTCGCCGGCGCCCCGTCCTGCCTGATCCTCGGCGACAACATCTTCTACGGCGGCGGTCTGCGCACCCATCTGCGGGCGGCCGCCGAGCGCGACCAGGGCGCGAGCGTGTTCGGCTACTGGGTGCGCGATCCGGAGCGCTATGGCGTCGCCGAACTCGACGCCGAGGGTCGGGTCGTCGGGCTCGAGGAGAAACCGGCCAAGCCGCGCTCCAACTATGCCATCACCGGCCTCTATTTCTACGACGAGCGCGCTTGCGACTACGCCGCCGAACTCAGGCCCTCGGCGCGCGGCGAACTCGAGATCACCGATCTGAATCGGCGCTATCTCGAGCACGGCGCCTTGCATGTCGAGCGCCTCAGCCGCGGCATCGCCTGGCTCGATACCGGCACCCATGAATCGCTGATCGAGGCGGCGAACTTCATCGAGACCATCGAGAAACGCCAAGGGCTGAAGATCTGCGCGCCGGAGGAGATCGCCTACACCAGCGGTTGGATCGACGAGGCGGCGCTGCGCGCGGTCGCCGAGCCGCTGCGCAAGAGCGGCTATGGCGATTATCTGCTCGACCTGATCACACGAGGCCCGGTGCCATGAAGGTCACGGCGACGGCGATCCCCGAGGTGCTGCTGATCGAGCCACGGGTCTTCGGCGATCATCGCGGCTGGTTCTGCGAGACCTGGCAGCAAGAGCGCTATGCCGAGCAGGGCATCGGGCCTGCGTTCGTGCAGGACAATCAGGCCTTCTCCGGCCATGGCACGCTGCGCGGGCTGCACATCCAGCATCCGCATGGTCAGGGCAAGCTGGTGCAGGCGATCACCGGCACGGTGTTCGATGTCGCCGTCGATGTGCGGCGCGGCTCGGCCAGCTTCGGGCGCTGGGTCGGCGCCGAGCTGAGCGCCGAGAACAAGCGCCAACTCTGGGTGCCGCCCGGCTTCCTGCACGGCTATCTGGTCACCAGCGAGAGCGCCATCTTCGGCTACAAATGCACCGACACCTATCATCCGGAGACCCAATTCGCGGTGCGCTGGGACGATCCCGACATCGGCATCGACTGGCCGGCCGGGATTCAGCCGGTGCTCTCACAGAAGGATCGGGACGCGCCCTGGCTGCGCGAGATCCCCAGCGACCGGCTGCCGCGTGCCGATTGAGGAGGGATGCGTTGGCATGCGATGGTTGAACGGGATCAGCGTCACCGACATCGCCGGCGCCGTGCTGGCGGTGTTCGCGATCTGGCTCGCCGGACAGGTGCCCTCGCTCGAGATCGCCTGGGTGATGGCGGTGCTGACGCTCACCGTCTTCCTGTTCGCGTTCGAGGTGGTGCCGGTCGATGTCGCCGCGCTCAGCGTGATGGTGCTGCTCGGGCTGACGACCCTGCTCGCGCCGGCGATGGGCTTGGACAGCGGGTTGGTTCCGATCGAACACCTGTTCGACGGCTTTGCCTCGAACGCGGTGATCTCGATCATCGCGGTGATGATCATCGGCGCCGCACTCGACAAGACCGGCCTCATGACGCGGGTCGCGAGTCTCATCATGCGCGTCGGCGGCCGCACCGAGGCGCGCATCATCCCCTTGGTGTCGAGCGCCGTCGCCGCGGTTTCCTCGTTCATGCAAAACGTCGGCGCGGCGGCGCTGTTTTTGCCGTTGGTCAGCCGCATCTCGGCGCGCACCGGGCTGCCGATGTCCCGCCTGCTGATGCCGATGGGCTTCTGCGCCATCCTCGGCGGCACCATCACCATGGTCGGCTCAAGCCCGCTGATCCTGCTCAACGACCTGATCAAGACCGCCAATCAAGGCCTGCCGCCCGAGCAACGGCTGGCGCCCTTCGGGCTGTTCTCGGTGGCGCCGATCGGCCTGGCGCTGGTGGCGACCGGCATCCTCTTCTTCGTCCTCGCCGGCCGTTTCGCGTTGCCGGCGCGCGATCACCTCAAGCTGCTCGGGGCCGGCGATCCGATGGCCTACTACGCCGAGACCTATGGCGTCAGCGACTTCAGCGTCCACGAGGCGCGGGTGCCGGCCGGCGCGCCGCTCGCCGGGCTCAGCGTGGACGCGATCGAGCGGCGCTGGAATCTGCGCGTCATCGCCGTCGAGAAGGGCGACGGGGTGCGCTTGGGTACCTCCGGGGTCGATCGGACCCTGGGCATCGAACAGGGCACGCTGCTCGGCATCCTGGGCACCGAGGAGCGGGTCACGCGCTTCGTCGCCGAGACCGGGATCGAGCTCCGCCCCGAACTCGAGATCTTTGCCGAGGCCCTGTCCCCGCAGCGCGCCGGCATCGCCGAGATCGTCATCCCGCCGGGCTCCGGGGTGGTCGGCAAGTCGGCGCGCGATCTCTTCATGCGCAAGGTCTATGGGCTCTCGTTGCTGGCCATCCGGCGCGGCGACGACACCCTGACCTATGCCACCGGGGGCGTGCGTGATCTGCCGTTCAAACCCGGCGATACCCTGGTGGTACACACCGCCTGGGCGGATCTGGCGCGACTGGAGAGCAATCGCGACTTTGTCGTCGTCACCACCGAGTATCCGCACGAGGAGCTCCGCCCGCATAAGCTGCCGGTGGCCCTGCTGTTCTTCGCGCTGAGCCTGGGGCTCGTGCTGTTCAGCGACCTGATGCTCTCGGTGGCGCTGCTGACCGGCGCGGTCGGCATGGTCCTGAGCGGCGTGCTTTCGATCGACGAGGCCTATGAGGCGGTGAGCTGGAAGACCGTGTTCCTGCTCGCTTCGCTGATCCCGCTGGGCCTCGCGGTCGAGCAGTCGGGCACTGCGGCCTGGATCGCGCAGGCAACGCTGACCGCGCTGGGCGAGGTGCCGATCTGGGTGATCCAGGCCGCGCTGGCGGTCCTGGCGACCTTCTTCACGCTGGTGATGTCGAACGTCGGCGCGACCGTGCTGCTGGTGCCGCTGGCGGTGAAGATGGCGCTCGGCGCCGGGGCCGATCCAGCCATGTTCGCGCTCACGGTCGGCATCGCCACCTCGAACTCGTTCCTGATCCCGACCCATCAGGTCAACGCGCTGATCATGGTCCCCGGCGGTTATCGGGTGCCCGACTACCTGCGCGCTGGCGGCATCATGACGGTGCTGTTTCTGGTGGTCTCGCTGCTGATGCTGAACCTGGTGTTTTGACCCGGGATCAAGACCGCCGCCTCGCGAGCCAGGCTCAGTCGGCACCCGATTCGCCTGGATGAGCTATCAAGGCAGGGAACCGTCGCCGCGGCAGGATCCGCAGAACCCGAATCACAACCACCGCTCGACAAAGACCTCCGGGGCGAGCGGTCGGCTGTAGTGATACCCCTGGGCGAGCGTACACCCCGCCTCGAGCAACCACGCGGCTTGCTCGGCGGTCTCGACCCCTTCGGCCAGGACCTCCGTCCCCAGGCTCGTGCCGAGCGCCACGATGGCGTTCGCGATCGTCTGACTGTGCGGGTCGCCCGGCAGCGGATCGATAAAGCTGCGGTCGATCTTGAGCTGGTGCATGGGCAAGCGGTGCAGATACGCCAGCGACGAATAGCCGGTCCCGAAATCGTCAATCGCCAGGCGCACGCCGAGCGCTCGCAATGCGTCGAGACGGCTGCTCGACTGGCCCGCCTGCTGCATGAGCAGCGACTCGGTCAGCTCGAGTTCGAGCCGTCCGGGCGCGAGCCGGTGGTGCCTGAGTAACTCCTCGATCATCGGCACCAGGTCCGGGTCCTCCAGTTGGAGGATCGACAGGTTGACGGCGACCCGCGGCAGCCGCTGCCCGCCGGCCCGGTCCCAGGCCGCGAGCTGCCGCGCGGCTTGGCGCAGCACCCAGGCGCCGATCTTGTGGATCAGGCCCATGTCCTCGGCGACCGGGATGAAGTGCTGCGGCGACACCGGGCCGAATTCGGCACTCTGCCAACGGAGCAGGGCCTCGGCGCCGACCAGGCGACCGTCGCTCAGGCACACTTGCGGTTGGTAGTGCAGATGCAGCTCATCGTTCAGCAAGGCCTGGCTCAGGCAGGCCTCTAGCTTGAGACGATCCGGGAGGCCTTGCACCGCCGCGTGCTCGAAGTGCTGTACGCGCTGCCGGCCGCGCGCCTTGGCCTGCTTGAGGGCGATATCGGCATGGCGCATCAGCACATCGTCGGCGCGCCCATCGAGCGGATAGACCGCAATCCCCACGCTGGCCGTGACGGTGACGCTCTGGCCCTCGATCAGCCGGGGTTCGGCGCAACGCTGCTGCAACCGTTCGGTGATCGCGATGATCGGCTCGCGCGCGTCGACCGCCGGCAGGATCACGCCGAACTCGTCGCCGCCCAAGCGCGCGAGCGTATCCATGGGCTGCAAGACCTGGCTCAGCGCGTTGGCCACCTGCTTGAGCAGGTCATCGGCGGCGATCGGTCCCAGCGACTCGTTGACGACCCGGAAGCGATCGAGATCGACGATGAGGACCGCCACCCGACCGGCCCCCTCTTCCGCCCTTCGCAGGATCTGGGTGAGGCGGGCGCGAAAGCGGCTGCGGTTGGCCAGCCCGGTCAACGGATCATAGTGACTGAGAAACTCGACCTGTTGCTGCGTGCGATGCAGGGGCGTGGTGTCGCTGATGAGGATGACGTAGCGTTCGAGCTGATCGCGCTCGTCGCTGATGGTGGTGATGGTCAGGCGCGCCCGATACCAGGACCCGTCGCGACGGCGTTCCCAGCGCTCGACCGGGCAACCCCCTTCCTCCCTGAGCGACATCGGCAGCCGCTCCCAGAAGGTGGGGGCGTAAGCGTTCGCGAGCACTGCTTCGACGGCCAGACCCGCGACCGCGTCCTCGGCGTAGCCGGTGATCTGGGTGAACGCCGGGTTCACGGCAATGATGCGATGCTCGGCGTCAGCGACGATGACGCCATCGGCCGTGCGTTCGAACACCTGGGCCGTTTCCCGCAGCCGCTCCAGCGCCTGCTCACGCTCGGTCACGTCCTGGGCGGTGCCGAAGCAGCGCACAACCTGGCCGGACTCGTCGCGCTCGGTGTGGCCCTCGGAAAACAGCCAGCGCAAGGCGCCGTCGCCGCGGTAAACGCGCAACGTGAAGCGGTAGGATTCGCCGGTCTCGAGCGCGCGGTGGAACTTGTGCAGGAACTCGGGCGCGTCATCGGGATGGAACACCTGGGCGAAAGCATCCAACGCCGGCAGCGGCTCGGTGAGGTCGACGCCGAAGATGCGATACAACTCCCGCGACCAGGTCATTGTCGCCGGTTCGACGACGTACTCCCAATGCCCCAGGGCGGCCAGACGCTCGGCTTCGCGCAGGCGCCGGTTGCTTTCGTTCAGCGCCTGCTCGGCCAGCTTGCGCGCGTGGATATCGGTGTGGGTTCCGACCACCCGCAAGGGCCGGCCCTCGGCATCGCGCGCGACCACCTGCCCGCGGGAGTGCAGCCAGCGCCAGCCGCCGTCCTTGCAGCGCATCCGGATGTCCAGGGCGTAGGGCGCGTTCTCGTCAAGATGCCGTGCGAGCTGGGTTTGCACACGCGGTCGATCCTCTGGATGAACCAATGCGATCAAGGCCTGCAAACGCAGGTCGAGTTCGCCCGGCGCATAGCCGAGTATCGCGCCATAGCGATCGTTGACGATCATGCGCTCGGTGACGACATCGAGATCCCAGAGCCCGTCATTGGTTGCCTGAAGCGTGAGACGCAGGCGCTCTTCCTGCTCCCGCAAGGCCTGTTCGGCGGCCTTGCGCTCGGTGATGTCCAGCACGATCAGCACCCGCGCGCCGTCCACATCCCCTGACTCGATCGGCGCGGCGCAGAGCAGGACGTCGATGCGATGGCCGGCCTGATGGCGAAACCAGGTCTCCAGCCGGCCGGTCCCCTCGCGCCGCATCTGTCCGTAGAGTTCGCGTCCGACGCGCGCATACTCGGCCTCGTCGGCGTAGAGCATGCGCATATCCTGCTGGTCGAGTTCCTCGGGCGCGTAGCCCACCAGCTCGCACCAGGCGGCATTGCTCTGGAGCATCTTGCGTTCGCGGACAAAGACGATCCCGACCGGGGTGGCCTGGAAGATGGCCTCCAGCTGCGCCCGCTGTTCCTGCAGGCGTTTGCGGTCGCGAACGCTCTCGGAGCGATCGATGATCGTGCAGATGAATTCCGGCTCGACATCCGCCTCGCCGGGGACCGAGGCCAGGTGGAAGTCGCCGATGAAGGGTTCACCGTCGGCGCGACGGAACTGGATTTCGCGAAGGGTGGCATCCGCGCACGCGCGCGGCGTGCCGAGCGCCCGAAACAGCTCGCCGCGTTGGGCCTGCTCAACAAAGCGCGGGAAGCAATGCTGTTGCTGCCCGTCGCCGTGCACTTGAAACAGCGCTTCCGCAGCGGGATTGGTCTTGCGGATCAGGCCACGGCGGTCGACGATCAGCGCCGCGATCGGTAACGAGTAAAAGAAGGCGCTGAAGCGCGCGAGCGTCGCTTCCAGGGTCTGGCGGGTCTCGCGCAGGTTCTGGTTTTGCAGCTTGAGTTCGGCCTCTTGAACGCGCAACTCTTCGAGCAGCGCTTGGGCATCGTGCTCGTGCGCCGCGAAGGCGGCCTCGGCCTGCTCGAGCCGTCCGGCCGCCACCGCCGCGCGCGCTTGCCGATACAGCTCGTCTAAATCCTCGAGCGGGGTGCGAAGATGGGACGAGGCGCCGCGTTCATGCTCGGTCATGGCGTGTGCTCGAATGTGTGCCTTAGGCTCAGTCCCCGCCAGGGCGCCCGAACAGGTAGTGCCCAATGTACCATTCCTGGCCCCGATGCAGCCCGAACAGCTCGGCACAGGCCATGAAGAACAATCGCCAACGCATCCACCAGGTGCTCGCCTGCTCCTTGCCGTAGGTGCGCTCCAGGATCGGCCAGACCTGATCCCGGGCGGCGTCCATCCGCGCCAGCCAGGCGTTGAGGGTGTTTGCGTAGTGACGTCCGTTCCAGCGCCAGCGCTCGATCAGGTTCAGCCGCTGCTGGAAGTGCAGCGGCAGATCGTCGCTCGGCATGATGCCGCCGGCGAAGAAATAATGGCTCATCCAATCGTCCGGCCCGGTGTCCTCATAAGGGTAAGGATGATCGCGATGGCAGAACACATGCATGAAGAAGCGCCCGCCGGGCTTGAGCCAGTCGTGCACGCGGCCAAATAGCGTGCGCCAGTTGCGCATGTGCTCGAACATCTCCAGCGAGACGATGCGATCGAACTGGGAATCGATCGCGAAGGCGTTCATATCGGCGGTGATCACGGTCAGATTCGCGATCCCGCGCCGCTTCGCCTCGGCCTCGATGTAGGCGCGCTGGGAGCTGGAGTTGGAGACCGCCGTGAAACGGCTCGATGGGAACCGCTCGGCCGCCCAGAGGCTGAACGAGCCCCAGCCGCAGCCGAGTTCCAATACCGCCATCTCTGCGCCGATGCCGGCGCGGTGCGCGGTCTCGGCCAGCGCCGCCTCCTCGGCCTGTTCCAGCGTGGCGACCCCCGTTGGCCACCAGCAGCAGCTGTATTTGCGCCGTGGCCCCAGGACCCAGGCGAAGAACTCGGCCGGCACCTCGTAGTGCTGCTCGTTGGCGCGCTCCGGCACCGCTGCCACCGGCGAGGCGTCCATCATCGCGATGAAGGCCGTCTTATGCTCGGCGGCTGCCTCGCAATCGCTCATCGGCAGTTCGGCCAAGGTCTTGCGCAGTCGCCGCCGAATGCCGGCGCGGATGATGGGATCGGGCACGATGCCGCGCTCCACCAGCGCGATGATCATGGTTTCAGGGATCGGCATGCGGCGTTCCAGGATTCGCTCTTTGCAGGATGCTCTCCAGGGTATTAGCCGCAACCGCTGAACACAATCTCGATCCCGCGATGACAACCCGATTGCGGTGGAAAAACGCTTGCCCCACGCGCTCGCCCGACCAGCGGGACGGGCATCGCATCAGGGACGCAGCACGCGACCGGTACGGGCATCGCGGATGAGAGAGGGGCGCGGATTGCCAGCGCAGCGGGCATTGAGGATCAGGTCCGGCCCCTTGGGCAAGCGGTGACGGACCTCAAGCGCGGTGCGTGCCGGCGGCCGCGCGGCGAGATTGGCGCTGGTCGAGACCAGGGCCCCGCCGCCATAAGCGGACCAGGCGGCGCAGAGGGCGCGGGCGAGGGGATGGCCCGGGATGCGCACCGCGATGGTCGCGTGCGCACCGGTGAGCCAGGTCGGCGTATCGGGTCGCGCCGGCAGCAGCCAGGTGTTCGGACCCGGCCAGGAGGCCTCGATCTCGGCCATCCGCGCCGGTTCCAGCGGCAGGATGAATGGCCATAAGGCGTCGAGATCGGCGCCGATCAGGATCAAGCCCTTATGCTCGGGGCGGCGCTTGATGGCGAGGATGCGTCGCACCGCCCGGGCGTCGAGCGGATCGCAGCCGAGCCCATAGACGGCCTCGGTCGGATAGGCGATCACCTCGCCGGCGGCAATCGCCTGCGCCGCCAGCCGCAGTCCGAAACTTGAGGGGCCGATGCTTCTCATGCCGAGTCACCGCGACGAGTCTGACGTCCTCTGCCAGCTGATCCTTCGGGCCAAGCGCTGCGGCGGCCCATCCCCATTCGGATGAAGACACGCCGGCTCAGGGGGCGAAACCGGTGGCGCCGCGTCCCGGGAATTCGATCTCTTGCGCGACGAGAGCATTCGGCCACGCCGGAGAGTCTACCGATCACGGATCTCGCCTCATGAGCCGACCAGCCTTCGCGCGCCCTGGACGCAAGGAGCAGCGGGAGCAGATGCGGCATAAAACCCATCGGCAAGGTCAAGCGACCGGCTCGGGCGCCGGCTTACGACGGGCGCTCGCCGCACCGGCATCCCGGCCATCCGAGCCGCCATCCTCGTCCACCGGCGCCGTGTAGCCGCACTCCTTCTGCGGGCAGACCTTCTGCGCGCCCTTGGATTTGGTGACCTTGAGCGTCAGCACCGGCCAGCCGCAATGCGGGCACTGCTCGGCGAGCGGCTCGTTCCAGACCGCGTAGTCGCACTTCGGATAGGTCGAGCAGGAATAGAAGATCTTGCCGCGCCGCGACTTCTTCTTCTGCAAGGTGCCAGCCTTGCACTTGGGGCATTCGACACCGGTGTCCTCCGGTTTCTCGATCGGCTCGATATAGCGGCACTTGGGATAAGCGGTGCAGCCGATGAACTTGCCATAGCGACCGCGCTTCACCGCCAAGTCCGAGCCACATTCCGGGCAGGATTTGCCCTCGACGATCTCGGGCTCGTCGCTGGCGCCCTTCTCGGCATTCAGGTCGCGGGTGTAGTCACAGTCGGGATAGTTCGAGCAGCCGATGAAGAAGCCATTGCGCCCGAGACGCTTGGCGAGCTGTCCGCCGCACTTGGGACATTGCTCGTCGATGGCTTCCTGGGTGACATCGCTGCGCTGGACATGCTCCTGGGTGTAGTCGACCTGCTCCTTGAATGGCTTCCAGAACTGCTCCAGCAGCGGAATCCAGTCCTCCTCGCCGCGCGAGACGGCATCGAGGGTGTCCTCGAGCCGGGCGGTGAAGTCGTAATCGACATAGGCGGTGAAGTGCTCGGTGAGGAACTTGTTGACGATGCGCCCGACATCGGTCGGCGTGAAGCGCTTCTTGTCGAGTTCGACGTACTCGCGCTCTTGCAGCGTCGAGATGATCGAGGCATAGGTCGAGGGCCGGCCGATGCCGAGTTCTTCCAGCATCTTCACCAACGAGGCCTCCGAATAGCGTGGCGGCGGCTCGGTGAAGTGCTGCTCGGAGCGGATCGCGAGCAGCTCGACGGTCTGGCCTTGCTTGAGATCGGGCAGCATCCGTTCCTCGTCGTCATCGGCCCCGGTCACATCGTCGCGGCCCTCGAGGTAGACGCGCATGAAGCCCGGCTCGGCGATGGTCGAGCCGGTCGCCCGGAAGCGATTGCCGGCGCCGCAGCCGAGATCGATGGCGACCAGATTCAGCAGCGCGTGCGCCATTTGGCAGGCCAGGGTGCGCTTCCAGATCAGCTCGTAGAGCCGCGCCTGGTCGTTGCTCAGATGGGCCTTGATCCGTTCCGGCCGATAGCCGATCGAGGTGGGGCGGATCGCCTCGTGCGCCTCCTGCGCGTTCTTCGACTTGGTCTTGAACAGCCGCGCCTGCGGCGGCAGGTGATCGGCGCCGTAACGCTCGGCGATGAACGCCCGCAGTTCGTCGATCGCCTCTTGCGAGAGATTGACCGAGTCGGTGCGCATGTAGGTGATGAGACCGACCGCCCCGCCGCCGACATCGACGCCTTCATAGAGCTGCTGGGCGGTGCGCATGGTGCGCTGGGCGGTGAAGCCGAGCTTGCGCGCCGCCTCCTGCTGCAGGGTCGAGGTGATGAACGGCGGCGCCGGATGGCGCTTGCGCTGCTTGCGCTCGACCTTGTCGACGCTGAGCCTGCCGTTGGCGGCGGCGAGCAGCGCCTGCTCGACCTCGCGCGCGCGGGTCTCGTCGGTGATCGTGAACTGCTCGACCTTCTCGCCGGCATACTCGACGAGCTTGGCGCTGAAGGTCTTGCCCTGCTCGGCGGCATCGGCCTCGACGCTCCAGTATTCGCGCGTCTCGAAGGCCTCGATCTCCTGTTCGCGCTCGACGATCAGACGCAGCGCCGGACTCTGCACGCGCCCGGCGGAGAGCCCGCGACGCACCTTCTTCCACAGCAGCGGCGAGAGATTGAAGCCGACCAGGTAATCCAGCGCCCGGCGCGCCTGTTGCGCATTGACCAGGTCGTAGGAGAGTCCGCGCGGATGCGCCACGGCGTCGTTGACGGCGCGCTTGGTGATCTCGTTGAAGACCACGCGATAGACCGGGCGCTCGCCGATCTGCTGGCGCTTGCGCAGCAACTCGTAGAGATGCCAGGAGATGGCCTCGCCCTCGCGGTCGGGGTCGGTCGCGAGATAGAGCGCCGCCGCCGCCTTGAGCTTCTTCGAGATCGCCTGGACGTGCTTCTCGTTGCGCTCGATGATCTGGTATTTCATCTCGAAGCCGCGCTCGGGATCGACGGCGCCCTCCTTGGGCACCAGATCGCGCACATGTCCGTAGGAGGCGACGACATCGAAGTCGGGCCCCAGATACTTCTTGATGGTCTTGGCCTTGGCCGGCGACTCGACGACGACGAGGTTCATAGACTTGCCAATGCGCTGAAGGGGAGCGCTAGGAGATACGATCGACGGCCCGTCCGTCAAGGCCGGGCCGCTATTCGCCGAGCCGCTATTCGCCGAGACAGCGCACGCGCGAGCGCGGCATCTCGAGGCCGCCGCCTAATGCAGATAGCCGGGCTCGTCGCCGTAGATGAGTTCTTCCATCTGGGTAAAGGCGTCTTCTTGCCCGGGGCGATTCATCAGCACCAGCAGCACCACCCATTTGAGTTCATCCACCGAGACGGCGGCCTGTTCGATGGCGATGGCGCGATCGATCACCAGCTCGCGACTGACCGGATCGAGGATGCCGTTCTGCTCCAAGAACAGCAGCAGCCCGCGCGACTCGAGATCGAGCTTGGTCTCCTCGGCGGTGGTGTAGATGCGCATGGCGCCGAGATCGCGCGGGCGCGCATCGCTGTGTTCCATGCGCTGCGCCAGATCGTCGAGCCAGGTCAGCGCCTGCGCCACCTCGTTGCTGGTGAAACCGGCACTGGTCAGCTCCTCTTCCAGCTCGCCATGCTCTTCCGGTGGCATGGCCTCGCCGCTCATATAGTTCTCGAAGAGATAGATCAGGACATCGACCATATTGTCGTACATTCAGGGTCCTCGGATGGAGTCACAAGCCTCGGCCTGCACAGTCGCCTCTAGCCAGGCTGACGGCAGTACCGCCCGCCAGCCAAACATGATACATGCCCCTGCAACTCGAGGAGCAACAACATCGAGGAGACCGCCTGCGCGGAGAAGCCGGTGCGCGCGACCAGCTCGTCCGGCGCGACCGGGTCTCGACCCATGCTGTCGAGGAGGCGGCCATAGTCCGGATCGAGCCCTGCCGTAGTCGGCGAGGCGCAGCCTGTCGGCGTCGCGGATGACGGTGACGACGACTGCTCGGCCTCATCCCTCTGTTCAGGCGGACTGGCCGCGGCCGGCCGAGGGCTTGGCTGGACGGCGGGCTGGGCGGCGGGCTGAACGGCGGGTTGGGCGGACTGGAGCAGATAAGCCTCTAGCTGCGGCGCCAGCTCCTCGAGCAACTGATCGACGCTATCGATCAGCTTGGCGCCCTCGCGGATCAGCGCGTGACAGCCGCGCGCCAAGGGATTGTGGATCGAGCCGGGAATCGCGAACACCTCGCGCCCCTGCTCTGCGGCATAGCGCGCGGTGATCAGGGAGCCGCTGCGCGGTGCCGCCTCGGTCACCAGGGTGCCCAGGCTGAGGCCGCTGATGGTCCGGTTGCGACGCGGAAAATGACTCGCCTGCGGTCCCACGCCGGGCAAGAATTCACTCACCAGCGCGCCCTCGCTGCCGATGCGATGGGCAAGTTCGCGATGCGCGGCCGGATAGACCCGATCCGGCCCGGTGCCGAGCACGGCGATGGTGCGCCCCGACTCCAGCGCGCCCAGATGCGCCGCCGCATCCACGCCCAAGGCCAGACCGCTGGTGATCACCAAGCCGATCCCGGCCAGATGCGCGGCGAAGGCGCGCGTGGTTTGCACCCCGCCGGCGGTGGGGTTACGGCTGCCGACGATGGCGAGCTGCGGCTCGCTCAGTAGCGCCGGATCGCCGCGCACGAACAGCAGCGGCGGCGCCGACGGGAGTTCCGCCAGGCGCGGCGGATAGGCGGGATCGGCCAGCGTCAGGATGTGCGCCCCGGCCTGCTCGGCCCAGCGCAGCGACGCCGAGATGGCGGTCCTATCCGGCGCGCGCAGCGCTTCGAGCATCGGTTCGCTCAGCCCGAGCGAGCGCAGGGCCGAGGGCGACGCCGCGCAGGCCGCCGCGGCGCTGCCGAACGCGGCCAGCAGCTTGGCGATCCGGCGCGGACCCAGGCCCGGCGTCAACACCAGGGTCAGCCAGGCGCTGAGATCGGTTTCATCCATGGGGCTCAATCCGTGTGGCTCCTGAGTTCAGGGGCCCTGCGGTCGCCTCCTGCGGCAGGTCCATGCGGGGCGATGGAGGCAGGCGATGCGATGGATGCAGGCGGCGCCGCAACCCTCTGGCCAACGCGCAGCGCCCGATGGGCCCGCATCACCAGCGCGAAGCTGACGCGTTCGAAGACCCGGAACACCATGACCACCCCGACTTCGGATTCGGGCACGCGATCGCCGCCGCGAGCGCGCGCCTGGTGGCCGCCGTCATAGACCGCGAACACCTGTCCGCTCTTCAGCCCTTGGCGCGCACCGCGATCGAGCACCACGCAAGCGTACTGGCCGATTCGCGAGGCCTCGTCGAGCCCCGCGAGGAGATGCCCCTTCAGCCCGGCCGGCGCCGGCTGCGGCAGGAAGGGACGAAGCACGCTCGCATCGGTGCGCGCCGGACGCACACGATCGCCGAGACGCACCGGCATGACGGCGTTGGTCACCCGCAGGATCGCCGGCTCGCCGGTCCGCTCCAGACGCGCCTCGGCGACGAAGCGCGCCGGGTAACCGAGCACCTCCTGGCTGATCGGATCGCGCAGGGCCGCGCCGGGACGCAGGATCGCGTAGCCGGCCTCGCGCGCCTCGCGGATCGGGCGCGCGAAGAGGCGATCGCCGGTCCCGGCCAAGAGGCGCTCGCGCGGGAAACCGACGACTTCGGGGGCGTCCTCGAGCGCGCGCGTCTCGGCCACCCACGCGCGCGACAGAAACGGCTCGATGGCATCGACCGGGATGGCGGGCACCGCCGTGTCAAGCTCGGTGACCCGCACGCGCGGCGACAGCTTGACCACGCGCAGTCCACCCGGGGCCTCGGCCGTGGCCTGGCGCACACGCGGCCGGCCCGGGCGGCGGGTATCGAGCAGGAGGCGATCTCCGGGGTAGATGAGGTTCGGATCCGCCACCCCGGGATTGCCCTCCCAAACCTCCGACCAACGCCAGGGATCGCGCAGGAAGCGCCCGGCGATGCCCCACAGGCTGTCGCCGGGGCGAACATGGTAGACCTCGGGGGCATCCGGCCGCAGCGCCGGCGGCGCCGCGAGCAGCGGCGACCAGGCCGCCACCAGCAGCGAGGCGAGCGCCAGGCCCCCCATTGCCCACGGCAGCTTCGATAGCATCATGATCTGTTTCGTCACTCCTGCCCGCTTGTCTTGCGCATGCCGGCGCGCCCGGTCGCGCGCGGTCGAGCGCTCACAGCAGGCTTGTACAATAGGTTATCATCGCAATGTCATCCCGAAGCTCTTTGTTCGGCCCTTCTCGGCCCTGCCCTGCCCGAGGCTCCCCGCGCTTGCCCCGGGCGCGAGCCTCCGGCCCGATCCGGCGGGAGCCGACCAACACCCATGAAATCATTATGGCTTTACTCGATATCCTCATCTTCCCCGACGCGCGCCTGCGGCGCGTTGCGGAGCCGGTCAAGCAGGTCGACGACAGCACGCGCCAACTCATCGACGACATGCTCGAGACCATGTACGCCGCGCCCGGTATCGGCCTCGCCGCGATTCAGGTGAACGTGCCCAAGCGGGTCATCGTGATCGACGTCTCCGAGGACCGCTCGAACCCGCTCTGTCTCATCAATCCCGAGATCCTCGCGCGCGAGGGCGAAGAGGAGATGGAGGAAGGGTGTCTCTCGGTGCCGGGGTTCGCGGAGACCGTGAAGCGCGCCGAGCGCGTGCGCGTGCAGGCGCTGAATCCGGACGGGGAGAGGATCGAACTCGAAACCGATGGCCTGCTCGCGGTCTGCATCCAGCACGAGATCGACCATCTCGATGGCCGCTTGTTCGTCGATCACATCTCCTCGCTCAAGCGCCAGCGCATCCGCAAGAGGCTGGAAAAGGAACAACGCGCGCCGCAGCCGGCCACCAGCGCCGCCCAACGCAAAGCCATCTGATAACCGCGGGTCGCCAACCGCCTCGGAGTGACTGATGCAAGGCCCTCGCCTCATCTTCGCTGGGACGCCCACCTTCGCGGTGCCGGCCTTGAGCGCCTTGATCGCCGCCGACTGGACGGTGGTCGCGGTCTACACCCAACCCGATCGGCCGGCCGGGCGCGGCCGCAAGACCGCTAGCGGTCCGGTCAAGCAGGTCGCGCTCGATGCCGGGATTCCGGTATTGCAACCGCCGACCTTGAAGAGCGCCGAGGCCCTCGAGGAGATGCAGGCCTTGACGCCCGACCTGATGGTGGTCGCCGCCTACGGCCTGATACTGCCGGCGACGATCCTCGCCTGCCCGCGCCTTGGCTGTCTCAACATCCATGCCTCGCTGTTACCGCGCTGGCGCGGCGCGGCGCCGATTCAGCGCGCCATCGCCGCCGGCGACGAGTACACCGGGATCAGTCTGATGCACATGGAGCAAGGCCTCGACACGGGCCCGGTCTACGCGACCCAGCGCACCCGCATCGGCCCGCGCGAGACCGGCGGCAGCCTGCATGATCGGCTCGCCGCCATCGGCGCCAAGCTGTTGCTCGACAGCCTGCCGGCGATCTGCGAGCAAGCGCTGACCCCGCAGCCACAAGACCATGATGCGGCCACCTACGCCAGCAAGCTCGACAAGCAGGAGGCGATGATCGACTGGCGCCGCTCGGCGCTTGAGATCGACCGTCAGATCCGCGCCTTCGAGCCCTGGCCCGTCGCGCAGACCCACTGCCAAGGCGAGATCCTGCGCATCTGGGAGGCCAGCCCCCTCGGCGCCGGGGCACAGGCGATTCCCAGCGACCTCCTGCCCGGCACCGTGCTCGGCAGCAGCAGCGAGGGCATCGAGGTCGCCACCGGCGCTGGCGTGCTGCGCATCGAGCGCCTCCAGGCCCCGGGCAAGCGCCCGATCAGCGCCGCCGACTATGCGCGCGCGCATGCCGTCGATGGCATCCTGCTTGGCTAGATCGCCGGCGCCGCCCGCGCCCAACGGTGCCGCCGTGCGCGCGCAAGCGGCCAGGGTGCTGCACGCGGTGCGCGCCGAGGGCCGTTCCCTGACCGACGCCCTCGCGGCAAGCGCCCGCCCGGCGGACGCACGCGACGAGGCGCTGTTGAGCGAGCTGAGCTTCGGCGCCTTGCGGCTATTGCCGCGCCTGGAGGCACTCACCGAGCAACTGCTGCAACGTCCGCTGAAACCCAAGGATCGCATCCTCGGTTCCCTGCTGATGATCGGCCTCTATCAGCTGATCGCGTTGCGCATCCCGGATCATGCCGCGGTCTCGACCACCGTCGCCGCGACGCGGTTGTTGCAGCGTCCGCGCGCGGCGGGGCTGATCAACGCCAGCCTGCGGCGCTTTCAACGCGAGCGGCCGGGGCTGCTCGCGCGGGTCGAGCGCGACGAGGCCGCGCGCTGGCTGATGCCAGACTGGCTGTTGCGCCGACTGCGCGCGGCCTGGCCCGAGGACTGGGAGGCGATCGTCACCGCGAGTCAGGGACGCGCGCCAATGTTCCTGCGCGTCAACCCCTTGCGCACGAGTCCTGGCGAATACGCAGCGCGGCTGCGCGCGGCCGAGATCGCCGTCGAGACGCTCGCGGATCAGCCCCAAGCCCTGCGCTTGGCACAGCCCGTCGCCGCCCAGGCGCTGCCCGGCTTCAGCGCGGGGCTGGTCTCGGTGCAGGATGCCGGCGCGCAATGGGCCGCCCCGCTGCTCTCGCCCCAGCCTGGCGAGCGCGTGCTCGATGCCTGCGCGGCGCCCGGCGGCAAGAGCGCCCATCTGCTCGAACAGGCGCAAGGCCGGCTCGCGCTGACCGCGCTCGACGCCAGCGCCGAGCGGCTCGAGGCCGTGCGCGCTCAGCTGACGCGCCTGGGCCTGCGCGCCCGCGTCATGGTCGGCGATGCCACGCGACCCGATCCGGCCTGGGCCGATGCCCCCTACCAGCGCATCCTGCTCGACGCCCCCTGCTCGGCCACCGGCGTGATCCGCCGCCATCCCGATATCAAGCGGCTGCGGCGCGAGGCCGACATCGGTCCCTTGGCCGCGACCCAGGCCCGCATGCTGGATGCGCTCTGGCCGCTGCTGCAGCCGGGCGGTTGCCTGCTCTACCTGACCTGCTCGCTCCTGCCCGAGGAAAACGAGGCCCAGATTGCCGGCTTCCTTGCCCGCCAGCGCGATGCCGTCGAATCACCGCTGCCCGCGACCCTGGGACAAGCGCGCGCCCATGGGCGGCAATTGCTGCCCACTGACGCGGGAGCGGACGGCTTCTACTTCGCCCGTTTGCTGAAGCAATGATCCGAGCCCGACCCTGGCCCTGGCCCTGGCTCTGGCCACCGCCGCTCCTCGCCTGCGTCACGCTGACCCTGTTACTGGGATTGAATCCACTGCCGAGCCCGACCGCGCGCGCGGCGGACGGCTTCCGCGTCATCGAGGCGAAGACCCGCCAGGTCGATGGCAAGCATCTCCTCGCCGCCGAGATCGACTATGGCTTCAGCGAGCGCGCGCTAGAGGCGCTGGAGAACGGCGTGCCCTTGACCATCCAGGTGCATATCCAGGTGCGCGAGCAAGGCGCCTGGATCTGGAACGAAAGCCTGGTCGATCGCCGCCTCAAGTACCGCATCCGCTACAAGCCCCTATCCGAGCGTTACCTGGTCTCGCGCCTGCCGAGCGAGGACGGGCGCGTCTTCGTCACGCGCCAGGCGGCGGTCGCCGCGTTGGGCGAACTCAGCGAGATCCCGCTGATCGGCGAGCAACAGCTCGACCCGGAGCAGGCCTACGCGGTGCATCTGCGGGCCTCGCTGGATATCGAGGAACTGCCCCTGCCGCTGCGCCCCATGGCCTATCTGCGCTCGGGCTGGAAACAGAGCACCGGCTGGACCACCTGGCCGCTGACGCCTTGAGCATGCTGAAACAACAGCTCCTGCAACCCGGCGCGCTCGCCGTCGGGCTGCTCTTGGCGATCCTCATGGTCGCCCTGCACCTGATGACCAGCGCGGTGCAGAACTCCGAGGCGCTGAGCCGCCTGTTCGTGCCGCTGTTGGTGCTGGTGCTGCTCGGCCTGCTCGCGCTGGCGCTGTTGGTGGGCGCCAACTCGGTGCGCCTGGTGCAAGCGCTGCGCCATCAGGCCGCCGGTTCCCGACTCGCCGCGCGGCTGTTGGCGATGTTCGCGCTGATCTCGCTGTTGCCGGTGGGCGTGGTCTACTATTATTCGATGAGCTTCATGATGCGCGGCATCGACAGCTGGTTCGATGTCGAGATCGATAGCGCGATGGAAGACGCGCTGATCCTCAACCAGGCCTCGCTCGACCTCAATCAACGCGTCCTGATGAAGTACAGCGCCCAGCTCCTGAGCGGGATCCAGGATCGCTCCGCCACCGCGTTGACCCTGACCCTGGGCGCCTTGCGCCGCCAGGCCGGCGCGCTCGAGCTGACCCTCTTCGATCGTGGCGGCCAGGTCCTGGCCACCGCCAGCGACGATCCCTTGCAGTTGGTCCCCGATCAGCCCGAGCGCGAACTCATGCAGCAGGTGCGCCGGGGCATCGATCACGTCGGCCTGGAGCCGGGACCGGGCGGCGAGCTGGTGGTGCGGGTGCTGGTGCGCGATCCCGCTGCGCGCCCGCTGCTGTTACAGGCCATCTTTCCCACCTCGGCACGCATCACCGAGCTGGCCACGCGCCTGGAAGGCGCCTATAACCGCTACACCGAACTCTCGTTCTTGCGCCAATCGCTCAAGTTCAGCTTCTCGATCACGCTCTCGCTGGTGCTGGTCTTTGGCTTCATGGCGGCGCTGTTGATCGCCTTCCGCACCGCCAAGGTCCTGACCGACCCGATCGCCGCGATCGCCCACGGCACGCGCGCCATCGCCGCTGGCGATTACGAGCAGCAGTTGCCGCTACCGCGCCATGACGACGAACTGACCTTCCTGGTCGCCTCCTTCAACGCCATGACCCGGCGCATCGCCCAAGCGCGCGACGAGGCCGAGCAGAGCCAGCAGGCGGTGGAAACCCAGCGCGCCTATCTGCAGACATTGCTCGGCCGGCTCTCCTCGGGCGTCATCGCCTTTGACGAGGACAACGTGCTGCGGACCAGCAATGCCGCCGCGCGTCAGATCCTTGGCATCGCCCTCGACGACAGCGCGCCCATGCCGTTGGCCACCTTGGCGACCCTCTATCCCCGCCTCGCGCATTGGTGCGAGACCGTCGGTCGCCGCATCGGCAGCGGTCGCGATTGGCGCGAGGAGATCACCCTGTTCGGCGTCGACGGGCGCCAGGTGCTCATGTGTCGCGGCAGCCCGCTGCCGATCACCGCCGCCGGCGGCGCCGAGGAGGCGCAACCGCACGCCGACCATGTCCTCGTGTTCGATGACATCACCACCCTGATCCGCGCGCAACGCGACGCCGCCTGGGGCGAGGTGGCGCGGCGACTGGCCCACGAGATCAAGAATCCGCTCACGCCGATCCAGCTCTCGGCCGAGCGCTTGCGCCACAAGCTGCTGCGCAAGTTGCCGGAAGCGGACGCCAAGATCGTCGACCGCTCGACCCACACCATCGTCCAGCAGGTCGAGGCAATGAAGGCGATGGTGAACGATTTCTCCAGTTACGCGCGCACCCCGGAGATGCAGCAGGAGCCCTTCGCGCTGGACGCGCTGGTCAACGAGGTGCTGGAGCTGTATCGCGCCGGACCGGTCAAGATCAGCAAGGATCTCAACACCAGCGGGGCGCTGATCCGCGGTGATTCCAAACGGCTGCGCCAGGTCATCCACAACCTGGTCAAGAATGCCTCCGAAGCGCTCGAGGAGCATCCCGATCCGTGCGTCCATGTCGCCACCCGCCGGCTGAATGACGCCGACACCGCATGCGTCGAGCTGCAAGTCGAGGACAACGGCAATGGCATCGACCCGGAGATGATCGGCCGGCTGTTCGATCCCTATGTCACCTCCAAGGCCAAGGGCACCGGACTCGGCCTGGCGATCGTAAAGAAGATAATCGAGGAACACGGCGGTATCATTCGGGCCCATAACACCGAATCGGGCGCCTGTTTCACCGCACGCCTACCCATCAGTAGCGCGCCCGCAACGCCCAGCAGGCCGCAAACAGGAGAATCATGAGCGCAACCCACATCCTGGTCGTCGACGACGAGCCGGACATCCGCGAGACGGTGCGGGACATCCTCGAGGACGAGGGCTACGAGATCACCAGTGCCGAAAGTGGCGAGGCCGCGCGCCACGCGCTGCGCGACCGCCGTCCCGACCTGATGCTGCTGGATATCTGGATGCCGGATCTCGATGGCATCACGCTGCTCAAGGAGTGGTCCGAGAATCAGGGGCTGCCCTGCCCGGTGATCATGATGTCCGGCCACGGCAACGTCGAGACCGCCGTCGAGGCGACCCGACTCGGCGCCTACGACTTTCTCGAAAAGCCGCTGTCGATGGCCAAGCTGCTGCTGACCGTCGAGCGCGCGCTCGAGGCCGACAAGCTGGTGCGCGAGAATGTCGACCTGCGCCGTCGCCCAGCGCTCGTGCTCGAGCCCGCCGGCCGTTCGGCGGCGATGCAACGCCTGCGCGAGCAGGTCAAGCGCATCGCCCAGCACGATACCTGGGTGCTGATCACCGGCGAGCCCGGCACCGGGCGCGAGACCTTCGCGCACTATTTGCACACCCAGAGCGCGCGCCGCGAGCGGCCGTTCGTCGATCTCGGGGTGTCGGCGATCGCGCGCGGCAACGCCGCCCGCGAGCTGTTCGGCAGCGAGGAGCACCATCAGGTCCACTACGGCAGCCTGGAACAGGCCGCCGGCGGCACGCTGTTGCTCGACGAGGTCGCCGACATGGACCTCGAGGCCCAGGGGCAGCTCCTCGGCGCCCTGGATACCGGCTCCTTCCTGCGTGTCGGCGGCAGCGAGCCGGTGGCGATCGATGTGCGCATCATCGCCGCCACCCAGCGCGATCTCAAGGAAGAGGTACGCGCCGGTCACTTCCGCGAGGATCTGTTCTATCACCTCAACGTGGTGCCGCTGCACATCCCGCCGCTGCGCGAGCATGCCGAGGATATCCCGGACCTGCTCCACTATTACGTCGACTATTTCGCCACCCATGAAAAACTGCCCTACCGGCGCTTCAGCGTCGGCGCGCAGAACTTCCTGCGCAACTATGGCTGGCCGGGCAATGTGCGCGAGCTGAAGAACCTGGTGCAACGCGTGCTGATCCTCGGCGCCGGCGACGAGATCGCCCAGAACGAGGTCGAGACCGCGTTGGGTTCCAATCCGCCGGTCCCGAGCCAGCCGCTGGAAGGACTGGTGTCGTTCGATCAACCGCTGCGCCAGGCGCGCGAGCAGTTCGAAAAGGCCTATCTCGAGTACCAGCTCGGCAAGCATGCCGGCAACGTCAGCAAGATGGCCAAGGAGGCCGGCATGGAGCGCACCCATCTCTATCGCAAGCTGCGCTCGCTCGGCATCGAGATCAAGGAGCGGCGCTGAGCGGCCGGCGATGAAGATCATCATCCTCGGCGCCGGCCAAGTCGGCACCTCGGTGGCCGCCAACCTGGTCAACGAGGCCAACGACATCACCGTGGTCGACACCGACGCGCGGCGCCTGCGCGAGCTCGCCGATCGCTTCGACCTGCGCACCCTGCAGGGGCATGGCGCCCAGCCCGACGTGCTCCTGCGCGCCGGCGGCGAGGACGCCGAGATGATCATCGCGGTGACCAACAGCGACGAGACCAACATGGTCGCCTGCCAGGTCGCCTACACGCTGTTCCATACCCCGACCAAGATCGCCCGCGTACGCGCGCAGGGCTTTCTCGACCACCATCAGGCCTTGTTCGAGGGCGATGCCTTCAATATCGATGTCACCATCAGCCCCGAGCAGCTGGTGACCGACTATATCCTGCGCCTGATACAGACCCCGGGCGCGCTGCAGGTCACCGATTTCGCCAGTGGTCGGGTGCGCTTGGTGGCGGTGCGCGCCTATTACGGCGGCCCGCTGGTGGGCCATGAGCTGCGCGCCCTCTACGAGCACATGCCGCATATCGATGCGCGGGTCGCGGCCATCTACCGCCAGGATCGCGCCATCCAGCCCGAGGGCGACACCGTCATCGAGGCCGATGACGAGGTCTTCTTCATTGCCGCGCCCAAGCACATCCGCTCGGTCATGGGCGAGCTGCGGCGCCTCGACAAGCCCTACAAGCGGTTGATCTTCGCCGGCGGCGGCAATATCGGCACGCGCCTCGCCCGCGTCACCGAGCGCGATTACCGGGTCAAGGTGATCGAGAACGATCTCGAGCGCTGCAAGCAGATCGCCGAGTGGCTCGAACGCACCATCGTGCTGCACGGCGATGCCGCCGACGAGGAGTTGCTGCTGGAGGAGAACATCGAGGACACCGATGTCTTCTGCGCGGTCACCGACGATGACGAGGCCAATATCCTCTCGGCCATGCTCGCCAAACGCCTCGGCGCGCGCAAGGCGATGGCGCTGATCAACCGCACCGCCTATGTCGATCTGGTACAGAGCGGCCCGATCGATGTCGCCATCTCGCCGCAACAGGCGACCATCGGCACCCTGCTCAAGCATGTGCGCCGGGGCGACGTGGTGATGGTGCATTCGCTGCGCCGCGGCGCCGCCGAGGCGATCGAGGCCATCGCCCATGGCGATCAGCATTCCTCGAAGGTGGTCGGACGTACGATCGGAGCGATCCATCTGCCCAAGGGCGCCAGCATCGGCGCCGTCGTGCGTGGGAATCAGGTGTTGATCGCGCATCACGACACCGTCATCGAATCCGAAGACCATGTGATCCTGTTCCT
>NZ_JBKHDN010000011.1:0-25594 GCF_046541315.1 Halochromatium sp. | reverse complement strand
CCGGATACGGTGATGGGCGTGACCTATGTCGCCGTCGCCGCCGAGCATCCGCTCGCGCAGCGCGCGGCGCGGCACAATCCCGAGCTGGCCGCCTTCATCGACGAGTGCCGCCAGGGCGGCACCTCCGAGGCCGAACTCGAGACCATGGAGAAGAAGGGCCATCGCCTCGGCATCGACGCCGTGCATCCGATCACCGGCCAGCCGGTGCCGATCTTTGCCGCCAACTTCGTCCTCATGAGCTATGGCACCGGCGCGGTGATGGCGGTGCCGGCGCACGATCAGCGCGACTGGGAGTTCGCCGAGCGTTACGGGATACCGAAGCGCCAGGTGGTGTTCGCTGCCGAGGGCGAGGAGTTTGGCATCGATTCGCATGCCTTCACCGACAAGGGCATCCTGCGCGACTCCGACTGCTTCGATGGACTGACTTCAGAAGAGGCCTTCGACGCCGTCGCCGACTGGCTCGAGACCCACGGCAAGGGCGGCCGGCAGGTCAACTTCCGGCTGCGCGACTGGGGCGTCTCGCGCCAGCGCTACTGGGGCTGCCCGGTGCCGGTGGTGCGCACCGCCGAGGGCGAGGTGCGCCCCGAGACCGAGCTGCCGGTGCGCCTGCCCGAAGACCTGGTGGTCGATGGCTCCGGCTCGCCGCTGAAGAAACTGCCGGCCTTCTCCGAGCTGCCCAACGGCGAGACCCGCGAGACCGACACCTTCGATACCTTCGTCGAGTCGAGCTGGTATTACGCGCGCTACTGCTCGCCGGACTGCGACACCGCCATGCTCGACGAGCGCGCCAAGTACTGGCTGCCGGTGGATCAGTACATCGGCGGCATCGAACACGCGGTCTTGCATCTGCTCTACGCGCGCTTCTTCCACAAGCTGCTGCGCGACGAGGGCCTGGTCGACGGCGATGAGCCCTTCGCCCGGCTGCTGACCCAGGGCATGGTGGTCGCCGAGACCTGGTATCGCGAGGATGCCGAAGGTCGGCGCGAATGGTTCAACCCGGCCGATGTCGAGGTCGAGCGCGACGACAAGGGGCGGGTGGTCGGCGCGCTGCTCAAGGCCGATGGCCAGCCGGTGCACTTCGGCGGCATCGAGAAGATGTCGAAATCGAAGAACAACGGCGTCGACCCGGAGGCGATGATCGAGCGCTACGGGGCCGATACCGTGCGCCTCTATGTGATGTTCACCTCGCCGCCGGATCAGTCGCTGGAATGGAACGACGAGGGCGTCGAGGGCGCCCATCGTTTCCTCAAGCGGCTCTGGACCCTGGCCGCGACCCATGCCGGTGGCATGCGGGCCGTTGCTGCGGCTCGGACCCCGGCTGCCGGCGCTTCCGAGAGGTCTGGCGAGGCGGCGGCCGCCGCTGGCCAAGCCGCAGGGACCATGGCGGGGGAGACGGCGCAAGCGCTCGATGACCCGCTGAGCGACGCCCGCCGGGAATTGCATACGGCACTGAAGAAGGCGCTGTTCGACTACGAGCGCCAGCAATTCAATACCGTCGTCTCGGCCTGCATGACCATCGTCAACATCCTGTCGAAACTCGACGAGAGTGCAGCAGCACAGTCGGTTCGTCGCGAGGGGCTGAGCATCGCGCTGCGGCTGCTGGCGCCGATCGCGCCGCACATCACCCATCATCTGTGGCGCGAACTCGGCCTCGGCGATGACATCCTGGACTCGCCCTGGCCCATGGTCGATGCAGACGCGCTGGCGCAGGATCGGATCACCTATGTCGTGCAAGTGAACGGCAAGGTGCGCGGCAAGATCGAGGTGCCGGCCGCGGCCGAGCGCGCCGAGGTGGAGGCGATCGCGCTGGCCAACGAGAACGCGCAGCGCTTCATCGGCGAGGCAACGGTGCGCAAGGTCATCGTGGTGCCGAACAAGCTCGTGAATGTGGTCGCCAAATGAGCAAGCGAGGGTGGCGATGGTTCGGGTTCGGCGGCCTACAGGTCGAGCGGCCGGTCGCTCGCCAGAGAGCGAGCAGCCGGTGAATCGGCAGACCGCTGAGGGTTCGATTCGCTGGTGGCGGTCTCGGCATCGACTGGCGACGCTGCTGCTGGGCCTGGTCGGTATGTCGCTGCTCGCTGGCTGCGGCTATCGCCTGCGCGGCGACGTCGATATCCCGCCCGGGCTGGCGCCGGTCTACATCCAGGCGGACGGTTTGGTCGGGCAGGCCATCGATGATCGCTTGCTGAGCAGTGGTGTGCCCATCACCCCGGTCGCGAACGACGCCGGACTGATCCTGCGCATCCTCGATCAGTCTCGCGGATCCCGCGTCGTGGCGGTGGATCGCGGCGGCAAGGCGCTGGCCTTTGCGCTCGAACTCGAAGTCCGGTTCGACGCCCTGGATGCGGCGGGGGAGCCGCTGATCCCACCGCAGCAGCTGACCCTGGAGCGTACCTTCGACGACAACCCCGACGTGGCCGTGCTCGGCAAGCAACTGGAATCGGACATCATCGACCAGGATTTGGCCAACGCTGCCGCCGATCAGATGCTGCTCCGGTTGCGCGCCGCGCTGGCCGCCCGCAGCGCTCAGTAAGGAGCGCTCAGTCATCGAGATGCCGATCGCTCCCGCTCAACTCGACCAACGCCTCGCGCAGGGGCTAGCGCCGGTCTATCTGCTCGTCGGCAATGAGCCTTTGCAGCTCGGTGAGGCCGCCGCCGCAGTGCGCGCCGCCGCGCGTCAGCACGGCTTCAGCGAACGCGAGGTGCTGGAGACCGGGCCGGAGTTCGCGTGGTCGTCGCTGGCCGGTGCGCTCGGCGCGCTCTCGCTGTTTGCCGAGCGCCGCATGATCGAGCTGCGCATCGCCGCGACCAAGGCCGGCAGCAAGACCGATGCGGTCGGGCGCGAAGGCTCGGAGGCGATCCGTCGCTACGTCGAGCAGCCGAGCAAGGATGTGCTGCTGTTGATCCTGGCCCCGGGCCTCGACTGGAAGGCCTTGAAGGCGAAATGGGTGCAGGCCGTCGAGCGGGTCGGTCTGGTCGTGCAGGTGCGTGAGCCACAGGGGCGCCAGCTCGACCAGTGGCTCGCCGGGCGCCTGCGAGGTGCCGGCTTCGTCCCCAGTGCCGAGGCGGTGAGCTTGCTGGCCGAGCGGGTCGAGGGCAATCTGCTGGCGGCCGATCAGGAGATCGCCAAGCTGGCGTTGGCGCTGGAGCCAGGCCCGCTCGACGCCGAGGGCCTGCTGGCGGCGGTGGCCGACAGCGCCCGTTATGGCGTGTTCGATCTCGCCGATGCCGCGCTCGCCGGCGATCGCGCCCGGGTCGTGCGGGTGCTCGAGGTGCTGCGCGCCGAGGGCACCGCCGAGCCGCTGGTGCTCTGGGCGCTGGCGCGCGAGGTGCGCAAGCTGGCCGCGCTCGCCTTTGCGCGCGCCAAGCGCCAGCCTCTGGGTCCGCTGCTCAAGGCGCATCAGGTCTGGGACGCGCGCCGACCGGTGGTGATGGCGGCGCTGGAGCGCTTGTCGCTCGCGCACCTCTGGGCGCTGCTGGCCTGCTGCGCCGAGGCCGACCTGACCATCAAGGGGCGCGCGAAGGGCGAGCCTTGGCCGCTGCTCGGCGCCATCGCCGAGGGGCTCGCCGCGCCCGCGCACGCGCGGATTTTGGCTGGCGAGCGCGTGAAACATTGTTAGACTATCGCATTTTGCGCGTCGTTGCGCATTCAACCCGCTTTCGCACTGCCATGAAGACCGAGACCAAGATCACCGAGGTGGCCGCCTATGTCGCGGATGTCGGACGGCGCGCCCGCGCTGCGGCGCGGACCATGGCGCGCGCCGAGACCGGGGCCAAGAATGCCGCGCTGCGGGCGATCGCCGCCGATCTCGACGCTCACCGCGAGGGCTTGGCCGCAGCCAATGCCGCCGATCTCGAGGCCGGCGCGGCGAAGGGGCTGGACGCGGCCTTGCTCGATCGTCTGGAGCTGACCCCGGCGCGCGTCGACGCGATGATCGCCGGGCTCGAGCAGGTCGCCGCGCTGCCCGATCCGATCGGCGCGATCACCGATTTGGACTATCGTCCGTCCGGTATCCAGGTCGGGCGCATGCGGGTACCGCTCGGCGTCATCGGCATCATCTACGAATCGCGTCCGAACGTCACCGCCGATGCCGCCGCGCTCTGCCTCAAGGCCGGCAATGCCACGGTGCTGCGCGGTGGCTCCGAGGCCTTTCAATCCAATCAGACCATCGCCGCGAGCATCCAGCGCGGGTTGCAAGTCGCCGGGCTGCCGGCTGAGGGGGTGCAGGTGATCGCCACCATCGACCGCGCTGCGGTCGGTGCCATGATCAGCCATCCCGAGTCTATCGATGTCATCATCCCGCGCGGCGGCAAGCGCCTGATCGAGCTCATCGGCCGCGAGGCGCGGGTGCCGGTGATCAAGCATCTCGATGGTGTCTGCCATGTCTATATCGACGACAAGGCCGATCCCGACAAGGCGGTGGCGATCGCGGTGAACGCCAAGACGCAGCGCTATGGCACCTGCAACACCATGGAGACCCTGCTGGTGGCGGAGGCCGTGGCGCGGCCGTTGCTCTCGCGCATCGGCGTGGCCTTGGGCGCCAAGGGCGTCGAGATCCGCGGCTGCGAGCGCACCCGCGAGATCCTCGCCGACGCGCGCCCGGCGACCGACGCCGACTGGGGCACCGAGTACCTTGCGCCGATCCTCTCGGTACGCGTGGTCTCGGGCATGGACACCGCGATCGAGCATATCGAGGCGCACGGCTCGCACCACACCGATACCATCGTCACCGAGGACTACAGCCGCGCCCGGCGCTTCCTGCGCGAGGTCGATTCCAGCTCGGTCATGGTCAATGCCTCGACCCGCTTCGCCGATGGTTTCGAGTACGGACTCGGCGCCGAGATCGGCATCAGCACCGACAAGTTCCATGCCCGCGGGCCGGTCGGGCTCGAGGGGCTGACCTCGCAGAAGTTCGTCGTGCTTGGGGATGGTCAGATCCGTGAGTAGCGCCGGGATCAAGAGCATTCATCTCGGCAGAGAGGCCGCTGGCGGTCGATGATCGGGCTGTTCGGCGGGACCTTCGATCCCGTGCATCATGGCCATCTGCGCGTGGCGCTCGATGTGCTCCAGCATCTGAATCTCGCGCAACTGCGGTTGCTGCCGCTCGCCGCCGCCGTGCATCGGCGCCAGCCCATCGCCTCGCCGGAGCAGCGCATGGCGATGTTGCGCACGGCGATCCGCGATGAGCCATTGTTGATCGCCGACGATCGGGAGTTGACCCGCGGCGGTCCCTCGTACACGCTCGACACCCTGCGCTCATTCCGCGATGAGCTGGGAGCGACGGCGCCGCTCTGCCTGTTGGTCGGCGCCGACGCCTTCGATGGGTTCCCGGACTGGCACCGGCCGGTGGACATCCTCGATCTGGTGCATCTGATCGTGATGCAACGCCCGGGCGCCCCGACCGCGCGCGATGCCTGGCTGCGCGACCAGGTCGAGCACCGTCGGACCGATGATCCCGCGGCCTTGCGAGGTCGGGCCGGCGGGCATATCTATTTCCACACGGTGACGCAGCTGGATATTTCGGCGACCCGCATCCGCCGGCTCCTGGCGCAGGGCAGGAGTCCGCGCTATCTGCTGCCGGATGCCGTTTTGGCCATGGCCCGCGACAATCGTTGCTATGCTGTGCCACAGGCCCCGGCCTGACCAATACTTGCCGCCCCCGATGAGGATCGTTGATGCAGCTAGAGCAATTGAAAGACCTCGTGGTCGAGGTTCTGAACGAGATGAAGGCCCGCGACATCAGTGTGATGGATGTGCGCGGCAAGACCTCGGTGACCGATTACATGATCGTCGCCTCGGGCACCTCGGATCGGCACGTCAAGGCCATCGCCGAGACGGTTGCCTATAAGTCCAAGGAGGCCGGCGAGGCCCCGCTCGGCAGCGAAGGGGTGCAGGAAGGCGAATGGGCGCTGGTCGATCTGAATGGGGTGGTGGTGCATCTGATGCTGCCGAAGGTGCGGGATTTCTACAGCCTGGAGCGGCTCTGGAGCGCGCCCGCGCTGGTCACCCGCTCAACGGCGGCAGCAGGTGCTTCCGCCTAACGCAGAGTCGGTGGCGGCGTGGCGCCCTAGCATCACCCTCATCGCCGCGATGGCGCGCGGGCGCGTGATCGGTCGGGATAACGCCATGCCCTGGCATCTGCCCGCCGATCTCGCGCACTTCAAACAGCACACGCTGGACAAGCCCATCATCATGGGCCGGCGGACCTGGGAATCCCTGCCCGGTCTGCTGCCGCGCCGGCGCCACATCGTCATCTCCGCCGATCCCCGCTTTCGACGCGCACTCACCCAAGCCGAGCCCGCGAGTACTCCGGAAGGGGCGTTGGCGCAAGCCGGTTCGGTGCCCGAGGTGATGATCGTCGGCGGCGCAAGCATCTATCAGGCCTTCCTGCCGCTCGCCGAGCGCATGCGGTTGACCCTGATCGATGCCGAGATCGAGGGCGACACCCATTTCCCGGCCTGGTCGCCCTCGCAGTGGCGGGAGACGGCGCACCAATACCGCCCACCGGATGCCGCCAATCCTTATGCCCTCGAGTTCGTGACCCTCGTCCGGTGCTGTAGAGGCATTGAATGACCAAACAGGATCTTGCCGCCCTCTTAGCGTCGATCACGCCCCCCGATGCGGCGGCGGCGAATCAATTTGCCGAGCGGTGCGAGCGCGTCGTCGAGCGGGTCGATGCGCTGATGCTGGCGCGCCCGGATTTGGACGCGCTGATTGGTGTGTTGAATCGTGCTCAAATGCACCGTAATCATCGCCATCATGGCGCGTTCATGGCGTCATTGTTCGCCGATTACGATGCCTCGCGTCTGTTGGAGACGGTGCTGTGGGTGTTGCCTGTGTATCAGGTGCAGGGGTTCACGCTGGGGTATTGGGAGGCACAGTTAGCGGCCTGGCAGACGGCATTAGCAGAGCTGTTGGATGCCGATGTCTGGCAGCAGATCGCGCCCATCTATGCCTGGATTCATGAGCATCTGGATGCCTTCCACAGACTCGGCCTGGAAGATCAGGCGAACCTGAACCAGGCGTTCCAACTCTTCGGCGATCGCAGCGGCGATCAGATGATGATGCGGATCATTCAGACCACTCCCCTGGCCTTTTGTATCACGGACGAACAGGGATTTTTCGAGTACACCAATCCCGCCTACTGCACCTTCTATGGCTATTCGCCGGTTGAATTGATCGGCGAGCATTTCACCAAGATTGTCCATCCTGCAGCGCGCCAACAGCTCATTGAATTGCACGATCAATTTATCGCTGGGGCCGGGGAGATTCGTGGTGAGTGGGGCGTCATCGATCGCACTGGAAGCAGCCGGTATGTGCTCGCCGATGCCGTGCGCATCCTCGGTGGGGATGGGCGTCCGCGTAAAGTGACCTTTATCGTTGACATCACCCAGCGTAAAGAAACCGAGATCGCCTTGCGCGAAAGCCAGGCGCGGTTCGCGCGCCTGACCTCGCAGCTCGGGGATCGGCTGTTTTTCTTCACCAATGCGCCCGATGGCCGGCTGTTGTACCTCTCCGAAGGCTTCAAGCCGTTGCTCGGCGGCGCCAGCCCCGAGGAGGCGATTGGGCAATGCTGGCGCGACCTGGCCGACTGGTCGCCGGAATCGCGGGCAAAAGTGGCCGAGGAACACTGGCTTTGGCTATCGCAAGGCGATGACAACCTGCGCTTTGAGCTGAGCTTTCGCCACCCGGACGGCGACTGGCGCCAGCTCGAGATGCATGCCTACCGGATCTTCGACCAGGAACGCGAGCTGGATCTGATCGAGGGCATCGCGCTCGATGTGACCGAGCAACGCGCGCAGGATGCGCGCTTGCGGACCTTGATGCGAGCGGTGGAGCAGGCACCGGTCTCGATCACCGTGACCGACACCCAGGGCGATATTCTCTATGTCAACCCCTATTTCACCCAACTCAGCGGGTACAGCAGCGAGGAAGCGATCGGAAAAAATATGCTTTTTCTACAGTCGGGCGAGCACGAACAGGCCTTCTACCAGCAGATGTGGGCGACCCTGGAAGGCGGCGAGACCTGGCGCGGCGAGCTGATCAACCAGAACAAACAGGGGCGGCGGTACTGGGTAGAAGCTGCGATCTCGCCGGTGTTCGACGATCAAGGCGTGTTGCGCAACTATGTGGCGGTCAAGCAAGACATCAAGGATCGCAAGGAACTCGAACGCATCAGGGAGGATGTCGAGCGCATCATGCGCCACGACCTGAAAGCGCCGCTCCATCCCATCATCAATCTGCCCGAGCTGCTGCTGATGGACGACAGCCTCAGCGCGGAACAACGCCAAGATATCGACCTCATTCGCCAATCCGGTCGGGACATGCTCGATCTGATCGATCGTTCCCTCGACCTGTTCAAAATGGAGAGCGGTCAGTTTTGCTACAGGGCGAGTCATGTCGATCTGATCAAGATTGTGCAAACCGCCTGTACCTTCATCGCCGAACCGCTGAGCCGCAAGCAACTGCGCCTGGTGCTGCGCCACAATGACCAAGCACTGCCGCTGGAGTCGGCAGCGACGAGCGCGCCTGGTGCGGTGATGGTCGCCGCCGAGGCGGGTCTGCTGCTGTCGATGCTCGGGAATCTGCTGACCAATGCCGTCGAGGCCTCGCCGCCCGGGGAGACCCTTCGCCTGGACATCCTCGAGCAGGGCGCGGATGGCAAGGTGGATGCGGGGACGGATGCGGGAACGGATGCTGAATCGGATGCGGGGACCAATGACCGGGTGCTGCTCGACATCTGCAACCGTGGCGCGGTGCCGGCACCGGTTCGCGAACGGTTTTTCGACAAATATTGCACCCACGGCAAACCCAATGGCACCGGGCTTGGCACCTATTCCGCCAAACTCATGGCCGACACCATGGGCTTTCGGTTGAGCATGAGCACCTCGGATGCCGAGGATCGCACCTGCATCCATCTGCGGATGCCAGCAAGCCACCGATGACCGGCCGATGGGTGCGCTTGAAGCGCGCCGGAGCGCTCGGAACCGGCTCTGGAACTGGCCCTGGAGCTGGCTCTGGAATTGGGCCGTCGTGCGCGCAGCCGCCGGGCCTCAGCCCGGCGCCAGATAGCCGGCGCAGTCGAGCTGGATCAGCGTCAGCGACTTCTTGCGCCGCACGCGCACCGCGCTCAACCGCCCGCCCCAAACGCAGCCGCTATCGAGCGCCCAGCAGTTGTGCTCGGCGAGGAAGCCGATGGTCGACCAATGGCCAAACAGGAGGCGATCATCGCGCGTGCGCCGGCCCGGCACGCGAAACCAGGGTAGGGCGTCGGGTCCGGCCTGTTCGAGATCGCCTTTCTCCTGGAGCAGCAGCTCGCCGTCGGCCGTGCACCAGCGCAAGCGCGTGAAACAGTTGACGATGAAACGCAGCCGCTCCAGGCCGCTGAGGTCATCGCTCCAACGCCCAGGCTCATTGCCATACATCTGCTGCAGGAAGGCGACATGGTCTGGCCCTCGCAGCACATCCTCGAGTTCGCGCGCGCAGGCCCGGGCCTGGGCCAGATCCCACTGCGGCGGCAGGCCCGCATGGAGCATGGTGAATTGCTTCTTCTCGCTGTGATGCAGGAGCGGTCGATGCCGCAGCCAATGCAACAGCTCGTCGCGGTCCGGCGCGGCGAGGATCGCATCCAGCGTGTCCTTCTTGCCGAGCCGGGCGTCGGCGAGGGCGACCGCGAGCAGATGCAGATCGTGATTGCCGAGCACGACCACGGCCCGCTCGCCGAGGGCCTTGATCCAGCGCACCACCGCGAGCGAGTCGGGACCGCGATTGACCAGATCGCCGACACACCAGAGCTTGTCCTTGGTCGGATCGAAGCCGGCCTTATCGAGCAGGCGGCGCAACTCGTCGTAGCAGCCCTGGATATCGCCAATGGCGTAGGTGGACATGGTCGCGAGAGGGCGTGGATGGGCCAGGGTTAGTGCAAGGCGCTGCGATCGCCGAGCGAGAACGGACGGATGACGGCGTCGAAGCGGGTGCCGTCATCGGCAATCATGTCATAACTCCCATGCATGCTGCCAAGGGGCGTCGCGATCTGCGTGCCGCTGGTGTACTCGAAGCGCTCGCCCGGCTGCAGATGGGGTTGCTCGCCCACCACGCCGGCGCCCCGCACCTCCTGGGTCTTGCCGTTGGCATCGGTGACGATCCAATGCCGGTTCAGGAGCTTGGCCGGTACCGCGCCGGTGTTGCTGATGGTGATGGTGTAGGCAAAGGTGTAGCGGCCGCCGGCCGGGTCGGATTGCTCCGGTAGATAGCGCGTCAGCGCCTGGACGTCGATTTGGTAGTGGGCGTCGTTCTGGTGATGTTCCATGGTGCTGGTCTTAGGCGATGGGAGAGGCGTCTAGAGAGGGTCACTCGAAGCCGGTGACGCCGCGCTCGGAGGCGCGGATGAAATCGATGATCTCATTGGTTTCATCGCACGGATAGCGCTGCTGGGCCTCGGCGAGTGCGTCCGCCAAGCGGCGGCCGGAACGGAAGATGAGTCGATAGACCGCCTTGATGCGGGCGCGCTGCTCGGAGGAAAAGCCGTGGCGTTTCAAACCCACCAGATTCAGGCCGACGATGACCGCGCGCTGGCCATTGGCCAGCACGAACGGCGGCAGATCCTTGCTGACGCCGGTCAGCCCGCCGATCATGGTGTAGGCGCCGATGCGGGCAAATTGATGCACGGCGACCTGGCCCGAGAGGAAGCAGTGGTGCGCCACTTCCACATGGCCAGCGAGGGTCGCGGTGTTGGCGAGGATGTTGTCGTCGCCGACGATGCAGTCATGGCCGGCATGGCTGTAGGCCATGAAATAGTTGCGGTTGCCGATGCGCGTGCCTTGTTCGCGTTTGATCCCACGGCTGATGTTGACACACTCGCGAAAGCAGTTGTCGCTGCCAATGGTCAGCGGCCGCGCGCGCTCCGGCCTGAAGCTCAGATCCTGCGGCTCGCTGCCGAGCGTGGCGCCATGGCAGACGCGATTGCGCGCGCCGAGCCGGGTGCCGGCGTAGATGCGCACACAGCTCTCGATGCGGCACTCGGCGCCGATCACTGCACCGGCCTCGATCAGCGACCAGGGGCCGATCTCGGCGCTCGCATGGACTTCGGCGCCGTCCTCGATGATCGCGCTTGGGTGCACCGCCATCGGTTGGGTCCGGACTCCGTGCTCGGTTTCCGGGATCAGTGCCGGAAATGGCGCATGCCGGTGAACAGCATCGCGATCCCGTGCTCGTCGGCGGCGGCGATGACCTCCTCGTCGCGCAGCGAGCCGCCGGGCTGGATCACCGCGCGGATACCGGCCGCCGCCGCCTGATCGAGCCCGTCGCGGAACGGGAAGAAGGCATCGGAGGCGAGCACCGCGCCGGTGACCTCCAAGCCCGCCTGCTCGGCCTTGATGTTGGCGATGCGGGCGGAGTTGATGCGGCTCATCTGGCCGGCGCCGACGCCAATGGTCATGCCGTCGCGGGCATAGACGATGGCGTTGGATTTGACGAACTTGGCCACCCGCCAGGCGAAGAGCAGATCCTGGCGCTCGGCCTCGCTCGGCGCGCGCTGGGTCACGGTCTTGATCGCGCTGCTCAAATCGAGGTCGGCCTCCTGCACCAAGAGCCCGCCGCGCACGCGCTTGAAGTCGCGATAGCCTTGACGTGCCGCCGGCCAGGGACCCGAGCACAGCAGGCGCACATTCTTCTTCGCCGCGAGCGCCGCAACCGCCTCGTCGCTGATCGCCGGGGCGATGATCACCTCGACGAACTGACGCGCGACAATCGCCTTCGCGGTGTCGCCATCGAGTCGCCGGTTGAAGGCGATGATGCCGCCGAACGCCGATTCCGGATCGGTGCTGAAGGCGCGCTCATAGGCCGCGAGCGGATGCTCGCCAAACGCGACGCCACAGGGATTGGCGTGCTTGACGATCACGCAGGCCGGTCCCTCGTCGAACTGCTTCACGCATTCGAGCGCGGCATCGGTATCGGCGATGTTGTTGTAGCTCAGGGCCTTGCCCTGGAGCTGCTCGGCGGTGGCGACGCTCGCCTCGCAGCCGCCACCGCCGACATAGAAGGCCGCGCGCTGATGCGGGTTTTCGCCGTAGCGCATGGTCTGGCGCTTGCGGAATTGCATGTTGAAGGTGCGCGGCAGCGCCCCTGCCCGAAACGGGTTCTGGCCTTGGGCCTGAGCCTGAGCCTGACCCTGATCCGGGGCCTGTTCCTGCGGATGCCCAGCCTCCTGAGACTCGACGATGGCGCCCAAATAATTGGCGATGGCGCCGTCGTAATGGGCCGTGTGCTCGAAGGCCCGCACCGCCAGATCGAAGCGGGTGCGGTCATCGACCGCGCCGCCATTCGCGGACATGGCATCGAGCACGCGTTGGTAATCGGCCGGCTCGCAGACCACGCTGACATCGCGATGATTCTTGGCCGCGGCGCGGATCAGCGTGGGGCCGCCGATATCGATGTGTTCGATCGCCGTTGGCAGATCGCACTCGGGGCGGGCGACGGTGTCCTCGAACGGATAGAGATTCACCACCACGAGATCGATCGGCCGGATCTCGTTCTCGCGCATGACCTGGTCATCTTCGCCACGCCGCCCGAGGATGCCGCCATGGATGCGCGGATGCAGGGTCTTCACGCGCCCGTCCATCATCTCCGGGAAGCCGGTGTATTCGGCGACCTCGATCACCGGCACGTCCTGCTCGACGAGCAGCCGGGCGGTGCCGCCGGTGGAGAGGATCTCGACGCCTTGCTTGCTCAATGCGGTCGCAAAGGCGGCGATGCCGGTCTTGTCGGAGACGCTGATCAGCGCCCGTTCGATTGCTTTCATCCGATTGTTCTCCAAGAAAGTGTCCAGCAGCCGTTGCCCCGCTTGCGCGCCGGTGTCCGGCCGTCATCGGGCCCTAGACAATGGACCGCGACGAGCCCGCGCGCGCCGCCACGCGCGGGCGGCAGGTGCGCGGCTAGGGTGCGGCGGCGCGCTGCGCGAGCTTTTTGCGCAGGGTGCCACGGCTGATGCCCAGGATCGCCGCAGCAGCGGATTGGTTCCCCCTGGTGTGTTCGAGCACGGCCTCGATCAGCGGTTGCTCGACCTCGTTCATGACCAAGCGATAGAGTCCGTGGATCTCATGATTGCCCATGCTGTCGAGGTAACCGCGTAAGGCGCCGAGCACGCATTCGCGCAGCAGCTCAGTGCGGTGCGATTCCGCTTCCGGCACCGCAAGGCCTTCCCCGTCATTCATGCAATGGCTCCTCGCCGCTGGTTCGAGATGATGCCGAACGGGCGCGCTCGGTGGCCGCGTCGGCGTGGTGTTGAAAGTATTCGCGCAGCAGTGTCTGTTGCTCCGCCGCCGCCCCGGTTGCCATCAAGCGCGAGCGCAAGTGCTCGACCTTGACGCCGAAACCGGCGCTCCAGTCGGTGCCGACACCATTCCCGCTGCCCATTTCGGAGCCGAGCGCGCGCAGGTACCAGCCGATGTGCTTGCGTGCGATCAATACCCCGCGCGGCTCGCCGTAAAAACGGTAGAGCCGATCCAGATGCTCCATCAAGATCGCTTCGATCCAGGCTGGCGAGGGGGTGCTTGGCACCGCGCGGGTCGGGGCCGACGACGTGCCGCCCAGTCTCTCACCGGGTCTGTCGCCGGGTTTCCCACTGGGTCTCTCACCGGGTCTGTCGCCGGATCCATCGCAGGTGCGCTCGCCGGGGCTTGCGCCGGGTTTCTCGTTGGGCCTGTGCGCGTCGGAGCCGGCGAGCGCGCGGAATGCGGCCGCCATGGCGCCGAAGATCCACGGCCGGCCGAGCGCGGCACGTCCGATCATAATAGCATCGGCGCCGGTCGCGTTCAGCACCTGCAACGCCTTGGCCGGGCTGTCGATGTCGCCATTGGCGACCAACGGCAGCGAGCACTGCGCGCGAATGCCGGCCAGGCTCTCGAATTCGGCCTCGCCGCGATAGCCGCAGGCGCGGGTGCGCCCGTGCACGCTGATGAGGCGGATGCCGCTGGCCTCGGCGATGGCGGCGATGCGGGGCAGGTTGCGCGTCTGCGGCGACCAGCCGGTGCGCGTCTTCAGCGTCACCGGGACATCGACCGCGCGCACCACCGTCTCCAGGATACGCCCAACCAAGACCTCGTCGCGCAGCAGCGCCGAGCCGGCGGCGACCTTGCATACCTTCCTGGCCGGGCAACCGAGATTGATGTCGATCAGTTCGGCGCCGCGCTCGACGTTATCGCGCGCGGCCGCGGCCATCTGCTGCGGATCGGCGCCGGCGATCTGCACCGCGATGGGACCGGTTTCGCCTCGGTGATCGCGGCGCTCGCGGCTCTTGCGGGTGCCACGCAACGCCGGATTAGCGGAGACCATCTCGGACACCGCCAGACCGGCGCCGAGCGCTCGACAGAGGGTGCGAAAGGGCTGATCGGTGACCCCGGCCATGGGCGCGAGGAATAACCGATTGGGGAGGTTGACCGAACCGATTCGCAACGGCTCCAGGAGCTTGGCGGCCTGAGCGGCGCTCGTGTCCGGCGCGGGCCTAGTCGCCACTCCGTCGTCGACCGCTGATCAGGACCCAATCCTCGCGCTGCCGTGCCGGGGCGAGGCGGAAGTCGGCGCCATAGGCGTCGCCGATGGCCTCGGCCTGATGCGCGAGGATGCCCGAGAGGGCGAGTTGCCCGGCCGGTTTGGTCAGCCGCGCCAGGGTCGGCGCGAGTTCGAGCAGGGGGCCGGCGAGGATGTTCGCCACCAGCACATCCGCCGGCTCCTGCGGCATCTGTTCCGGCGGATGGACGCTGAGACGATCGGCGACGGCATTGGCGGCGGCGTTCTCGAGCGTCGCCTCCAAGGCTTGCGGATCATGATCGATGGCGATGGCCCGGGCCGCGCCGAGCTTGAGCGCGGCGATGGCGAGGATGCCGGAGCCACAGCCGACGTCGATCAGGGTGCGGCCGGCGAGCGGCGCGCCATCGAGCCATTCGAGGCAGAGCGCGGTGGTCGCGTGGTGCCCGGTGCCAAAGGCGAGGCCGGGGTCGAGATCGATGATGATGGCGTCGGCCGCCTCGACGCGCCGCCCGCGCGGACAGACCCAGAGCCGCTCGCCGAAGCGTTGCGGATGCAGATCCTCGAGCCAGACGCGCTCCCAGAGGCGATCCTCGAGCCGATGCAGACGCGGTGGCACCAGGCATTGAGCGGCCAGCGCCGCGGCCGCGGCCTCGGCCTGCATGGTGCCGGTTGGGTCATCCTCGAACAGGGCCGTGATGCGCAGTTGGCGCCAGAGTGGCGTCGCGCCCGGTGCCGGTTCGAGAACCTCGTCGAACCCATCGTGGCCGCCCTCGTCGAGGGTCACCGCGAGCGCGCCGGCGTTCTCCAGCGCGGCTTCCAGCAGCGGGGCCTGAGCGGAGTCCGCCAGCAGTTCAAGCTCGATCCAGGCCATGGGTGAGGTCGGCCCCGCGCTCGCTCAGCTCAGAGACCGAGCTTCTTTTCGAGATAGTGGATATTGATGCCGCCCTGTTGGAAGGCGGCGTCCTTCAACAGCTGGCGATGCAACGGGATATTGGTGTTGATGCCCTCGATGATGGTCTCGCGCAGGGCGTTGGTCATGCGCGCGAGCGCCGCGTCGCGGTCCTCGCCGTGGGCGATGAGCTTGCCGATCATCGAATCGTAGTAGGGTGGCACCACATAGCCGGCATAGATATGGGTATCGATGCGCACGCCGGGGCCGCCGGGGGCGTGGAACTCCTCGATCCGCCCCGGACTCGGCATGAAGGTCTCCGGGTGCTCGGCATTGAGCCGGCATTCGATGGCATGGCCGCGCGGGACGATCTCGTCCTGGCTATAGCGCAGGCGCTCGCCGCCGGCGACGAGGATCTGCTCCTTGATCACATCGACGCCGGTGATCATCTCGGTGACCGGGTGCTCGACCTGCACGCGGGTGTTCATCTCGATGAAATAGAACTCTTCGTCCTGATAGAGGAACTCGAAGGTGCCGAGTCCGCGGTAGCCGAGCGTACTGCAGGCCTCGGCGCAGCGGCGACCGATGCGCTGGCGCTGCTCGGGCGTGATACCGGGCGCCGGCGCCTCCTCGATCACCTTCTGATGCCGGCGCTGCATCGAGCAGTCGCGCTCGCACAGGTGGATGGCGTTGCCGTAGTTGTCCGCCAGTACCTGGAACTCGACATGCCGCGGATTCTCCAGGTACTTCTCCATGTAGACCACGTCGTTGCCGAAGGCCGCGCCGGCCTCGGCCTTGGTCAGCGAGATCGCGTTCAGCAGGGTCGCATCGGAATGCACCACGCGCATGCCGCGCCCGCCACCGCCGCCGGAGGCCTTGATGATGACGGGATAACCGATCTCGCGCGCGAGCTGTAAGGTGTGCTTGGCGTCATCGTCGAGCGGTCCGTCGGAGCCGGGCACGCAGGGCACGCCGGCCTGTTTCATGGCGCGGATCGCCGAGACCTTGTCGCCCATGAGCCGAATGGTGTCCGGCTTGGGGCCGATGAAGACGAAGCCGGAGCGCTCGACGCGCTCGGCGAAATCGGCGTTCTCCGAGAGGAAGCCGTAGCCCGGATGGATGGCGACGGTGTCGGTGACCTCGGCGGCGCTGATGATCGCCGGGATGTGCAGATAGCTGTCGCGCGATTGGGCCGGGCCGATGCAGACCGATTCGTCGGCCAGCAGCACATGCTTGAGTTCGCGGTCGGCGTCGGAATGCACGGCGACGGTCTTGATGCCGAGTTCGCGGCAGGCGCGTTGGATGCGCAGCGCAATCTCGCCGCGATTGGCAATGAGGATCTTCTCGATCATTCGATCACGAACAGCGGTTGGTTGTATTCGACGGGCTGGCCGTTTTCCACCATGATCTTCTTGACCACGCCGGCACGCTCGGACTCGATCTGGTTGAGGATCTTCATCGCCTCGATGATGCAGAGGATGTCGCCGACCTTGACCTCCTGGCCCTCCTCGACGAACGCCTTGGCGCCTGGCGAGGGCGAGCGATAGAAGGTGCCCACCATCGGCGAGCGCGCGATGCAGGCGTCGTCGATCTCGGGGCTGCTCGGTGCGGGCGCCGGCACCAGCGGGGGCGCGCTGGCGCCAGCGGCGGGCGCCGCCGCAGGCATCATGAACTGCGGTGCCCCACTGCCATGGCGGCTGATGCGCACGGATTCTTCGCCCTCGTGAATCTCGATCTCGGCGACGTTCGATTCATCGAGCAACTCGATCAGCTTCTTGACCTTGCGGATGTCCATGACAGGTGTTCTTCTCGCCGTGGATGGATGCTTATGGTGTCTGAATCTCGGCCTCTGAATGCCGCTCCCGGGACGCCGCGTCGAGCCAAGCCAGGGCCGCCGTCAGCGCCAAGCCGTAGCCCTGGGCGCCGAGCCCGGTGATCACGCCCTCGGCGATATCCGAGAAGTACGAGTGGGCCCGGAACGGTTCGCGCGCATGCACATTCGACAGGTGCAGCTCGATGAACGGAATGCGCACCGCCAACAGCGCGTCGCGCAGCGCGATGCTGGTGTGCGTGAAGGCTGCCGGGTTGAACAGGATGAAGGCGACGCCCTCGCTGCCCGCGTGGTGGATCGCCTCGATCAGCGCATGCTCGGCATTGCTCTGCAGCATCCGTAGCTCATGGCCGGCGGCGGCGGCGGTGGCGCTCAAGCCCGCGCCGATGCGGTCTAGCGCCTGGTGGCCGTAGATGCCGGGCTCGCGCGTGCCGAGCAGGTTCAGGTTCGGTCCGTTCAAGCAAAGGATCTTGGCCATGGTTCCGGTCGAAAACGCACCTATCGGCAGCGAACCGTCAAAAAAAAGGTCGTTCAGGCATTCTCCGATTCTTGCCCGACAGGGTACGGCATTAGGCGCCAATTTACAAAGGGCGCGATCCCCCGCCTCGGCGGTGAAGACCCCGGGATCGGTGCCGATGCATGCCCGTTACCGGCGATTCCTGTCCCGGTCTTTGGCGATCAGCCGGCCTCGGGCAGCAGCGGGGCGACCTCGCTCTCCAGGATCCTGGCATCGAGTTCGCCGAGGTAGCTAAACGCGCGGCGCCCGAAGGTATCGAAGACGACCGTGAAGGGCAGCCCGCCGGTGCGATTGCCAAGCCCTCGCGCGAGGTCGACGCTCTCCATGTCGCCGAGCAGGATCGAATAGCCCACGGGGTGATCATCGAGAAACCTCGCGACCTCGTCGGCGCGATCGATGGCAATCCCGACCACCCGCAGTCCCTGATCGCGATGGCGTCGCTGCCATTCATCGAGCAACGGCATCTCGCGCACGCAGGGGGGACACCAGGTGGCCCAGAAATTCAGCACCACCACCTTGCCCGCCCAGCGGCGGCTGTTGATCCTGTGGCCTTCGATGTCCCTGAGCTGGAGATCGGGCAGCGTCTCGAGCACGCCTTGAAGGGCTTCGTCGCGGCGTTGCCCGGCCGCGTGCTCGTCGCGATCGACCCAGCGCTCCCCGAACAACGCAAGCCCGATGCTGACCGAACCGGCCAGCACCGTGACCGCGAGGACCTTGACGGCATTCATCGGTCGAACTCATTCAGGTGCGCGGCGAAGTCCGCGGCGGGCACGAAGCCGACCAAGCGCCAGCCGCGCTGTTCCTGCCCCTCGGCGTCGAAGAACAGCATCGCCGGCGGCCCCGGGATGCCGAAGCGCTCCTGCATCAGCGCCTTGTCGGCGGCATCGTTGGCGGTCACGTCGGCCTGCAACAGCACATAGCGCTCCATCGCCTGCTGCACCGCCGGATCGGGAAAGGTGTAGCGCTCCATCTCCTTGCAGGACACGCACCAGTCGGCATAGAAGTCGAGCATCACCGGTTGGCCCTGGGCCTGAGCCTCGGCGACGGCTTGATCCAGATCGGCCACGCTCTTGATGGGCTCGAACTCTGGATGCGCGGCCACCGCGCCCGCTTCGCCTGCGGCCGGGGCCAGGCCGCGCAGCGGTTGGATGGTGTCCTTGCCGCCAGCGGCGACGCCGATCAGCATCAGCACGCCATAGAGCAGCAGGGCGACGCCGAGCGACTTCCACAGCTTGGACCAACCGCTGGCCTCTGGCCCATGCTGAGTGAGGGCACCGAGGTAGACACCGGAGCTGATCAACAAGAGCCCCCAGAGCAGCATCGCGACCGCGGCCGGGAGCACCCGCTCGATCAGCAGCACGGCCACCGCCAGCAGCAGCACGCCGAACACCGCCTTGACCGCGTCCATCCAGCCGCCGGCGCGCGGCAGCAGCTTGCCGGCCGAGGTGCCGATGGCGAGCAGGGGCGCGCCCATGCCGAGACCGAGGCCGAGCAGGGCGAAAAAGCCGAGCACGGCGTCGCCGGTCTTGCCGATGAAGATCAGCGCGCCCATCAGCGGCGGCGCCACGCAGGGGCCGACGATCAGCGCTGAGAGCGCGCCCATGATCGCCGCGCCGGTCAGGGTGCCGCCCTGCTGCTGGTTGCTGAGCTGGGTGAGTTTGGTCTGCACGCTGCTTGGCAATTGCAGGTCGTAGAAGCCGAACATCGACAGCGACAACGCGACGAAGATCGCCGCGAAGGCGGCCAGCACCCAGGCATTCTGGAAGGTCGCCTGCAGATTGGCGCCGAACAGCCCGGCGATGACGCCGACGATGGCATAGGTGAGCGCCATCGCCAGCACATAGGCGAGCGAGAGGAAGAAGGCCTTGCGCGTGGTGATCCGATCGCCCTGGCCGGCGATGATGCCGGAGAGGATCGGGATCATCGGGAACACGCAGGGCGTGAACGCGAGCAATAAGCCGAGCACGAAGAAGATCGCCAGGGCGCCGAAGATGCCGGTGTTGGCGAGGCGCGCCGCGATCTGGTCCTGCTCCGAGACGCGCTCGGGTGCTGTCGCCGCCGCGGGGTCTTCATCCGCCCCTGCGTTGGCCCCCCTGTCCGCGCCTGCCGGTTCGGTCAGCGCGACCGTGGTGACCGCAGGCGGCAGCGCGAGCCGTTGCCGATCGGTGACCGGCGGGTAGCAGATGCCGCGCTCGGCGCAGCCCTGGTAGTTGGCGACCAGGGTGACCTCGGTCGCGTCCTCGTCAGCGCGGAGCAGCGGCACGCTGAGTTCGACAGCGTCCTGATAGATGGCGACGTCGCCAATGGTGCCATCGGGACGCACGGTATCGGACTTGATCTCGGCCGCTGGTAGCTCGTAGCTGCCGAGCTGCACGCCCTCGGCATCCTCGAGCGTGAGTTCGATCTTCTCTTCGTAGAGATAGGTCTCGGGCGCGATCCGCCAATGCAGGACCAGCCTGTGCGGGTCTTCGACGCGGGCCTCGAGCTGGAAGGCCTCCTCGGCCGGCAGGATATCGTCGTCGAAGCCGAGTCCGAGCGATGCGGGTGAGTCGCCGCGGGCTGTGCCGTCGCCAGCGGCGGCCGGGTCGTCCGCAGGTCGCGCGCGGGCGGTGCGCCGCGGCAGTTCCAGCAGGACCGTCTCGCGCTGCGGCGGGTAGCAGAATCCGGCGTCGGCGCAGCCTTGGGACTGGGCCTCGATCCGCAGCGTTTCCCCGGCATCCTCGCCGCGTTGCAGCGGCAGCTCGGCCTCCACCCGGTCGCGGTAAATGTCCACCTCGCCGAAGAACTCATCATTTTTGGTCTGCGCGGGCGGCAGCTCGGCCGGGCCGAGTTCGATCCCCGGCGTCTGGCTCTCGAAGCGGAACTTGTCGCCATACAGGTAGTAACCGGGTTCGATCTCCCAGCTCACCCGGATCCGTTCCGGGCCCAGCACGGTGCTGTCGAGACGGAACACCTGATCTGGCGGCGGAAAGTCGTCCTCGGCCGCGCTCGCCATCGGCAGAGCGAACCCGATGAGGAGCAGCAGCAACAGGCCAAACCCAGACTGAAGGCGGCGCAAAAGGGCGTGGCGCCGGTGACGCCCAAGGTCTGTCAGCGGTGAGTGTTCGCGGTACATTGGCGGACCCAATCGAGATAGTGTGGATGGCCGGCGGTGATCGGATGGCTGATCACCTCGGGGACCTCATAGGGGTGGAGGCTGTCGATCCGTGCCGCCAGGTCGGCGACGCGGGCCTGGGTGGTTTTCATGAGCAGCAGCACCTCGGCATCGGTCTCGATCCGCGCCTGCCAGCGATAGACCGAGATCAGTCCTGGCAGCACATTGACGCAAGCGGCGAGATGCTCGGCGACGAGCGTTCGCGCCAACGCCTGAGCCGTCTCGACATCGGGGCAGGTGCAGTAACTGAGATAGACCTGTTCGGGGTCGGGGCGAGTTCCCATGGCGCTGAATCCGAGACGCTGATGTTTGAACGATACGGGGACATGAGGGCGTAATGAGGCGCGCCCGTCGCGCATGCGCTGCATAGCCTAACGGAAACCGAGCGCTGCGGCTGCGGTGGTTTGAATCCTACAAATCCGCACAAAACTGCGGGAAATGGCGCCGGTTCGATGACCGACCGCCGCCCAACCAGCGAGACCAGACTGATGTGGCTTTTCCTTCTTCTCTTCGTCATGGCGCCCCTGATCGAGTTGTACTTCCTGATCCAGGTCGGCTCGGTCATCGGTGCGCTTCCCACCATCCTCCTGTCGATCCTGACCGCCGTGATCGGCGGCTATCTGGTGCGTGTGCAGGGTCTGACGGTGCTGATGCGCGTGCATTCGACCATGGATCGCGGCGAGACGCCGGCCCTCGAACTCTTGGACGGGGCCGCGCTTCTGCTCTGCGGCTTCGCGCTGATGCTGCCGGGATTCATCACCGACGCGGTCGGCTTCGCGTTGCTGGTGCCCGCCCTGCGGCACGCCCTGATCCGCCGTTATGTCCCGGTGGTGCCGGTTGAGAGCGAGGCGATCCTGCGCCAGGGGGAGGCGCGGCGTCGCACCATCGAAGGCGACTGGCGACGCGACGACTGAGATCGTCGCGCGCCCGAGTCGCGCTCCCGACCGGGCCGCGTTCGCATGCACGCCGGCATGACCAGCATGCGGCCGCATGACCAGCGCAGCCCCGTGCCGGCATGCGGGAACATGCAACTGCCTCTTGACATGGCGCCGACGCAGCCTATTATTAGCACTCGCTCGACATGAGTGCTAACACCCAACCGCAATGGTTGGTTGAACGACACCAACAGTTCGACACCGGCGTCGGCCAAGATCCGTCCCGGTCCTTTACCTCAACACCACATTCAACAACCCTGAGGGCTACCGCAAATGAAGATTCGTCCCTTGCATGACCGCATCGTGGTCCGTCGTATGGAAGAGGAGCGTACCTCCGCCGGCGGGATCGTGATCCCGGACTCGGCCGCCGAGAAGCCGATCCAGGGCGAGGTCATCGCCGTTGGCAACGGCAAGATCATGGACAACGGCGACACCCGCGGCCTCGACGTGAAGGTCGGCGACAAGGTGCTGTTCGGCAAGTACTCCGGCACCGAGGTCAAGCTCGATGGAGAGGAGTTCCTGGTGATGCGCGAAGAAGACGTCATGGGCGTCATCGAAGGCTAAGCCGCGCACCCAGCCGTCAAAGCTGTCGGAGCGGTCCGACAACATTCGTTCGACATAACCAGTTTTGCTTGAGGAAATCACGCGATGAGCGCAAAAGAAGTGAAGTTCGGCCTCGATGCCCGCAACCGGATGGTCGAGGGCGTCAACATCCTCGCCAATGCCGTCAAGGTCACCCTGGGTCCCAAGGGCCGCAACGTGGTGCTGGAGAAGTCCTTCGGCGCCCCGACCGTCACTAAGGATGGCGTCAGCGTCGCCAAGGAGATCGAGCTTTCCGACAAGTTCGAGAACATGGGCGCGCAGATGGTCAAGGAGGTCGCCTCCCAGACCAGCGATATCGCCGGCGACGGCACCACCACCGCCACCGTGCTGGCCCAGGCGATGGTCCGCGAGGGCATGAAGGCGGTCGCCGCCGGCATGAACCCGATGGACCTGAAGCGGGGGATCGACAAGGCGGTCGATGCCGCGGTGACCCAGCTGAAGGAGCTGTCCAAGCCGTGCTCCAACAACAAGGAGATCGCTCAGGTCGGCACCATCTCCGCCAACTCTGACGAGTCGATCGGCCAGATCATCGCCGAGGCGATGGAGAAGGTCGGCAAGGAAGGCGTCATCACCGTCGAGGAAGGCAAGTCGCTGCACAACGAACTCGACGTCGTCGAGGGCATGCAGTTCGACCGCGGCTACCTGTCGCCGTACTTCATCAACAACCAGCAGAGCCAGACCGCCGAGCTGGAAGACCCCTACATCCTGCTGCACGACAAGAAGATCTCGAACATCCGCGATCTGCTGCCGGTGCTCGAGGCCGTCGCCAAGGCCGGTCGTCCGCTGATGATCGTTGCCGAGGACATCGAGGGTGAGGCCCTGGCCACCCTGGTCGTGAACTCGATCCGCGGCATCATCAAGGTCTGCGCCGTCAAGGCCCCAGGCTTCGGCGATCGCCGCAAGGCCATGCTGCAGGACATCGCCATCCTGACCGGCGGTACCGTGATCTCTGAAGAGGTTGGGCTGTCGCTCGAGAAGGCCACCCTCAACGAGCTCGGCTCGGCCAAGCGTGTGCAGATCAGCAAGGATGAGACCACCGTCATCGACGGCGCCGGCTCCGACACTGAGATCAAGGGCCGCTGCGACCAGATCCGCGCTCAGATCGAGGAGACCACCTCGGACTACGATCGCGAGAAGCTGCAAGAGCGGCTGGCCAAGCTCGCCGGTGGTGTTGCCGTGATCAAGGTCGGTGCCGCGACCGAGGTCGAGATGAAGGAGAAGAAGGCACGCGTCGAGGATGCGCTGCATGCAACCCGCGCTGCGGTCGAGGAAGGCATCGTCGCCGGCGGTGGTGTCGCGCTGGTACGCACGCTGAACAAGATCCGCGATCTCACCGGTGCGAACCACGATCAGGACGTCGGTATCAAGATCGCGCTGCGCGCGATGGAAGAGCCGCTGCGCCAGATCGTCATGAACGCCGGCGAAGAGGCCTCGGTGGTGCTGCACAAGGTGGCCGATGGCGAGGGCAACTACGGCTACAATGCCGCGACCGGCGAGTACGGTGACCTGGTCGACATGGGTATCCTCGACCCGACCAAGGTCACCCGCACCGCGCTGCAGAACGCAGCATCGATTGCGGCGCTGATGATCACCACCGAGGCCATGGTGGCCGAGGAGCCGAAGGACGAGCCGGCGGCTCCGGCTGGCGGCATGGGTGGCATGGGCGACATGGGCATGATGTAAGGCCAGCCTTGAGCCCAAGGCGACGGCGGCCGTTGCCGGCCTGACGGCCACGACAGGCGCGCCGAGAGAAGGCCCCGCTTCGGCGGGGCCTTTTGCATGTGTGGAATCTGCCGTACTCTTAGGCGATCCGCGTTTTGGCCTCCAATCGATTCCCGCAGGATCCTCTGCCGATGCCTTCTCGTTGTCGATCTAGGTTAGTCGTCTTCCTGGTGCTGCTGCTCGGCGCGCTCGGGGGGCGGGCGGCTGGGCCAGAGATTCATTCGGGCGTGGCCTTGATCATCGACCATGAGGGCAATCGACTGTTCGAGCGCAATGCCACCGAGGTCAGACCGATCGCCTCAATCACCAAACTGATGACGGCCATGGTGGTGATCGACGCCGAGGTTCCGCTCGAGGATCGCATCGCCATCACCGAGGCCGATCGCGACCGCCTGCGCTGGAGCCGCTCGCGGCTGCTCATCGACGAGGCCATCCTGACGCGCCGGGAACTCTTGCACACCGCGTTGATGTCGTCCGACAACCGCGCGGCGGCGGCCCTTGGGCGCACCACCTTTGCCGGCGGCACGCCCGCCTTCGTCGCGGCTATGAACGAGAAGGCGAGGGCGCTCGGGATGTATGACACCACCTTTGCCGACGCCAGCGGACTGGACGGGGGCAACCAGTCGACCGCCGAGGATCTGGTGCGCCTGCTCAACGCGGCGGCGCGTTACCCACTGATCCGCGCGATCACCGCCACCGGCGAGACCAGCCTCCGCCCGCATGCCACCCGTCCACCCCTGCAGTACCGCAACACCAATCCGCTCACCCGCGATGAACGCTGGACGGTCGAACTCTCGAAGACCGGTTATCTCAACGAAGCCGGGCGCTGCCTGGTAATGCAGGCCGTGATCGAGAATCGGCGCGTCTACGCGATCTTTCTCAATGCCCAGGGCCAACTCACCCCGATCGGCGATGCCAATCGACTGCGGCATTGGCTCCAAGAGGCCGGCGAGCTGAAGGCCAAGAGCCTGAGCGCGCATAAGAGCGCGCACCAGGACTGAGCCGGTTGTCGCCGTGAAACTGCTCATCGACATCGGCAATACCAGCCTCAAGTGGGCGGTGCTCGAGGGCACCGCGCTTGGGCCGATGACTGCCGCGCGGCACTTTGGTGCACTGCCCATTGACGTGCTCGCCAATTGGGAAACGCTGACGCGGATCGAGCGCGTGCTGGTCGCCAGCGTGGGTCCCGAACCCGTGCTCGAAGCCGTGCAGGCGACCGTGGCCGCCTATTGGCACTGCCCGCTCCGGCGGATCGAGCCCGCCGCGCACGCGCATGCGGTGCGGATCGCTTACGCCGATCCCCGGCGCTTGGGCGTGGATCGCTTTCTCGCCTTGATTGGCGCTTATTGGCTTGAGCGGCGCGAACCAACGCGCGGTCCTGGGCCGACGATTGAACCTGAGCTGGTGTTCGAGCCT
>NZ_JBKHDN010000010.1:0-26370 GCF_046541315.1 Halochromatium sp. | reverse complement strand
CGCGCGTCTGGTCGCCACGCGAGCGGGCATCGCCGGCGGGCTCGAAGCCCAGCAGCGCGAGCTACTGATCCACTGCATCCTGCAGCGGCGCGAACCGGAGGTGACGATCGGCGCGTTCGGGTTCAGCGGCCGTGCCGAGCTGCTTCAGCGGCTGCGCGTTGCCATCGGCGCCCTGCGCGACTGCTGAGGGTTCGTCTCCGCGCGGCGGGGGAATGGCGATCACCGCGCCCCTACCAGCGCATCTCGAACACGCAGGCCTCGGCACCCATGGCCTGACACTGGGTCTCGATGACCTGGGTCTTGCGGTGGACCAAGGTGGTGAAGAGCCGCTCGAAGGTGCCGCGGTAGAAATCGCAGACCGGCACATCGGCCTGGCTGCCGCGGCAGAGCGGACAGTCCTGGATGCGCACCTGCACCGGGCGGCCGATGGTGTAGCTGAAATCGCCGCTGCCGGAGAAGGTCCAGGCATGCTTGCCGACGGCCTTGAGCAGCAGGGCGCTGGCCGGCCCTGGCGGCAAGAGCTTGAGGAGCCGCTGGGCGGGCCTGGGGATGCGATGCGCGAGCAGATAGTCGCCGGTGCGCAGTCCGGCATCATGACCGATGCCGCGCGCCGTCTCGGCGTCGAGCTGGGCGCGCAGGGCCTGCTGCAGCGCGGTCACATCACGCTCGTCGACCATTGCCTCGGGCGGCTCGTCGAGGTAGTGGGTCAGGCCGGCGGCGCCGAAGACATCCGCGGCGGAGCCCCGCGCGGCGACCAAGGCCTCGGCCACGCGGGTGATGGCATTGGGGCCGATGCGCGCAACCGCACCGCTGTCGTCGAGCGGGCTCATAGGCTGCGCGAGAAGTGCCAGCGCGAGCGGTCCCACTCGAAGTAGGCCCCATGCTCGCTGCAGAGGGTGCGCAGGAAATAGCGCCCGGAGGGGGTGATGCGCAGCCGGTCGGACTCGATCTGCACCAGACCGTCCGAGGCATAGCTGGCGAGACGCGCGTATTCATCGTCGAGACAGCCGGCGGCGATCTCGGCCGGCAGCTCAAGATTGCAGATCATGTGCTCGATCGCGTCGCGCCGGCGCCGATCGCGGTCGCTGACGCGGTGCCCGCTCGCGACCGGCAGCTGGCCGCGTTGCACCTGCGCGGTCCAGGCATCGATCTCGACCTCGTTTTGCACGCAGAGCCCGTTGACATCGCCGATGGCGGCGCTGCCGAAACCGAGCATGTGATCGGTCTCGATGCCGGTATAGCCGATGCAGTTGCGCCGCAGTCGTCCTTCCTCTTGCGCGATCGCGAGTTCGTCGGTATCGAGCGCGAAGGCATCGAGCCCGATCCAGGCATAACCGGCGGCGGTGAGGGTGTTCACGGCACGATGGAACAGGACCTGGCGATCGATTGCCGACGGCAGCCGATGCGCCTCGATGGCGTACTGATGGGTGCCGCGCGCCGTGGTGCGCGCATAGCCAAAGCAGGAGAGTCGGTCCGGCGCCAGCTCGACGATGGCATCCAGGGTGTCCTGGAAGCTCGCCTCGGTCTGCTCGGGCAGGCCATAGATGAGATCGAAGCCAATCGTCTCGAAGCCGGTCTCGCGCGCCATCGCATAGACATCGCGGATCAGGTCGATCGACTGCATCCGCCCGATGGCGCGTTGGACGCGCGGGTCTAGGTCTTGGACGCCGAAGGTGACGCGTCGGTACCCCAGCGCATGCAGCAGATCGAGCTGGCCCGCCGAGGCGCGCCTGGGATCGCACTCGATCGAGAGATCGGTATCCGGGATGATGCGGAAACGGCGTTCGACGATCTCCGTCAGCCGGGTCAGTTGGGAGTCGTTGAGGTAGTTCGGGGTGCCGCCGGAGAGGTGCAGTTGCAAGACATCGTGCTGGCCCTGGAGATGCTGGTTGACCAGGGCCATCTCCTGGTCGAGCGCATCCAGGTAGCGGTCGATCCAGCCCGTGTCATGGGTCACGGTGGTGTTACAGGCGCAATACAGACAGCGGCCGGGACAGAAGGGGATGTGGATGTAGAGCGAGAGGGTCTCGTCCGGATGCTGGGCGATCTCTTCGAGGGCGTCCTCGTACTCGGCGCTGTCGAGTCGGTCGATCCAGGACGCTGGTTGATTGGCGGATTGGGCGTACAGTGGTCCAAGTTCAGCGATTCGTGCCAATTGTTGGGATGAAACCTCCGTTGGCGCAAAGCTGGACATGAGCGAACCTCAGTGATGCGTGAGCTTAAGGAGCGGCGACTGTGACACCGGCGGCACCTCCATGCAAACTAACTTAGTGAACCATGACGGTGCAGGCTTTGATGCATATCAACCAGCGGCTAATCAACCCTTTGCTTATAGACCAGGCCCGGTTCCGAATCGGTATTGGCGCGATCCCCCGAGGTAGTGACCCAGCGCCACAAGGCGGCATCGGCCAAGGGCAGGACCAAGAACCAGTGCTCGAGGATCGCCAGCGCCAACAGGGTTGCGGCCAGAATCAGCGAAACCCCGGCAAACTCGGCGGTTGGAAGCTCCAAGGCCGCTTCGACGAGCAACGACATGACCACGGTCGCGACACTCACCGAGATCGGAAACAGCAGATTCATCGGGCGCTTGCGCAGATAGCTGGTGATGAAGCGCACATGCTCTGGCAGCCAATCCTCGTTGAGATTGGGCACGCCCAGAAAGAGATTGAGCTTCGCGCTCCAACGCATCAGCCAGAGGATGACGAAGGTCCAGGTGCCCAATTGGTTGGCCGCGTCCCAGGTCAGCGCGATCAAGACCGCCGCGATCAGCAACAACAGGAGTTCGTGATAGAGGCTGGTGCCTAGTGCCAGCAGGAAGCGGCGCCAGCCCGTGCAACCCAGAGGACAGGGCTTTTTGTGGGGACCGGTGATCAAGCCCATGAAGTAGACCATCTCCAGCCAACCCCAGACCAGGACGCCAGCGGTGAAGCCAAGATAGGCCCCCCAGAGGTCATAGCGATCGCGCACCAGATAGATCGCCACCACCAGCAACAGCATCAATCCCGTTGCGGCGATCAAACTCGTCTTATAGGTGCGCGCCGGAAGCCCGTTGAGATAGAGGATGACGCCAGTGCTGAACCACCACAGGAACAACGCGTAGCCGATCGCTAGAGCATAGCTCGACATACGGTCGCCGGAACCTTAGTCGCGGGCGTCTGCGGCAACGACATCGGCAAGCGGCTTGGGCTCGCTGCGTAGCAGCGGATAGAGGGTCGCCAGGTTGGTCGGCCCGAAGGCGCGCAGATCGATTTCGGTGCCGACGCTGGGATCGCGGAACACCAGCCTGCCGTCCTCGAGCAGCGCCAGTTGGTAAGGGGCATCGAGCGGAAGATCGCGCGCCTGGCGACCCCGCACCATGCCGCGCATCATGCCCATCGCAAAGCCATGTTCGCCGGATTTCAGCAGGCCCACCACCGCGTCGCGATCGGCCCCCTGCGGGCCCGGCAGGGCGACCATGGTGACCCCGTCGCCGAGATCCTCGAAGACCAGTTCCCGGGCCTCGAGGACCGGCGCATAGGGCACCTCGGCGCCGCCCATGCCGGTGAGTCTGACCATCGCCACCGCCAGGATCGCGAACCCGATCAGGACTGCGGCGCCAATCAACACACCGCGTGGAAAGGGGCGGCCCTCGAATGGGTCGCTCATCGCTGTCCTCCTCGCAGAGCGCGCTGACGACCGCTCACCGACCACCCGCCTTCGCCGGCGAAGGCGCCAACCCCGCATCGCTCATCGCCGCGTTCGTCTCCCGCTGACGCGCCTCTTGAGACGCTTCTTGTACCGACTCAGGCGCGGACTCGGTCCCCTCCGCCGTCTCGGCACTGGCCGAACGCAGGGCCTCGGCCAAAATCTTGGCCACCTGTGCGGCGTCCGGAATGCCACGCAGCATCGGTTGCGGATTCGAGAATCGCCACGGACGCACATTGGGCCACATGATCAGATAGCTGACCTTCTGGTCCTCGCTGAGCACCAACGGGATATCGCCAGAGCCATCCGGATAGGTCCGCAGACCGGCACTCTCAATGCTCTTGAAGGGAATATTGACCGCCATCGGCAGCGCGACGCCAAACCGAATCACCACCCGCCGATCGGTGATGCTATAGACCGTCGAACGGCTGTAGAGCCAGGCCAGCAGGGTGAGAATGCCGACCGCCAGCAGCGCGAGGGTGACCATCCATAGGCTCCAGAGCACGGCATCGCGCAACGCGATGCCCTCGGCGATGAGCACCGCCAAGCGCAACAGCATCAACAACACGAAGTAGAAGGCAACCGTGCGGACATAAAAGGCGCGCCTAGCAAGGACGCGCCAATGCGGCGCGCCCTGCCAACGAAGCGCCTCCCCCGGGGGGAGGTGCTCCGGCAAGCCGTGAACCGGCTCGAAGGCGAACTCACTCACAGAAGAGGCTCCGCGCGCCCTGGAGTGGCATATAGGGTTCCGCCGCCATAGTAAGCGGTGACCATGTCTTCTTCGCGCATGGTGATCTGATCCTTGCTCTTCAGGGTCGGCGCGCCGGCGAACTGGGCGCCGGTGATGCTGTTGACGTCGACATAGCCCTTCTTGCCCTTGACCACGCACATGGTGATCGGCAGCAGCACGCGCTTGCCGCCAGCGGCCTCGACCTCGAGATAGCGAATCTGCGGCTCGGAACGATCGACCCAAAGCTCCTTCACGGTCCCGCCCTGGGCGCCGTCGCAGCCACGCACCGGCATCCCGCGCGGATCGGGATCCTTACCGACCACCGCGAAGTGCTTGGCGACGCTCATCGGCACGATGCGCGGGCGACCGTCGACGGTGAGATCGGGCTCTTCCAGACGCATGGCGTAGGAGCCGGGGCCGACATTGGCCTTCATCGGATCGCCCACCGGTGCCAGCGGAGCGCCGGGTAACGGCGAGACGGGTTCGGCGTTGATCTTGTACTGCGGCTGATCGGGACCGGGCTTCACCACCTTGGTGCCGGTATGCGGCATGGTGAAGGTCTTCGGCTTCGGCATCGGCGGGAAGCCGGAGTTCAGCTTGGTGCCGCGCGGGGTCTCGGTCTCGAGCGGATACCCTTCGCGCTTGTCTTCGCGGCGAAGCCAGAACACGAGCCCGAAGAAAAACAGCCAGAACGTCCAAATCGTGATCTGGGCGGCGTCGATGTAGTGGGTAACGGCTTCAGTAGGCATCGGATAACCTCCGGTAGCGGGTTGACTTAAGGAAGCTCGGTGAGTCCGAACTTCGAGGAAGACCGCGCAGCATGACCGCCCTTCAGGGCAAGCGGTCCGAGTGCGATCAGGGTGGCGAAAAGCAGCAAGATCTCCAGGTTATAGACAAACGCATAGCCGACGGCTGGACCCATCAGGGCCTCACCGAGGGCCCCCGTGGAGGCGATTGTGGTCACGAGATCGCGCAACGTGCCGCCAAGGAACATGGCAAGACCATAGGCGGTCGCCTGGACCGCGCCCCAAGCCCCCAGCGCAAGGCCGCTGCCTTCAACATCGGCCAAATTCATTGCTGCGGTCAGGGTGCCCACCGCGAAGAGGCCGCCGCCAAAGCCGATCAAGAGCGCACCGAAGCGGAACAACAACGGCGAGCCAAGCGGATCGGCGGCGATCACGGCGGCGAAGGCGAGTATCCCGATCAGTGCCCCGATGGCCGAGAGGCGATAGTAGTCGGCTTGGCGCCCGAGCAAGTAAGCCGAGAGACCGAATGCGGCCAAGGTGCCGAAGGCCCAGATCGCCGTCAGCCGCGTGGTCTGCGACACCGTCAGCCCGAGCACCTGACCGCCATAGGGCTCGAGCAGGATATCCTGCATCTGGAAGGCGGCGGTGCCGAGCGCGAGCGCGACGAGCAAGCGCGCGGCATCCCCGGCGCGAATGAATTGGGCCCAGGTCTCCCTGAACGTCGGTCGCTCCTTGTGCGCGGCGCGATCGGCCTTGATCTGCTCGGCGCGCTCGGAATTGACCGCCTCCTGCTTCCAGAGCGCGATCATGTTGAACGCAATCGCCACCAGCGCCGAGCCCTGCAGCACGCCGATCAGGCGTCCATTCGCCTGCGCCTCGGACATCTCGTTGAAATCGCTCAGCAAGGCGCCGTAGGCCAGCGAGGCCAGCAGCATGCTCAGATGCAACACCACGAACAGCAGGGCGATGACCCGTGGGCGCTTGTCCTCGACCGAGAGGTCGGTCGCCAAGGCCAGGCCCGCGGTCTGGGTGGTATGCAGCCCAGCGCCGGCGATCAGGAAGGCCATGCCGGCGGCGAGCCAGGTGACGAAGGTCGGCACGCTGCCGCCTTCGGCCATCAGCAGCAGGGCGAAGGGCATGATCGCCAAACCGCCGAATTGCATCAGGGTTCCGAACCAGATGAACGGCACCCGGCGCCAACCGAAGGCCGACTCATGGATATCGGATTTGAAGCCGATCAGGGCCCGGAACGGCGCCGCCAGCACTGGCAGCGCCACCATCAGGCCGATCAGCCAGGGCGGCACGCCCTTCTCGACCACCATGACGCGGTTCAGGGTGCCATAGAGCAGCACCATCATCATGCCGACCGAGGCCTGGAACAACGATAAGCGCAGCAGGCGCCCGATCGGCAGCTCCTTGGTCGCCGCATCGGCGAATGGCAGGATCTTGGGCAGGACTTCCTGGTAGAAGACCTGCTTCAGTTCATCCAACGAGGCCGCCATAACTACGTGTCCTCCTTGCGCCGGCGCAGCTCAAGCGCCTGCGAGGTGTAAAAGCCTTGCGCAACCCGCTCGCAGTGGCCGATCTCCCAGCCGTCGAAGCGCGCCGCGCCTTGAATGCGGGCGCGCATCGCCTTCTCGGCAATCGGGACGATCGCCGGCGAGCGATCGCTGCGCGGAAACCACTGCCCGACCGCATGCATGACGGCCAGCGCCGGCGTGCGGGGGGCAAAGGTGAAGAGCACCGAGACGCGCGCGCGCTCGGCAAAGCCCGCGATCACGTCCAGCGCGTCATCGGGCTCGTAATGGATGATGCTGTCCATCGCGACGATATGATCGAAATCGCCCTGCCCCGGCGCCAGCATGTCGCCGACGGCGAATTCGATGCGTCCCGGCAGATCGCTTGGCACGTGCTCGCGCGCATGCGCGATCAGCGTCGGCGACAGGTCCACGGCATAGACCTCGGCGCCCCGGCGCGCGGCCTCGACCGACAGCAGGCCGGTGCCGCAGCCGGCATCGAGCAACCGCTTGCCGCTGAGATCGGCCGGCAGCCAATCGAGCAGCATCGCGCGCATGCGCTCGCGACCGGCGCGCACGGTGGCGCGAATGCCGCTCACCGGCGCATCCGAGGTCAGGCGCTTCCAGGCCTCGGCGGCGGTGCGGTCGAAATAGGACTCGACCTGATCGCGGCGTTCTTGGTACGAAGGGTTGGGCATCGGGATCACTTGCTCACTTGGCTCAATCGAAGCCCAGGAAATCAAACAGATCACGGTCACGCATCGGTGTCACGTCCAGTGGCTCGGAACCGGCCAGCAACGCCTCGGCGAGCTGCAGGTACTGTCCTTGCGCGTGCTCGACATCGGCCGCGGGCTCCATCTCGAACAGGGTCGCCTTGCGCAGCCGCGAGCGGCGGATCACATCGAGCGACGGCAGATGCGCCATGGTCTTGAGCCCGGTCGCCGCATTGAAGCGATCGATCTGATCGGTCTCGTCGCTGCGGTTGGCGATGACGCCGCCGATACGCACCTTGTAGTTCTTGGCCTTGGCCAGGATCGCGGTGGAGATGCGATTCATCGCGAAGATCGAATCGAAGTCGTTGGCGGTGACGATCAGCGCCCGATCGGCATGTTGCAGCGGTGCGGCGAAACCGCCGCAGACGACATCGCCGAGCACGTCGAAGACGACGATATCGGTGTCATCGAGCAGATGATGCTGTTTCAGCAATTTCACCGTCTGACCGACGACATAGCCGCCGCAGCCGGTGCCGGCCGGCGGCCCACCGGCCTCGACGCACATGACCCCGTTATAGCCCTCGTAGACGAAGTCCTCGATGCGCAGCTCCTCGGGATGGAAGTTGACCGACTCCAGCACATCGATGACGGTCGGCACCAGGCACTTGGTCAGCGTGAAGGTGCTGTCGTGTTTCGGGTCGCAGCCGATCTGCACCACCCGCTTGCCGAGTTTCGAGAACGCGACCGAGAGGTTGGAGCTGGTCGTGCTCTTGCCGATGCCGCCCTTGCCGTAGATGGCGAAGACCTGCGCCTTGTCGATGCGCTCGCTGGGATCGAGCTGGACCTGCACGCTGCCCTCGCCGTCGAGCCTGGGATCGGCAAGCCGCGGTGCGCCGCGCTGGGGATCACCGCAATCGGGCGCGTCGCAGGAACCCGCCGCCGGCTTGTCGGGCTTGCCGCCGCCGTAGATGGTGGTGGGGAGGTCGTCGAGGGTCATGCGGCGACTCCTTCGGTGATGCCTTCGAGGCGGTCCTCGAGTTCCTCGCCGGCCTGGCGCAGGGCCTCCAGCGTCTCGGCATCCGGCGCCCAATAGTTGCGCTCATGGGCCTCGATCAGGCGCTGCGCGACCTTGGCCGAGGCGGTTGGATTGAGCGCCGCGAGGCGTTCGCGCATCTCCTCGTCGAGCACGAAGGTCTCGGTCATGCGCTGATAGACCCAGGGCGCGACCTGACCGGTGGTGGCCGACCAGCCCATGGTGTTGGTGACATGGACCTCGATCTGGCGCACGCCCTCGTAGCCGTGCTCGAGCATGCCCTCGTACCATTTCGGGTTCAGCATGCGGGTGCGGGTCTCGAGCGCGACCTGCTCGGCGAGGGTGCGCACCTTGCCGTCGCCGCGCGTCTGATCGCCGATGTAGACCGGCACGTCGCCGCCCTTGGAGCGACTCACCGCGCGGCTGATGCCGCCGAGGGTGTCGAAGTAATGGTCCACGGTGGTGACGCCGAGTTCGACCGAGTCCAGATTCTGATAGGCCAGCTGCACATCGCCGAGCACGCTCTTCAAGAGCTCGGCCTGGCGCACCGGGGCACCGGCGCGGCCGTAGGCGAAGCACTTACGTCTGGTGTAGGTCTCGGCCAGTTCGTCCTCCTCGTCCCAACCGCTGTTGTCGATCAGATGATTGACATTCGAGCCATAGGCGCCATCGGCGTTACTGAACACCCGCAGCGCGGCGGTCTCGAGGTCACAGTCGTGGGCCTGCTGATAGGCCAGCGTGTGCTTGCGCACGAAGTTCCGCTCAATCGGCTCGTCGGCGACCGCCGCCAGATAGGCGGCCTCTGCCAAGAGTTTAGTCTGGATCGGCAAAAGATCCCGGAAAATCCCGGACAGCGTCATCACCACGTCGATCCGGGGCCGCCCCAGCGTCTCCAATGACAGCAGCTCGGCGCCGCAGACACGGCCATAGCTATCGAGCCGCGGCTTGGCGCCGATCAGCCACAGCGCCTGCGCGATCGGACCGCCCTCGGTCTTGAGATTGTCGGTGCCCCAGAGCACCAAGGCGATCGACTCGGGCAACGCATTGTTGTCCGCGAGATGGCGGTCGAGCAGTTGTTGCGCGTGACGCGCGCCCTCGCGCACCGCGAACGGACTCGGGATGCGGAACGGATCGAAGCCATGCAGATTGCGACCGGTCGGCAGGATCTCGGGGGTGCGCAGCAGATCGCCACCGGGCGCCGGGCGCACGAAGCGGCCCTCGAGCGCGCGCAGGATCGCCGGCAGCTCGTGGTCCTCGCTGAGCAGCTTGTCGTAGCCGGCCAGGTCTTCCATCAGCTTCAGGCTGGCCTCGGTGACCTCCATGCCGCCCTTCTGCAAGGCCAGGGCCGGGGCGCCACCATTGACCAGGGCGTCCACGGCCTCGCGCGTCAGCGCGACCGGCTGCTCGGGATCGATGCGCGACTCGGCCACCGCCATCAGCATGTCCAGCCGCTCGGTCGGACTCGGCGGCTGACCGACCACATGCAGCCCGTGCGGGATCAGGGTGTATTCGAGTTCGAGCAGCTCATCGGTCAGGCGTTGGATGCGCTCGCCGGCGCTGGCATCCCATTCCGGCTCGTCGTCGGAGGCCAGGGTCGCCAGGTCGAGTTCGGCCGCTTGCGCCTGGATCAGCGAGGCCAGCTCATTGCGCTCGTCGACCGGCGTCTCAGGGTCCAAGCCGCGCCAGCGCTCGATCGAGCCCTTGAGATCGACCAGACCGCGATAGAGCCCGGCATTGGCGATCGGCGGGGTCAGATAGCTGATCAGGGTCGCCGCCGCCCGGCGCTTGGCGATGGTGCCCTCGGAGGGGTTGTTCGAGGCGTAGAGATAGAGATTGGGCAGGTCGCCGATCAGACGATCCGGCCAGCAACTGCCGGACATCCCGGCCTGCTTGCCGGGCATGAACTCGAGCGCGCCGTGGGTGCCGAAGTGCAGCACCGCATTGGCGGCGAAGTCCTCGCGCAGGAAGCGGCAGAAGGCGCTGAAGGCATGCGTCGGCGTGAAGCCCTTGTCGAACAGCAGCCGCATCGGGTCGCCCTCGTAGCCGAAGCTCGGCTGCACGCCGACGAAGACGTTGCCGAACTGCTCGCCGAGCACGAAGATCGAGGAGCCGTCGCTCTGCTGCTTGCCCGGCGCCGGCCCCCACTGCGCCTCGATCTCGGCCAGATAGGGCTCGCGGCGGACGTGATCGTCGCTCGGGATGCGGGTGAAGACGTTGGCATGGGCGCCGTATTGGGCGGCGTTGCCGTTGATGATGCGCTCGCGCAGTGCGTCGACGCTGTCCGGCACCTCGACCCGATAGCCCTCGTCCTTCAGCCCCTGCAGGGTGCGATAGAGCGAGGCGAACACCGACAGATAGGCGGCGGTGCCGGTATTGCCGGCATTGGGCGGGAAGTTGAACAGCACGATCGCGAGCTTGCGCTCGGCGCTCGGCGTCTGGCGCAGCTTGATCAGGCGCGCCACGCGCGCGGCCAGGGTGTCGGCGCGCTCCGGATGCGGCTGCATGTCGCGGGTGCGATCATCGCCGGCCGCGGCCGAGCGGCCACCGAAGACGATCGGGCCGGTCGAGCCATCGAGTTCCGGGATCGCCACCATCATGGTCGCCTCGACCGGCATCAGTCCGCGCTCCGAGGCCTGCCATTGCTCCAGGGTCTGGAACTCGACCGGATGCGCGGCGAGATAGGGCACATCGAGCCGCGCCAGCACCTCTTGGGCCGCGGCCGCATCGTTGTAGGCCGGCCCGCCGACCAGCGAGAAGCCGGTCAGCGAGACCACCGCATCGACCACGCACTGACCGTTGCGGAAGAAGAACTTGTCGACCGCCGGGCGCGCATCGAGGCCGCTGGCGAAGGCCGGGATCACGCGCAAGCCGCGCGCCTCGAGCGCCTTGATCACGCCATCGTAGTGGCCGGTGTTGCCGGCCAGCACATAGGAGCGCATCACCAGCAGCCCGACGGTGCCGGTGGCGCCCTTCTTCGCCGGCAATCTGCTGATCTGATCGGTGATGCGGCCCTTCATGCGCGGATGAAAGACGCCGACCTCCGGATACTCGGCCGGCGGCTCGGCCTTGAGCTTGCCGCGCAGCCCCGCGCGCGGACCGGCGGCATAGCGGTCGACCAGCAGCCGGACCATGTTGGCGATGTTCTCGTCGGAGCCCGCGAGCCAATACTGCAACAGCAGGAAATAGGCACGCACATCCTGCGCGGTGCCGGGGATGAAACGCAGGATCTTCGGGATACGCCGCAGCATCGCCATCTGCCGGGCGCCGTCGCTGGCGTTCTTGTTGTCCTTGCCCTCCGCCGTGCGATTGCCGCGCAGCTTCTTCAGGATCGCCATCGGCCCGCTCTGGGAGCCGTCCATGGTGAACTTGCCGAGCCGGGTGAGACGCATGATCTCGCCGGCGGACATGCAACCGACCATCGCGTCGCACTGGTCGCGGCGGGCCTGCAACGCGGGCAGCACGGCCTTGATGTGATCCTCCATGAACAACATGGTGGTGACGACGATATCGGCCTTGGAGATATCGGCCCGGCAGCGCTGCAATTTGCACTCGCCATTCGCATGACAGCGACCGCAGAGATTGTCCTCGCGCGCGGTCCCGCCACAGCGTTCGAGACCGTCCTTATTGTCATCCCACTCGGCGGCCGCGTGCAGCGTCAGATTCAGCCCTGGCAACTGTTGCTTCAGGGCCGGCCGCGCGCGCTCGACCGCGCCCGCGAGATGGCTGTCCAGGGTGACAATGACAACGTTGACAGGTGTCGTCTCAACGACCGAAGTAGGCTTTGGCATCGTACAGTGTCTCGACCGTTATTCTGGCGACGTCGCGCTCGGCGGCGAAGCGTTCTGTGTTACGACGGGCCTTCCCGCGCACGAAGAAGGGGATCTTCTTCAGCTCCCGTTCGGCCTCGGGCTCCCACACAGGCGCGGCATCAGCCCCGATGCCGTCCGCGTTCGTGGTTGGCTCAACCGCGGCCGCGGACCGGGCCGATGCGTCTGCGCTTGCCACGGACAGCTTGCCGGAGCCGAGGTGGGAAGCGACCGCCTCGTCATGAAACTCCTCGTCTTCCCGGAACATCGTGATCAGATGCTCCTCCAGGCCCATCATCAGCGGATGCACCCAGGTATCGAAGATCACATTGGCGCCCTCGAAGCCCATCTGCGGGGCATAGCGCGCCGGGAAATCCTGCACATGCACCGGCGCCGAGATCACCGCGCAGGGAATGCCGGCGCGCTTGGCGATATGGCGCTCCATCTGGGTGCCGAGCACCAGCTCCGGGGCCAGCTCCAGCACCGCCGACTCGACCTCGAGATAGTCGTCGCTGATCAGCGCCTCGACCCCGTAGCGCTCGGCGGCGGCGCGCAGCTCGCGCGCGAATTCGCGGCTGTAGCTGCCGAGGCCGACGACCTCGAAGCCCAGCTCTTCGGTGGCGATGCGCGCGGCGGCGATGACATGGCTGGCATCGCCGAAGATGAACACGCGCTTGCCGGTCAGATAGGTCGAATCGACCGAGCGCGAGAACCAGGGCAGCCGAGTGCGGCCGGCGGCGATCGCGGCGCTGGTGTCGATGCCGGCGACCGCGCCGACCTCAGCGAGGAAATCGCGGGTCGCGCCGACGCCGATCGGGACGGTCTTCACCCAGGGTTGCTTGAACATCCGTTCGAGCCAGGCGCAGGTGCTCTGCGCAATCTCGGGGTAGAGGCAGATGTTGAAGTCGGCGTCCGGGATGCGCAGCAGATCCTCGGGCGAGGCACCGGCCGGGGCGCTGAGATTCACGTCCACGCCGGCGCTGTCGAGCAGTTTGGTGACCTCGGCGATGTCATCGCGGCAGCGGAAGCCGAGCGCGGTGGCACCGAGCAGATTCGCGCGCGGGCGCCGACCCGCGACGGCGGGATCGCGCTCGCGCGGCGGCTGGCCGCGCAGCAGACCGCGCACCAGCTGGAGAAAGGTCTCGCTCGCGCCCCACTGCTCCTTGCGCGTGAAGGCGGGCAATTCGAGCGGCACCACCGGACAGTCGAAGCCCATGCCTTGCGCCAAAGCGGCGGGTTGATCCTGCAACAGCTCGCCGGTGCAGGCCTCGCCGACCAGCAGCGCGCGCGGCTGGAAGCGCTCGACCGTCTCGCGCAGGGTCTTGCGCACCAGCTCGGCGGTATCCGCGCCCATGTCGCGCGCCTGGAAGCTGGTGTAGGTGACCGGCGGGCGCTTGGCCCCGCGCGCGATCATGGTGAACAGCAGGTCCGCGTAACTGTCGCCCTGCGGCGCGTGCAGCACGCAATGCACGCCCTGCATCGAGGCGGCGATGCGGATGGCGCCCATGTGGGGCGGGCCTTCGTATGTCCAGACAGTCAGTTGCATGCGATCGAATCGGACCGACGGATCAAAACGCGAGCCGCGCGCGGCGGTTGAGAGGGCGCACGAAGAGTTCGGCGAGATCAGCGGCCTGATCGAAGCCGTGCACCGGCGAAAACACCAGCTCGATCGACCATTTCGTCGTCAGCCCCTCGGCCTCGAGCGGATTCGCCAGACCGAGACCGCAGACGGTGAGATCGGGCCGATCCGCGCGCAGGCGATCGAGCTGGCGTTCCAGATCCTGGCCCTCGGTCAGGCGGACACCCGCCGGCAGCCAGTTCAGCTCGGCGCTCATCATACGCCGATCGAGATAAGGAACCCCGACCTCGATCAACTCCATGCCGCATTCGCGCTGCAGGAAGCGCGCGAGCGGGATCTCGAGCTGGGAGTCGGGCAGGAAACTGATGCGTTTGCCGGCGAGCTCTGCGCGATAGCGCTCGAGCCCGCGCTCGGCGCGCGCGACGGCCGGCGCCGTGACCTCCTCGACGCGCGCGGCGGGGATGTCGAAGGCGGCGGCGGCGGCGGCGAACCAGGCGCGCGTGCCCTCGATACCGAACGGATAAGGCGCCTCGATCAGGGTCGCGCCGCGCTCGACCAAGGCCGCCGCCGTGCCGCCGACGAAGGGCTGCGCGGCGAGCAGCCGCGTGCCGGGGCCGACCGGCGGCAGCTCGCTGCCACGCCGGGGCGGCAGGAAGTGCAACGCCGGGATGCCGAGCGCCTCGAACAAACGGCGAAACTGATCCTCGACCACATCGGGCAGGGTGCCGAGCACCAGCAGCGCGTCGGTTGCGCCCGTGGCCCCAGCCGCGGCCCGCGGCAGTTCCGGGACCAACGCGCTCAGGCAGGTATCCTCGCCCTGGGTGAAGGTGGTATCCAGACCGCTGCCGCTGTAGGCCAACACCCGTACCCGCCCCTGCTGCTCGCGGGCGAGGCGCGCGGCGGCGTTGTCGAGATCGAGCTTGATGACCTCCGACGGACAGGAGGCGACCAGGAACAGGGTGCCGATATCGGGGCGCCGCGCCAAGAGTTCGGTGACGACGCGATCGAGTTCCTCGTTGCAGTCGGCGAGGCCGGCCAGATCGCGGTCGCCCAGGATCGCGGTGGCGAAACGCGGCTCGGCGAAGATCATCACGCCGGCGGCCGATTGCAGCAGATGGGCGCAGGTGCGCGAGCCGACGACGAGGAAGAAGGCATCCTGGATCTTGCGATGCAACCAGACGATGCCGGCGAGGCCGCAGAAGACCTGGCGCTGCCCCTGCTCGTGCTCGATCGGGGGATGCGCGCCACAGACTGCCGACTCGGCGACCGGCGGCATGGTGCGCGCGCCGTTCATTCGGCGACCCCCAGCGTGGCGGCGTCTTCGGCATCGAGCCGCTGTGCGGAGAGACGCGCCGCGCGCAGTTTCAGGATGAACTGGGTGGCATTGATCACATAGGCGGCGTAGGCGGCCAGGGCCAGCAGCAGTTGCCCGCGCACCTCCATGAAGCCACCGAAGACCGCGACCAGATAGGCCGTGTGCAACGCCAGCACCAGCATGCTGAACACGTCTTCCCAAAAGAACGGGCGAGCGAACAGATACTTGCCGAAGACGACCTTTTCCCAGATCGATCCCGTGATCATGATCAAGTAAAGGATCAATGTCTTGATCACGACCGAGACCGTGGCCGCCGTTTCACCGGCGCCGGTCGCGAGATAGCGGATCACCAACACCAAGCTCACCAGGAACACCAGGAACTGCAGCGGCGCCAGGATGCCCTGGACGAGGGTCCAAGGGGTCTGGTCGCGCCGCTTGCGCTCCTCCGGCGTATACAGCGGTTGATGCCGGTCATGCCTTTTCTCGGGCTGACGCATTAGCCTCCTCGAACACTCTGTGGGATAGCCGTCGTACTAAGGAATCTAGTCCGCATCCCCAGATATGTCAACTCAGCTTAACGTAAAGAATACTTGACAGATCGACGTCGCCCGACTACCTAATAAGGGGTCACCGGCGTATGCGCCGTGCTGTCTGTGTGTTCGCTCGATCCCACCCCGGCCGAGCTGCGAGGTTTGGCAACACACCACCAGGCGCGAAGCGTCGAACGTTGCCCGCGGCGCCACGCAAGGCGTGGATCAATTCCCATGTAGAACCAATGGGCTTTGGTCTTTGCCCCGCGGGCTCGGCGGGAGGCCACCAACCCGCCACGGTAAAGGGGAGCCGAGGTGATGACGTGAAGCGAGCCGGTGCGGGAGCCATCCGACAGTCCGCAACGAGGATGACCGTTCAGACCTGCCGCGCCCGACGGAGCCTGGAGGCTGCGCGCGCCTCGGCCGGGAGCAGGCGATCAGGAGCAGGCGATCGTGAAGGCCTTTGACGCACCGCAAGCCACGCTCGGAAACCTCGACACGGAACGCGTCGTGAGACTGATCGCCTCGACCTCGGACATCGCCCTGATCCTCGACCAACAGGGGATCATCCGCGACCTCGCGCTTGGCAACGACGAACTCAGCGCGCAGATCGCCGATGACTGGGTCGGGCGTGCTTGGAGCGACACCGTCACCAGCGAGAGCCGGGCCAAGGTCGAGACGCTGATCGCCAATGCCCTGAACGACAGCGGCGTGCCGATCTGGCAGCAGCTCGCCCATGTCTCGCGCGGCGGCGGCGAGGTGCCGGTGCGCTACTGCGCCATGCGGCTGGGCAGTCGCGATCACCTCATCGCCGTCGGCCGCGACCTGCAAGGCTTCGCGGCGCTGCAGCAACGCCTGGTCGATGCCCAACAATCGCTCGAGCGCGATTATTGGCGGCTGCGCCAGCTCGAGACCCGCTATCGCCTGCTGTTCCGCTCGTCGTCCGACGCGGTGCTGGTGATGGACCCGGCCACCGGCAAGGTGGTCGAGGCCAATCCGGCCGCCAGCCAGCTGCTCGTCGCCGATCCGCGCCGCCTGGTCGGACGCCATTTCCCGGAGGGTTTCGACGAGGCCGGCACGCGCGCGATCGAGTCCCTGATCGCCGGGGTGCGCGCGGCCGGACGGGCGAACGAGGTGCGCGCGCGCCTGCGCAATGGCACCGAACTCAGCGTGTCGGCGGCCTTGATCCGGCAGGAGAACACCGCGCTGATCCTGCTCCGGCTGGCGCCGATCGCCCGCGCCAATGAAGGCTCGGCGGCGCCGAGCGAACCGCGCTCGCGGCTGGCGAAGATGATGGAGCGCGCGCCCGATGGCATCGTCGTGACCTCGCAGGATGGACGCATCCTGAGCGCCAATGCCGCCTTCCTCGACCTGACCCAGATCAACAGCGAGGATCAGGTGCGGGGCGAATCGCTCGATCGCTGGCTCGGACGCCCCGGCGTCGACCTCAATGTGCTGCTTGCCAATCTGCGCCAGCATGGTGCCGTGCGCCTGTTCGCGACCACAGTGCGCAGCGACTACGGCGCCAGCAGCGAGGTCGAGATCTCGGCGGTCGCGATCCAGAACGGCGAGCAGCCCAGCTTCGGCTTCATCATCCGCAACGTCGACCGCCGCGTCTCGGCCGACAGCGGCAACGAGCAGGCCCTGCCGCGCTCGGTCGAACATCTGACCGAACTGGTCGGGCGCGTGCCGTTGAAAGAGGTGGTGCGGGAATCCTCGGACATGATCGAGCGCCTCTGCATCGAGGCCGCCCTCGAACTCACCGGCGACAATCGCGCCTCTGCCGCCGAGCTGCTCGGGCTCAGCCGACAAAGCCTGTATGTCAAGCTGCGCCGTTTCGGTCTCAGCGAGGCGACCGGCGAGGGCGGCGGCGAGACCCCGGCGAGCCCTGCCAAGACGAGCCCCACCAAATAGCGACCGGCCTCTGCTTGCCGGGGATGGCCGACAGTGACGGAGGCGCCGTGCAAGCGCTGGCGAGGCCGCGCGCTTGACCTTGATCAGCGTTCAGCGAAGGCACGGCGCCAGCGAGTGACGCTTCGGGCTAAACTTGCGCGGTTTTCCGATTCAACCGACCTAGATGCGAAGCCCCGATCCATGATAGAGCCGGCCTCCTCCGCTACGGCGAACCGTCCCGAGCCCTCGGCCATCCTCGAGGTTCTGCACCCGATCACCTGGTTCCCGCCGATGTGGGCCTTTGCCTGCGGCGTGGTCTCCTCGGGCGCCTCGATCATCGACAATTGGCTGTTATTGCTTGCCGGCGTCATCCTCGCCGGCCCGCTGCTGTGCGCCACCAGCCAAGTCGTCAACGATTGGTACGACCGCGATGTCGATGCGATCAACGAGCCCAACCGACCCATCCCGTCGGGGCGCATCCCGGGCGACTGGGGCTACCGGCTCTCGATCGCCTGGTCGCTGATGTCGCTGCTGCTGGCGCTGGTGCTCGGCCCCTGGGTGTTCGCCGCCACCGTCGTCGGCCTGCTCCTGGCCTGGGCCTATAGCGCGCCGCCGTTGCGGCTCAAGCAGAACGGCTGGTTCGGCAACGCCGCCGTCGGCTTCTCCTATGAAAGCCTGGCCTGGATCACCGGCGCGGCGGTGATGCTCGGCGGTGCCCTGCCGGACGGGCGCATCCTCGCGCTCGCCGTGCTCTATGGACTCGGCGCCCACGGCATCATGACCCTGAACGACTTCAAGGCGATCGAGGGCGATACGCAGATGGGCGTGCGCTCGCTGCCGGTGCAGCTCGGCGTGCGCGGCGCGGCCTGGGTGGCCTGTATCGTCATGATCGTGCCGCAGCTCGTCGTCGTCGGCCTGCTGTTCGCCTGGATGCAGCCCGTGCATGCCGCCACGATTGCCGGCCTGGTGATGGTGCAGATCACGCTGATGGCGCGCTTCCTCGAAGACCCCATCGAATACGCGACCTGGTTGAGCGCCATCGGCGTCACGGTCTATGTCAGCGGCATGATGGTGAGCGCCTTTGCCGCGCGCGCGGCGATCGCCGCCGGTTCCTAGGCGCCGGTATCTCCAGCGGCCAACTGCGGGCACGCCGCAGCCCCCCATTCCAACAACAGCGAAACCGCTAGACCCCAAAGGTGAGACTGATGGCGAACTTGCAGACCTATGATGCCGTGATCGTCGGCGGCGGCCCGGCCGGTGCCACCGCAGCCACCGATCTGGCCAGGCGCAACCGCAAGGTGCTGCTGCTCGATCGCCCCGGCCGCATCAAGCCCTGCGGCGGCGCGATCCCGCCGAAGGCGATCGAGGAATTCGAGATCCCCGACGAGCAACTGGTGGCGAAGATCAACTCGGCGCGCATGGTGGCGCCGAGCGACCGCCATGTCGACATGCCGATCAACGGCGGCTATGTCGGCATGGTCGATCGCGAGCCGTTCGACGAATGGCTGCGCGAACGCGCCGCCGGCGCTGGCGCCGAGCGCCGTAACGGCACCTTCACCCGCGTGCTGCGCGACGAGGACGGCACCGCGCTGGTCGAGTTCCGACCCGCCGAGGCCAGCGATCGCAATGCCACCGAGACCCTGCGCGCGCGCGCGGTGATCGGCGCCGACGGCGCCATGTCCTCGGTCGCCAAGCAATGCGTGCCCGGCGCCAAGGAGTTGCCGCATGTCGCCGCCTATCACGAGATCGTGCGCTCGCCGGCGCCGACCGCAGGCCAGGGCCTGCACGACTTCGACCCGGCCCGCTGCGATGTCTACTACCAGGGCAAGCTCTCGCCCGATTTCTACGCCTGGATCTTCCCCCATGGCGAGACCACCAGCATCGGCGTCGGCACCGAACGCAAGGGCTTCTCGTTGCACGACGCGGTCGACCAACTGCGCAAGGAGACCGGGCTCGATCAGTGCGAAACCCTGCGCCGCGAGGGCGCGCCGATCCCGCTGCATCCGCTCAAGACCTGGGACAACGGTCGCGACGTCGTCCTCGCCGGCGATGCCGCCGGGGTGGTCGCCCCGGCCTCCGGCGAGGGCATCTACTATGCGCTGGTCGGCGGTCGTCTCGCTGCTGATGCGGTCGAGGAACTGCTGGTCACCGGCGACGCCAAGGCGCTCGCCAGCGCGCGCAAGCGCTTCATGAAGGCGCATGGGCGCGTGTTCTGGATTCTCGGCATCATGCAGCGCTTCTGGTACAAGAGCGACAAGCGCCGCGAGCGCTTCGTCAGCCTCTGCGACGACCCGGACATCCAGCACCTGACCTGGGAGGCCTACATGCACAAGCGCCTGGTCAAGGCCAAGCCCGCCGCCCATCTGCGCATCTTCCTCAAGGACATGGCGCACCTGCTCGGCATCGTCTCGCCCTGGCAGAAGGCCCCTGTGGCGCCGCCCGAGTCCAGAACCACCGACTGAGTCCAGGGACAGCCACAGGCCTTCCCATGCCCGCGCGTCGCGTGCTAGCCAATGCCTGGCTCATGACAGCGGGCTTCCCCTCCCCGTCCCCGTCCTCCGTCTGCGCCGCGTGGCGCCGGCCAGCCCCTGCCGGTCCCTGGTCGACTCCCAGGCCAGAGGGCCGCAGAGAGGACCGCGGCATGCAGGGCATGCCGCCTCCTCGTCCTCAAAAACGCAGCCACGCCCGCCAGTGGCCACTCAAGCGTCTCGGCAACGCGAAGCCCCCGGTCGGCGCGCGATCGCACCATCCGCGACTGTCAACCGGGTCCATCTCAGCATTATCTTACATCCGTGTAATCAATATTTTTTCATTTCATAACAAGAAGTTATCCGAAAAAAGAGCGGCCGGAACCAGAAACCGGAAAAGAATCTGTACATTTGGGTTGACATTCAGAGCTGTCAGACTAAACTGACAGCCATGGAAACACGAACTGGCCAACGGAAAGGTTCCCGGCACCGCCGGTCGTATCGTTCGACGCGACACCCGATGTCGAGTCGAGTCCCGCCGCACGCACAGGTGCGGCATTGTCAACAAACCCTTAACGGAGGGTATGTAAATGGCTGACATGAAGAGCCTTTCGGGTCTCACGCCTGAGCAAGCAAAAGAATTCCACGAGCAGTTCAAGGTCACCTACACGGCGTTCGTCGGTCTCGCGGCTGCCGCTCACCTCCTGGTGCTGATCTGGAAGCCTTGGTTCTGATCGCTTCCTACTGAACTGAACATCATTAGAGGATTTACCCATGTTCCAAGACGTCTTCAACTACAAGCCACAAGAACAGGACTATCGGATCTGGCTGGTTCTGAACCCAGCGGTTTGGCTGGTGCCGATCCTGATGTCCGTGTTCGTGCTCGGCATCCTGATCCATGCCCTGCTGTTCTCGGTGAGCCCTTACGGTGAGTACTGGGGCGGAAGCTCCGAAGCCGCTACCGAAGAAGCTGCGCCAGCCCCGGCTGCCGAGTAAGAAAAGACCTCTATCGACAGCTGACATCCGCAGTGTCGTAACCTACGCCCTGGCATATCCAGCGGCATCTACAATCGTTCAGGAGTCAACCAATGGCCGAACAAGCTAGCCTCTCGGGCCTCACCCCCGATCAAGCAAAAGAATTCCATGAGCAGTTCAAGGTGACCTACACCGCATTCGTCGGTCTCGCCGCAGTTGCTCATATCCTGGTTCTGGCTTGGAAGCCCTGGTTCTGATCATTCGCTGATCGAACCCGCTTCAAGCATCACATTTATCTCTGAACAAGAGGGCTGAACAATGGCCGAACAACAAATCCCGAAACCGAAAAATCCTGAAGACGACTGGAAGATCTGGTTGGTCCTGAATCCTGCGACCTGGCTGGTGCCGATCCTGATGTCCGTGTTCCTGCTCGGCATCCTGATCCATGCCTTCCTCTTCACCGTAAGCCCTTACGGTGCGTACTGGGGCGGTTGATCAAACCGACTCGATACGCGGTGGCAGACTGATTCATGCAGCCGCCACCGACCGCTGATCGGACAAGAGTCAATATCTGACTCGATCAGATCAGCCGCGATCCCAGGATCGCACTGAGCGCCGGCTCTGCGGCTCTCGCCACTCTCCCCCAAGAGAGTGCGAGTGAACGCAGAGCCGGCGCCAGCGTTTGGGCAAGAAAAAACCCCAAGCGCCGACCCGAAGGCCTACTTCAGCGCCTTGGGTCGCAGCAGGGTCAGCAGCAGCGCGCAGCCCGGCTCGAGCGCGCGCCAGTCGTCCGGCATCTCCAAGCGCGCCAAGGCTGCGGTCGGCAGCAGCTTGCCATCCTTCGGCTCATCGAGATCGCCATCGGCGAGATATCTGAGCAGGGATTCGAGACCGGGATTGTGTCCCACCAGCAGGACCGAGGCCGGCGCCTGCGTATAGGCCGCGAGCACTTGCAGCAAATGCTCCAGATTCGCCTCATAGATCGCCGCTTCCCAGCGAATATCGCGCTTATCGTAGTCGAGTCCCTTGCAGACCTTGAGTGCGGTCTTGCGCGCGCGTTCCGCCGGTGAGCTGAGGACGAGGTCCGGCACCAGCCCTTCCCGATACAACCATTCGCCGATGCGCGGGGCATCGCGCCGACCTCGTTTTGCGAGCGGACGTTCGAGATCGGAGGGGGCGTCGCTGTCCCAATCGGACTTGGCGTGACGCAGCAACAACAGCTCGCGAGGCATGAAAGGGAATCATTGGGCGGACGGGGAAAGGTGCGAAGCGGTTTTTTAACATAACCGTAACCAAAACAAAACCGGCACTTGCGCAAGCGCCGGGAGGACGCGCCTCGTTTGCCTCGGCGAGGTGCGAATCCCTCAACCCAACTCGGAGAGGAGCTGGTCGATCATCGCCTCGGCCTGGCGCAGGTAGCCGCCGCCGAACAGATTGAGATGATTGAGGATGTGGTAGAGGTTATAGAGCCGTTTGCGCACCGGGTAGCCGGGAGCGAGCGGCCAGGCCTCCTCGTAAGCGGCGCGAAACTGGCCGCCGAAACCGCCGAACAGCTCGGTCATCGCAAGATCGGCCTCACGATCGCCGTAGTAGCAGGCGGGATCGAAGATCACCGGCTGCCCGCCCTCGGCGTAGCCCAGATTGCCGCCCCACAGATCGCCATGCAGCAACGAGGCCGACGGGGCGTGATCGAGCAGCCCGGCGAGCCCCTGCCGCAACCGCTCGCCACGCTGCTGCAAGCGCCCGCGATAGCCATTGCGCGCGGCCAATCCAAGCTGAAATCCGAGCCGCTGCTCGGCCCAGAAAGCGACCCAATCGTCACGCTCCGCGTTAGGCTGCGGGGTGGAGCCGATGGTGTTATCCCGATCCCAGCCGAAGCGCTCGCGCGTGGTGCGATGCATGGCCGCCAACTGCCGACCCGCGGCGGCGGTGTCGCCACGCGCGCCGCCGAGATCGATGTGCTCCATGGCGATGAAGGCCTGCTGGCCAATCCTTCCGGTACAGATCGGTGCGGGCACCCGGATACTGTTGGTCGCCGCCATCTCGGCGAGTCCCGCGGCCTCCGCCTCGAACATGGCGAGCAGATCGGCGCTGTTGAGCTTCACGAACACGCGCTGCTCGCCCGCGCCGAGAACCACGGCCTGATTGATGCAGCCTCCGCCAATGGGCTGCGGCCGCCCGGGCGCGAACGCTCGCCCGCTCGCCGCGCTGATCCGCTCCGCGATGGCTTGCCAGTTCGTCATCGAACATCGCTCCTGCTAGCCGGCTCGTGCCGCTAGCCTCACTGAGTCGCGGGCTGATTGTCTCCCCTTTCGAGGCTGGACGGACCGCCGCCGTCGACTCGGGAAACGGTTGCTGGACAATTGCTCGGGCGATCTCCGTCAGTCGCCCTAGGCATCGGCCAGACGCCTGAGCAATGGGCTCGTGCGCGGAAAGTGCGCGCGCAGAAACGCCATCTGGTCGGCCAGCACGTTGCGGCCCATCAGATAGATATACTCGACATGGGTCGGCGTGAACGGCACCGCGAGCAGCTGCATCCCGGCATCCTCGGGCGTGCGACCGGCCTTGTAGTTGTTACAGCGCACACAGGCGGTGACGACATTGTTCCAGTCGTCGGCACCGCCGCGACTCACCGGCCGCACGTGATCGCGCGAGAGATGGCGCGCGGAAAAGCGTCCGCCACAGTAGAGACAGAGGTGATCGTCGCGCTGGAACAGGGTGCGGTTGGACAGCGGCGGCACATAGTCATCGGACATCTTGGTCGGCCCATGCTGGGCCCCGTGGGTCGCGATGATCGAATGAATCCGCAGCTCGCTGCGCGCTCGGGTGTGGGCATTGATCCCCCCCCTCAGCAAGAGCATGGGGTGACCGCAGGCATAAGCGACATGGCCGAGAAAGTAGAGTCTGGCGGCGGCCTTGTAATCGATCCACTCCAGTGGCATACCGGCGAGATCGGTGCGCAGGATCTGTTGGCTGAGTGACAACATAGCTCGGAAACCTGGGCTCGGGATCGAGAGGGATTCGACAGCGACCAGACCGTCGCGGCAATCATACACGCTTGCGGATTTCGGGCAAGATGGGCGTCTTTTCAGCATCGCGACGGGAGAATCGTTCTTGGCGATCGTTCAAGTGGCCATTGCCGCGCCCTTGCCGGAGGTCTTCGACTATCTGCCGTGCGCGCAAGAGGCCGCTTGCGACCTTGGCCGGCGCGTGCTCGTGCCGTTTGGACGCAGCCGCCGCGTCGGCATGATCGTCGCCCGTCAGGACCGCTCAGAGATCGCCCCCGAGCGGCTCAAGCCGATCGAGTGTTGCCTCGATCCCGAGCCCTTGCTCGGAACCGACGACCTCGCGCTGATCCGATGGGCGGCCGACTACTATCGTTGTCCACTGGGCGAGGCCATCTTCAGCGCCCTCCCCGCCCGCCTGCGCCGGCCCGTGCCAAGCAATCCCGGTCCCAGCCACGAGGCCCGGATCAAGGGTTGGCGTCCGCGCCTGGCCGGCGCCACAGCACCGCCAGAGCGCTTGTCGCGCGCGCCGCGCCAGGCCGCCGCGCTCGCGCTCCTGCAAGCGTGCTCCGGCGGACTCGATGACGCCGCGCTACGCGAACAACTCGGCGACTGCCGCGCCATTCTCAAGGCCCTCGCCGAGAAGGGGCTGATCGAGCGCTGTTGGCTCGCGCGCTCCGGCATCGCCCAGGATCCCGCGTCCAGTGTCCTCCCCGTCCCGGCTGAGGCCGCGCCGCGCGCCACCGACCTGGAGAGCACGTCGGGCCCGACGCTCAACGCGGAGCAACAAACCGCCATCGCCGCCGTGCATGAGGCGCAAGGTTTCCAGTGTTTCCTGCTCGATGGCGTCACCGGCAGCGGCAAGACCGAGGTCTATATCCGACTCATCGGCGCGGCGCTGGCGCGGGGCCGGCAGGTGCTGGTCTTGGTGCCCGAGATCGGCCTCACGCCGCAGCTCGCCGAGCGCTTCGCGCAACGCCTCGACACCGAGCGCGTGGTCCTGCACTCCGGGCTTGCCGAACGCGAGCGCGAGCGCGCCTGGCAACGCGCCGCGTGCGGCCAGGCGCGACTGATCCTCGGCACGCGCTCGGCGATCTTCACGCCACTGCCCGACCTGGGGCTGCTGATCGTCGATGAAGAGCACGATGTCTCGCTCAAGCAGCAGGAGGGCTTTCGCTATTCGGCGCGCGATCTGGCCGTGCGCCGCGCCCAGATCCGCGACTGCCCGGTGCTGTTGGGCTCGGCGACGCCCTCGCTGGAGACGCTGCGCAATGCCGAGCGCGGGCGTTATCGGCATCTGCGCCTGCGCCGGCGCGCCGGTGGCGCCAAGCCGCCGCGCTTCCTGGTCGTCGACGTGCGCTCGCAACCCTTGGTGACCGGACTCTCGCATGCCTTGCTGACGCGCATGATGGCGGTGATCGAGGCCGGTCAGCAGGTGTTGCTGTTCCTCAACCGTCGCGGTTTCGCGCCCGTCTTGACCTGTCACGACTGCGGCTGGATCAGTGTCTGCCAACACTGCGATGCGCGCATGACGCTGCATCGCAACCGCGGCCTGCTGATCTGCCATCACTGCGGCGATCAACGCGCCTTGCCGGTGCACTGCCCTGCTTGCGAATCGCCCGATCTACGCCCGCTCGGGCAAGGCACCGAGCGGGTCGAGGATAGCCTGCGGCAGCGCTTTCCCGGCATCCCGCTGGCACGCATCGATCGCGACAGCACGCGTCGCAAGGGCGAACTCGAGCGCTTGCTCGCGGCCGCGCGCGATGGCGCTTATCCGCTCCTGCTCGGCACCCAGATGCTGGCCAAGGGCCATCACCTGCCCGGCGTGACCCTGGTCGGCATCCTCGACCTCGATCATGGCCTCTATGGCAGCGATTTCCGCGCCACCGAGCGCATGGCGCAACTGCTGATCCAGGTCGCGGGCCGGGCCGGGCGCGCCGAGCAGCCCGGCACCGTGATGCTGCAAACGCGCCACCCCGAGCATCCGCTGCTGATCCGATTATTGCGCCAGGGCTATGGCGCCTTCGCCGCCGCCGCGCTGGCCGAGCGCGCCGAGGCCGGGCTGCCGCCGTTCAGCTTCCAGGCCTTGCTGCGCGCCGATAGCCGGGTCGAGCAACAGGCGCTCGATTTCCTGCGCGAGGCGCGCGCGCAGGTGCTGGCGCTCGAGCCCGGGCCCGTGCAGGTCTGGGGACCGGCACCGGCGAGCATGGAGCGCCGCGCCGGGCGCTTCCGCGCCCAACTGCTGTTGCAGTGTGCTCAGCGCGCGCCCCTGCATGCGTTGATCGACCGCTTGCTGCCGTCCCTGCGCGCGCTGAAGAGCACGCGCGGAGCGACCAATCGCCAGGTGCGCTGGAGCATCGATGTCGATCCGCAAGA
>NZ_JBKHDN010000009.1:0-26634 GCF_046541315.1 Halochromatium sp. | reverse complement strand
GGTCGCGCTCGGGGTTGGCCGATAGAACAGATGGCGGCCGATCTGCGCCGTGCGCTGGAAGGCGCGTGACCACTGGGGGGCGACGTAATCGGCGTGGTAGTAGAGGGCGCCGTTGGTTGGGTCGGGCGTCTGCTCGGCGAGAACGCGGCGTCCCAGATCCAAGGAGCGGCGCCATGCCCGTTGTTCGGTGGGCTGATCGGACTTGCCATCGCACCACCAGGAGAATTGGCAACGGTTGCGCTCTTGCCCGCCTTGTTTGACGACCTCGCAGACCGAGTGCGGAAAGGCCTTGGACGCCACTCGGTTCAAGGTGACCTGGGCAACGGCGATCTGGCCCGAGAGCGGTTCGGAACGCGCCTCGTGGTAGATGTTCAGCGCCAAGCAATGCAATTCATCGTCGATATCGGCGGTCCGATCGCCGACGGCGGTCAGCGTGCTCTGCGGGGCGACGGCGGACGCGACCGGGGCCTTGCCCGCGCTTGCCTCGACGGTCTTGGCGGGCGTCACCGGCGAGAGCGTCTCAAGCCGTGGTTCGGCCGGGCTGAGCCGCACCGACTCGCGCGACTCCATGACGGGTGACAACAGCACCGAGGGAAAGAAGGTGGCGGCAAACGCCGTCATCGATAGGGTACGCATAAGCTCCTGCCTGTTGTTTTATCTGCGGCAAGTGGGGATCGGCGCCCGATGATATGCGAAAAACCCCAATAAGGGAAATCCCTAAGGTCCGAGGGCGGCGAGCGTTCGGCGACGCTCGCCACCGGGAAACGGTTTAGGGTATGCTAATCCAGCATTTATCAAGCTGTATCCGTCTTCCCGGCGCTGGCCTGCGGCCAGTCGTCAAAGCTAGGAGAGTGTCCTTGTGAGCCTATTTAAACCGAAGTGGCGCGGCGGTTCGTCCGTCTCCATGACCGTTTTGTTCATGCTGGCAGTGATCATCGCTGTCGGCGTCTTCCTGCGCGCTCAAGCCTTCCTGGGTACTGAGGTCACCGAGCCGCTGCAAGCCAAGGCCGCCGAGTCTTACGCGCTTGCGCAGACCCTGAGCGACCAAGGCGCCTATCAGGTCTTGGCGGCACCCTTCGACGCCAGCGGCGAGGATGCCGCTGCTGGCGAAGTCTTCGGTAGCCTTGGCTATCCGCTGTTCCTCTCGCTGTTCGCGTCGCCCGAGGCGACCCCGCGCAGTCTCGATGCGGCGGTGATCGCCCAACTGGTGCTTGGAACCTTGGCGATCCTGTTGGTGTTCATGCTCACAACGCGTCTGATGGACCCGCATTGGGGTCTGATCGTCGCGTTCTTGACCGCCGTGAGCCCGTTTCTGGTGAACATCAGCCTCTTTCTGGTGGGCGCAACCCTGCTGCTGGTCACCCTGCTGTTCTATCTGATGTCGGCGACCAGGCTCGGCGAGCGCGGCGCGCTGATCCGCACCCTCGTCGCCGCCGCCTTGCTTGGCGTGGTGGCGTTGGTGGATCCCACCTATCAGCTGCTGATCCTGCCGTGGCTCTTGATGCTCGTCCTGAGCGTGCGCAAGGGCGCGTCGAAGGTCCTGATTCCGATCGCGGCGGTGCTGGGCTTCGCGCTCGTCTTTGGACCCTGGATGGCTCGCAATCAGATCCTCGTCGATGCGCCGATCGCGACGACGCCCATCGCCGCCAGCATCCAGCAAGGGATGCCAACGGCCGCATCCGACAACGCGGAGGCCGAGACCCCGCGCCTGCTGGCGTCGATCGGCCGCCTCGGTGGCGCGATGATCAGGGATCCCGGCTGGTATTTTGTCGAGAAACCGCAAACGCTCTGGTCTTTTGGTCAGCCGGCCGATCCTGATGACTCCGATGCCGAGTCCAGCGCTGTACCCAGTGCCGAACAAGGCTTGGTCTATCCGGTTTCGCGGACCCCCTATGCCGAGAATCCGATCTTCCTGACCAGCGAGGAGTTCATGCGACTCCTGCATGCTCCCGTGTTGCTGATTGGCGCGCTCGGCGCGATCCTCGTCTGGTTGCCCTTCGCCGGACGCCGCTTGACGCCCAGCCAGCGGATCGGTTTGCGCAGTATCAGCCTGGTGCTGATCTACGCGACCCTGGTTCATGTCTTCGGTGTCGCCGCGCCGCAATATGCAACGCCGCTGCTGCCGCTGCTGTTCCTGATGGCGCTAACGCCGCTGTATATCCTCACCGCGCCGCGCCTCGAGGCGGCGCCGCCGAAGAAGAACGCCAAAACCGCGCCCGAGACCGAGTCGGAAGAAGAGGCGACCGAGACCGATTAGGCGCTGCCTTTTCCCCTTCCCAAGGCGCCTCGCTCGAGGCGCCCAGCCTCAACTCAATGGCTGGCAGGGTCTCTCAACAGTGGCTGGCAAGGACCTCGACCTGTTGCAGCCGAGCCTCCACAAGTCGGCGATGATGGTTCGTCTCAAGACGCTGATCCTCGTGCCTGGCCCAGGCCTGCTTGTCGAGATACTGCGCCCGGGCAGCCGCGAGGTCGTCCCGGGCCTTGGCGATCGTCTTCGCGTCCGGTTGGCCGCCCGGTTCGACGCCTGGTCCCATGCTTGGGGCGAGGGTCGCTCCCTCGCTCGGGGCGCTGGTGCCGGCCGCCGGATGGGCGTCGCCCTCGGCAGCAGCAATCGGCGGTGACCACGCCGGATCGCGCGCCGGCATACCGAGCCGATGCCGGGCGCGCGCGAGATGCAGATCCCCCCGCATCAGCGGATCGTCGCCAATCCCGGGGTAGTCGAGCCAGGTCTCGACGCTGAGCCAGTCGCCCTCGCGCAGCAGCACCTGCATCGCATCGCGGGCGAAGTCGGCCTGGTGGCCATCGATCTCCTCGAGCCAGCGCAGCAGGCGCCGGGCCGTGGTGACCGCGTCTCCGCGCGCGCCGGCTGGCTCGGCGATGCCGGCGCGATAGCAGAGCAGACGCACCTGCTCGGCGCGCAGCCGATCGCCCTCGACCAGCTTGGGCGCGGCATGGATCTGGTCGCACCAGTGGCTCAAGGCCTCGGCGTCGCCGAGCATGAAGCTCGCTTCGGCGAGCTTGATCTGATAGGAGGCGAGGGTGAAGCGCGGCGAGCCGGTATCGCCCTGCTGATGCTCATAGGCCGCGCGATAATGGTGCTGCGCCGCCCGCCAGTCGCCGCGCCGGGCAGCGAGGTCGCCCTCGGCGAGATCGAGCATGTGGCGCGAGCGCTGCTGCCCGTGGCGCTCGAGGTGGGCATGTCCTTGCGCGATCAACGCCCGAGCCTCGGCCAACGGACGCTCGAGGATGGCGATGTTCAGCAGCGTCGAGAGGGCATTGAAGACATCGCCGGGAGCGGCCGGCGGCTCGGCGGCGGCCGCGCGCGCGAGCGCCGCGACCGCCGGCTCGGTCTCCTTGCGCTGCCAATGGCTCTCGCCCAGCCAGACCAGCATCAGGGTCTGGGTCGCGACATCGGCGCTGGCCTCGGCCAGATGCAGGCCTTCGGTTGCAAGGCGGATGCAGGCGGTATAGTCGCGGGCGCGGTAGGCGTCGCTGAAACGCCGTCTGATTTGATGCAGCGTGGTCTGACTCATCGTGGTTCTGAGTGTGCTGGGGTTCAGTCATGCTATACCGCGCACGCCATCGTTGTCGTCTCGCGCGGTTCCGCCACGGGCGCATCTGTGAGACCCTTTCGAGGTATTCCCCGATTATCGTCAGGATATTGGATGGCTTTATCAGCGATGGCCTTCGCTGCGGCGCTGACGCGGCGCTTGCTGGTCTTTGCCTTGCTGTGGTGGCTGTTGACCTCCGGACAGCCGGCCGCGCTGCCGTTCGGCGCCCCCTTCGTCATCATCGCCGCGCTGCTCAGTACCGGCGCGTACGTGCGCACGCGCAGGGAGGATGAACGATGGCAGCCGGTCGCGCCGTTGGCCCTATTGCGCCTGATCGGCTTCTTTCTCTGGCATTCGTTGCTGGGTGGGATCGATGTGGCGCTGCGAGCCTTACGCTGGCCATTGCCGCTGACGCCGGCCCTGATCGATTACCCGCTGCGCCTCCCGCCGGGACCGGCCACCGTGCTGATGTCGGGTCTGGTGAGTCTGATGCCGGGCACCTTGACGATGATCCACGCCGGGCGTCTGCGGGTGCATGTGCTCGACCGGCACGGCCGCTGGCATCGGGATCTCGAGCGGCTCGAGCAGCGCGTTGGCGCGGTCTATCGCCTCCCTGGTTTTTGACTCACGGCAGTGCGCGATGCAGATCCTTTACCACGCCCTCATCCTGTTTCTGCTGCTGACGTTGGTGGCCGGGCTGTGGCGCATCCGGCGCGGACCGACGACGGCGGATCGCATGCTGGCCGCGCAGCTGTTCGGCACCACCGCGACCGCCATCCTGCTGTTGCTGGCCGAGGCATCGGCGCTGCCGGCATTGCGGGACGTGGCGCTGGTGCTGGCGCTGCTGGCGGCGATCACGGTGACGGCCTTCACGCGCCGGGTGCGCATCGCGGTGCCTGCGCAGACGCAGGCCGGGGATCGAGGGAGGAATCCGGCGGTCGCCACCGAGGTCGCCAGGGACACGGCCGCCGACGGCACGCCAGCCGAAGCATCGGCCGATGGCTCGGCCGGAGACCCAGCGGGTGGCGGGCATGCTCGTTAGTCTGTCGGCGTTCTTCCTGGTCGCGGGCGCCGTCTTCTTCTTGGCCGGAACCCTGGGACTGTTGCGCTTCCCGGATGTCTACACGCGCCTGCATGCGCTGACCAAGGCCGATAATCTGGGCCTGGGGCTGATGGTGCTGGGGCTGATGCTGCAGGTCGAATCCCTGGCCGCGGCCGGCAAGCTGCTGTTCATCTGGCTGCTGTTGCTAGTGGCCTCGGCCACCGCTGGGCAACTGGTCGCGAGCTGGGCGCAAGGCAAGGGGATCGCGCCATGGCGGGGTTGACGCTGCTGTCGTCGACGATCGACCTGGTGCTGGCGCTGACGCTGCTCTGGCTGGCCTGGCGTGCGCTGAATAGCCCGGATCTGTTTCGCGCGGTGGTGCTGTTCATTGCCCTCGGACTGGTCTTGGGGTTGGTCTGGGTGCGATTGGATGCGGTCGATATCGCTCTCGCCGAGATCGCCCTCGGCGCCGGTGTCACCGGGGCCTTGCTGCTAGCGGCGCTGGCGAAACTGCAGGCGACCGAGACTGACACGGCGGAGGCCGCGCCGCTCGGCCTACGATGGCTCATCGCCCTGCTGCTGCTCCTGCCCTTGCTCGGGCTCGGCTGGGTGGTCTGGCAGCTGTGGGTGCCGACGCCGGGGCTCGCCGAGTTGGTCGACGCCCGGCTCGACGAATCTGGCGTCGACTATCCGGTCACCGCCGTGCTGCTCAACTTTCGCGGCTACGACACCCTGCTCGAGCTGGCGGTATTGCTGCTGGCGCTGATCGGGGTCTGGTCGCTGTCGACCGCGCCACACCTGGGCGACGAGGCGCCCGAGCCGGCGCTGGCCGCGCTCAGTCGGCTGCTGGCGCCGCTGATGATCCTGGTCGCGGCCTATCTGGTCTGGGTCGGCGCGCGCGCGCCCGGTGGGGCCTTCCAGGCCGGTTCGGTGCTCGGCGCCGCCGGCGTGCTGCTGCGTCTGAGCGGCTGGCCGCTGGCGGCGCCGGCGAGCGGCTGGCCCTTGCGGCTGGTGCTAGTGCTTGGGGTGGCGGTGTTCGCCTTCATCGGTCTTGCCGTGATGGGGTTTGGACAGCCGTTGCTCGGTTATCCGCCGGGCTGGGCCACGCCGGCGATCCTGACCATCGAACTGGCCGCGACGCTGTCGATCGGCGCCATTCTGGCGGCCTTGTTCATCGGCGGGCGGCCATGACTTCGGTGTTGGTGTTTGCGTTGACCGGGGTCGGGCTGATCGTGCTGGGGCTCTATGCGCTGCTGGTGCAGCGGCATCTGCTGCGCAAGGTGTTGGCGTTCAATGTCATCGGCAGCGGCGTCTTCTTGCTCCTGGCCGGGCTGGCACGGCGGGCGCCGGGTGCCGAGCCGGATCCGGTGCCGCAGGCGATGGTGTTGACCGGGATCGTGGTGGCGGTGGCGGCGACCGCGCTGGCGCTGGCGATGATCCAGGCCTTGCGCTCGGCGACCGGCCGCGCCCGGCTCGACGATCCCGGCGAGGACTAGCCCGATGCCGATGCCCTTGGGCGGCGCCGAGTGGGCCGCCGCGCTGGTGTTGGTGCCGCTGCTGGCGGCCTTGGCCTGCTTTCTCGTGCCGCGTGCCGCCGGCTGGCTGGGGTCGCTGGCGGCGGCGCTGATCCTGCTCGCGACCCTGGGCTTGGTAGCAAGCCTGCTCGGCGCCGGGCCGCTACGGCTGGCGGTTGGCGGTTGGGGCGCGCCGCTCGGCATCGATCTCTGGGCCGATGGGCTGAGCGCGGTGCTGCTGTCGATGACGACCCTGGTCGGGCTCGGCGTCAGCGTCTTCGCGCGCGCCTATTTCGCCGAGCATCGAGCCCAGCAGCGTTGGTTCTGGCCGCTCTGGCTGCTGTTGTGGACGGCGCTGAACGGGCTCTATCTGGCGGCGGATCTGTTCAATCTGTATGTGATGCTGGAGGTGCTGGGACTGTCGGCGGCGGCGCTGACCGCGCTCGGCGGCGGCGCGGCGGCGCTGACTGCGGCCATGCGCTATCTGCTCGTGAGTCTGCTCGGCTCGGCGGCCTATCTGCTTGGCGTCGCCTTGCTCTACCACGCCCATGGGACCGTCGACATCGGTTTGCTCGGCGCGCGCGTCGAGGCCGGTGCCGTGGCCTACACGGCGCTGCTGGCGATGGTGGCCGGCCTGTTGCTGAAGACCGGGCTGTTGCCGTTCCACTTCTGGCTGCCGCCCGCGCACGCGAGCGCTCCGGCGCCGGTCAGCGCCTTGCTCTCGGGGTTGGTGATCAAGGCCTCGTTATACCTGCTGGTGCGCCTGTGGCTGGAGGTGTTCGGCGGGCTCGCCGGATGGCTGCCGGCATTGTTCGCCGAGTTGCTGGGGCTGCTCGGCGCTGCTGCGATCCTCTGGGGCTCGCTGCAGGCGCTGCGCCAGCGGCGGCTGAAGCTGCTGATCGCCTACTCGACCGTCGCTCAGATCGGCTATCTGTTCCTGGCCTTGCCCCTGACCGGGGTGGAGGCGGGCGCGCTGGCCTGGCGCGCGGTGGTGTATCTGGCGCTGGCGCACGGCCTGGCCAAGGCCGCGATGTTCCTCAGCGCCGGCGGCTTGCTGCGCTTTGCCGGCCATGACCGCATCGCCGACCTTGACCGCGCGGTGCAGCGGCTGCCCCTGACCCTGACCGCCTTTGTGCTCGCCGGCGTCAGTATCATGGGCCTGCCGCCGAGCGGCGGTTTCATCGGCAAGTGGCTGTTGCTCGAGGCCGCCTTTACCCAGGGTCGTTGGGGGCTGGCCCTGGTGGCGCTGGTGGGCGGGGTGATGGCCGCTGGCTATGTGTTCAAGGTGGTCGGTGACGCCTTTACCCCGACCGAGATCGCTCAGAAAAGCGAGCCGGTCCCACTGGCGATGCAATGGAGCGCCTTGTTGCTGGCCTTCGGCGCCATCCTGCTCGGCTTCGCCGCGCCCTGGCTGTGGCCGCTGCTCGAGGTCGGCGCGCCCTTTGCGCCGTCCGAGATGGCGCCTGACGCGGCATCGGCGGCGGGCGGAGCAGCGGGCGGGGCAGCGGGCGGGGCAGCGGGCGGGGCCGCACCATGATGCCGGCCATCGATGGCCCGTTGTCATCGAATGCCTGGCTGCCGCTGCTGGTGCTGGCCAGTTCGTTGCTGCCCGGTCTGGTGATCTTCTTCCTCGCCGAGCGGCGCTATTGGACCCGCACGCTGCTCAACCTGACCGGCTCCCTGGTCAAGCTGGCGCTGGTCGGCGCGATGCTCTGGGGCGTCTTCCACCAACAGCAGTACGCGGCCAGCCTGCCACTGTTGCCGGGGCTGGATCTGATGCTGCGGGTGCGGCCGCTGTCGCTGCTGTTCCTGGTGCTCTCGGCCGGACTCTGGCTGCTGACCACCCTGTATGCGATCGGCTACCTGGAAGGCTCGCCGAATCGCAGCCGCTTCTTCGGCTTCTTCAGTCTCTGCGTGACCGCCACCGTGGGCGTGGCGATGGCCGGCAATCTGCTCACCTTCCTAATCTTCTTCGAGCTGCTGACGCTGACCACCTATCCGCTGGTGGTGCATCGCGGCACCGAGGAGGCGCGGCGTGCCGGCCAGGTCTATCTGGCCCATACCGTGATCGCCGGGACGCTGTTGTTGGCCGGCACCGTCTGGCTGTACACGCTGGCGGGGACCCTGACCTTCACCACCCGTGGCTTCGTGGGCGACCTGGTCGACAGCCACCGCTGGTCGTTGGTCGCGATCTTCGTGCTTTTGATCGTCGGCGTTGGCGTCAAGGCAGCGCTGGTGCCCCTACAGAGCTGGCTGCCGCGGGCGATGGTGGCGCCGGCGCCGGTGAGCGCGCTCTTGCATGCGGTAGCGGTGGTGAAGGCGGGCGCCTTTGGCGTCGTGCTGATCGTCTACGATGTCTTCGGCATCGAGGTCGCGGCCGAGTTGGGGGTGACCGGACCGCTCGCGTTACTGGCCGCGTTCACCATCCTCTACGGCTCGGCGCGCGCGTTGTTTCAGGACAATCTGAAGCGGCGGCTGGCATTCTCCACGGTCAGCCAGGTGTCCTACATCGTGCTCGGGGTCGCCATCGTCGGCCCGCTGGCGACGGTCGGCGGCCTGGTCCATCTGGTGCATCAGGGGGTGATGAAGATCACCCTGTTCTTCTGCGCCGGCAATCTGGCCGAGACCCTGGGCATCCATCGGGTCAGCGAGATGAATGGCGTCGGCCAGCGCATGCCCTGGACCATGCTCGCCTTCAGCATCGGCGTGTTCGGCATGATCGGGCTGCCGCCGGTGGCGGGTTTTGTCAGCAAGTGGTACCTCGGTCTCGGGGGACTCGAGGCCGGCCTGCATTGGCCGCTGTTCGTGCTCGCCGGCAGCAGTCTGCTGAACGCGGCCTATTTCCTGCCGATCCTGCACCGCGCCTGGTTCTGCGAGCCGCCCGCGCGCTGGCCCGAGGAGCGGGATTTCGGTGGCAAGGAGACGGCCTGGCTGCTGCTGTTGCCAACCCTGATCACCGCTGCGCTGTCGCTACTGATCGGGCTGTTGGCCTCGCTGCCCTTCACGCCGCTGGAATGGGCGCGGCTGATCGCCGAGCGCGAGTTCTATCGGCCATGAGCTGGTGTGGGGATGCTGGTGGGGATGGTGGGCGCGGCTGGGTTCGAACCAGCGACCCCTGCCGTGTGAAGGCAGTGCTCTCCCACTGAGCTACGCGCCCTGGATGCGGGTAGGCGAGGTAGGATAGCGGGCACTGGGCTGGCGGTCAACTCGAACGGCGGTGTGTGCGCGGCTAGCGGGCGCGGTTGGGCGCGGTTGGGCGCGAACCAGCGACCCCTGCCGTGTGAAGGCAGTGCTTTTCCATCGTGCTCCGCGTTGTCCCCTCGACTGCGAAGGGTTTGAGGCCGCGACCTCTCGAGTGCTCAAGCGGCCGCCGCGATCAGCTTCGCGAGGATCGCTCGGCTATGGAGGAACGGCACCGAGTAATGACCTTCGTCGGCTAGCTCGGTGAGCGTCGCGTTGGGCAGGTGCTGGGCATACCAGCGCGCATGTTCGATGGGGACGGTGCCGTCGGCCTGGCCGTGCCAGATGCGGATCGGAAGGTCGATCTCGGGGAAGGCGATGTCCCAGTCGTGCGTGTAGAGGAACAGATCCTGGCGAGCGCCGGGCGCGCCGTTGCGCATGGCGTCGGCAATGGTGCGGTTGAGCACGGCGTTGATCTCGGGGTCGGCGAGCACGGCGCGATCGGCCGCCGGCGCGACCAGGCTGCGGGTATTCTCGACCAAGGCCGGCCAGTGCTCGAGCAGCGCGGTGGTAGGGCTGCCGAACACCAGATCGGTGAGCCAGCCGCCCTGTTGGCCGAGGCGCAGATTCGCCCGCGCCGCCCAATGCATCTGTGCGAGCTGCTCGTCGCGGTAGATCGGACCCAGCGGGCAGACCAAGCCGCAGCTCGCGAGGCGCCCTTGCAGAGCCGGAGGTGTCGTTCCAGCCGCAGCCGCGGTGCCAGCCTGAGCCCGCGCGAGGCGCCAGGCGCAGGCCAGCACATAGGGGCCGCCGCCGGAGACCCCGATCAAGCCGAAGCGCTCGAGGCCGAGCGTGTCGGCGACGCAAAGCACATCGTCTGGCCAGTCGGTGATCCGTCGCTTGGGGTCCGGCTCGCTGTCGCCGTAGCCGGGGCGATCGAGGCTGATGACGCGGGCGCCCACCGCGCAGGCGGCCGCATGCAACAGCCAGGCCTCGCGCCGCGAACTGGGAAAGCCGTGCGCATAGATCAGCGGCGGGCCCTCGGCGGCACCGAGTTGCGAGAAGGCAATGCGCCGACCGGACGGGGTCGTGGCGAACGCGAGTTGTTCGAGGGCGGGGGGATCGGTCGTGGTCACGTCTACTCAGGGATGGGAATGCGGCGCGCGGCGCCGAGCAACAGGTGAATGGGGGATGCCCGGAAGCCGCCGTATCGAGACGCCCCCGGGCGTTCCGCCTAATGGCAGGCGGGATTGCGATCCGGGCTCAGTTCCAGGATCTCGAGCCGATGATTGCCGCAGGGATGCTCCTCGGACGGCCCCTGGGTCAGCAGCGCAAGCCCGTCCTGGATGCCTTGATCGGCCAGCCAGCAGCGGACATGCTCGCTCCAGTCGGGCAGATCGCCATCGACATCGACCGGCAGCACCCCATAGGAGAACTTCAGGGCTTGGCTGGTGCTCGGCACCGGGCTGAAGGCGATGACCCAGCAGGGCAGCCGGAAGCGGGCGATGCTGCGCGCGGTATTGCCGCTGCGCGTCGGCACGATGACCACTTGCGGGGCGCTGCGCTCGACCGTGTGATAGACGCTGCGCGCGATGAGGTCGACCGCGCGCGGCGGGCCGCCATCGCCGTAGGCGCCAAGCGCCTGGGCGAGGAGCCGATTGTCGCGTTCGGGCTCGATGGCGGCGGCGATCGCGGCGAGCATTTCGACCGACTCGACCGGGAAACGCCCCATCGCCGATTCCGCCGAGAGCATCACGCAGTCGGTGCCGCCAAGGATGGCGTTGGCGACATCGGTGGCCTCGGCGCGGGTCGGGCGGCGCAATTTGACCATGGATTCGAGCATCTGCGTGGCGGTGATCACCGGCTTGCCGCGCAGGTTGGCCTGCTCGGTGATGCGGCGTTGGGCGACGGCGATGGTCTCGATCGGGATCTCGACGCCGAGATCGCCGCGCGCGACCATGATGCCATCGGCGGCATCGAGGATGCTCTCGAGATTCTCCAGGGCCGAGGCGCGCTCGATCTTGGCGATGACGAAGGGATCATAGTCGAGGGCTCGGGCGGCCTCGCGCACCGCGCCGAGGTCGGCGGCGCTGGCGACGAAGGATTGACTCACCGCGTCGAGACGATGTTCGGCGGCGAAATGCAGCCAGAGGTGATCGTCCTCGGTGAAGGCCGAGATGCCGAGGTCGATGCCCGGCAGGTTCAGGCCCTTGCGCGAGCTGAGTTCACCACCCGCGCGCACATTGCAGACCACATCGGTCTCGGTGACCTCGACCGCCTTGAGGAGGATGAAGCCATCGTTCAGGAACAGCCGATCGCCGGGCTTCACCGCCGCCGGCAGGCCGGCGAAGGTGACGCTGACACGATCGGCCTGGCCGATGCCAGGCTCGATGGTGAGCGTGAAGCGTTGGTCGCGCACCAGCTCGATCGGCTCCGCGTCGAGATCGCCGATGCGCATCTTCGGGCCGGGGAGGTCGCCCATGATCGCGACCCGGCGGCCGACCTCGCGCGCCGCCGCGCGGATGGCCTCGATGAGGCCGGCGTGATAGGCCGGGTTGCCGTGAGAGAAATTGAGGCGGGCGACATCGAGTCCGGCGCGAATCAGCGCGCGCAACATCTCGGGCTGGTCGGAAGCGGGACCGATGGTGGCGACGATCTTGGTCTTGCGGTTCGGGATCAACATAGGAGAAACCCTGGGTACAGCAGGCGGCGATGGGTCACGGATGGACACAGTCTAAAGCAAACCCTTTGCCACTTTTTGACCGCCTCGCCTGGATCGGCTTGGCCGCCGTGCCCCCCGATCCGGCTCGTCGCGGGTGACCAGAGACCGCGCTGGATCTGCGTTGATCTCTCGCCGGCGCGGTTTCCAGGCCTGGATCCCTGCTATGCTGCACGGCCGCTTTCTGCTCTAATGCGCGCCCATGTTTCGCCCCTTCTCATTGTTCGTCGGCCTGCGCTACACCCGCGCGCGCCGGCGCAATCACTTCATCTCCTTCATCTCGCTGATCTCGATGCTCGGGATCATGCTCGGGATCGTGGCGCTGATCGTCGTGCTCTCGGTGATGAACGGGTTCCACAAGGAGATCCAGGAGCGCATCCTCGGCATGGCCTCGCATGCGACGCTGTCCGATCCGCGCGGGATCAGCGACTGGCAGGGACTGATCGAGACGCTGGATCAGCACCCGGAGGTGGTCGGCGCCGCGCCCTTCGTCGAGATCGAGTCGATGCTGATGTATGCCGGCAACACCCAGGCGGCGCTGCTGCGCGGCATCCTGCCGATCCAGGAGGATGCGGTGTCGGATCTGCGACAAGACATGATCGCCGGCTCGGTCGACGATCTGACGCCGGGGTCGTTCAACATCGTGCTCGGCCGCGAGCTGGCGGCGGCGCTCGGGGTCGGGCTTGGCGACACGGTCACGGTGGTGACGCCGCGGTTGAACGCGACCCCGGTCGGGGTGATGCCGCGCTTGAAGGGCTTTACCGTCATCGGCCTGTTCGAGGTCGGCATGTCCGATTACGATCGCGGCGCCGGCTTCATGCACATGGAGGACGCGGCGCGCTTGATGCGTCTCGGCGATGCCGCCGAGGGCGTGCGGTTGAAGCTGACCGACATGTGGCAGGCGCCGATGATCGCGCGCGAGATCCAGTATGGGCTCGATGGCCGCTATCGCGTCTCCGACTGGACGCAGGTCCATCGCAACTTCTTCGCCGCGCTGCGCACCGAGAAGCGGATGATGTCGATCATCCTGTTCCTGATCGTCGCCGTGGCCGCCTTCAATATCGTCTCGACGCTGGTGATGGTGGTCACCGACAAGCGTGCCGATATCGCCGTGCTGCGCACCCTCGGTGCCTCGCCGGGGCGCATCATGGCGATCTTCATGGTGCAGGGCACCGCGATCGGCGTCTTCGGCACCTTGCTTGGGGTGATCGGCGGCGTGCTGCTGGGCTGGAACGTCGAGGCCATCGTCGCCTCGATCGAGTCGCTGTTCGATGTCCATTTCCTCGATCCCGGCATCTATTACATCAGCGTCCTGCCCTCGGATGTGCATGCGCAGGATGTGATCCGCATCGCGCTCGGCGCCTTCTCGATGACGGTGCTGGCGACCCTGTATCCGGCTTGGCGCGCGGCGCGCACCGACCCGGCGGAGGCGCTGCGCTATGAGTGAGTCGAGGCGTCCTGAGCCGGTCAGCGAGCCGGTTGCCGCGTCGACTGGCGAACCGGTCGGCGCGGCGGCGACCGAGCCGGCCAGCGTGCCGGTGCTGGAAGCGCGCGGTGTCGGTAAACGCTTTCGTCAAGGGCCGCTCGATGTCGAGGTGCTGCGCGGCGTCGACCTGCGGGTGCCGGCCGGTCTGCGCATGGCCATCATCGGCGCCTCGGGTTCCGGCAAGAGCACCTTGCTGCATTGCCTCGGCGGCCTCGAACAGCCGACCACCGGCCAGGTGTTCTGGTCCGGGCGGGCGGCGATGGCGCTCTCGGAGCGCGCGCGCGGCGAGTTGCGCAATCGCCAGCTCGGCTTCGTCTATCAGTTTCATCATCTGCTGCCCGAGTTCACCGCGCTGGAGAACGTCGCCATGCCGTTGCTGATCCGGGGTGGCGCGCCGGCAGCGGCCAGAGACACCGCAGCGACGATGCTCGGGCGCGTCGGGCTGGGTCATCGCGAGGCGCACAAGCCCTCCGAACTCTCCGGTGGCGAGCGTCAGCGCGCGGCGATCGCGCGGGCCTTGGTGACGCGCCCGGCCTGCGTGCTCGCCGACGAACCGACCGGCAACCTCGACCGACAGACCGCTGAATCCGTCTACGACCTGATGCTGGAGCTGAACGCTGAGATCGGCACCAGCATCGTCGTCGTCACCCATGATCCGGCGCTGGCGGGACGCGCCGATCAGGTCTGGCGGTTGGACGAAGGGCGCTTGGTCGCGGCCTGAGGCGCGCCGGCGCTGGCTCAGGTGCACGCGCGGGGCTCGGGTCCAGGATCGGAACCAGGCCCGGGGCTGGCGCTGCTCGGCCTTGGCTTCGCGGGCGGCGCCGGGGGGTATTTCCTCGCTACCGATCCGGTGCCCTGGCTGGCGATCCTGGGGCTGGCGATGCTGGCGTCGTTGCTGCTCGCGCTCAGCGGGCGCTGGCGCCGCTGGCTCGGCTGGCCGTTGACGGCGGTGGCGCTGGGGCTGTGTTGGTCGCATCTCTGGGTCTGCTCGCTGCTGTGCGCGCCCTTTCCGGAGGCGCTGGTGCAGCAGGATGTGACCGTCGTCGGGCGCATCGCCGCATTGCCGGATGTCACCCGCGAACGCGCGCGCTTCGTGTTCGCGGTCGAGCGCCTGAGCCATGCCGGCGAAGCGATCGACTTCAGCGGTCGCGTGCGCCTGTCCTGGTATCGGGGCGCGCCGGCGCTGATGGCGGGCGAGCGTTGGCGTTTCACGGTGCGCCTGAAGTTGCCGCATGGCTTCGCCAATCCCGGCGGTTTCGACTACGAGCGTTGGCTGTTCCGGCAGCGGATCAAGGCCACCGGCTATGTGCGTGCCGAGCCGCCGCCGCAACGGTTGGAGGCCGGCGCGGGCCGCTACTGGCTGCATCGTTGGCGACAACATCTGCGTGAGCGCCTGCGCCAGGCCTTGCCCGCGGGCGTTGGCGCGGCCTTGGTGCCGGCGTTGGTGATCGGCGATCGCAGCGCGCTGGCGCCGGCGGACTGGCAGGTCTTCTCGCGCACCGGCACCGCGCATCTGATCGCGATCTCGGGATTGCACGTCGGCTTGGTCGCGGGCGCGCTGTTGGTGTTGATACGGCGCGCTTGGGCCTTGTTTCCGGGCCTCGCGTTGCGGCTCGCGGCGCCGCGTGCCGGCGCGCTGGCGGCGCTCGCGGCGGCCTTCGGCTATGCGGCGTTGGCGGGCTTTGCGATCTCCACCCAGCGCGCCTTGGTGATGCTGGCGGTGGTGTTGATCGCGGTGCTCATGGGCCGCACCCTGCGCGCGGCGAGTGCGTTGTTGCTGGCGCTGGCGGCGGTGCTCCTGGTCGATCCGGCGGCCGTGCTGGACTACGGCTTTTGGCTCTCGTTCGGCGCCGTCGCCGTGTTGCTCTATGCGCTGCGCGGGCGGCTCGGACCGCCGGGCTGGATCGCACGCTGGGGCGCGGCGCAATGGGCGGTCGGGCTGGGATTGCTGCCGTTGCTGATCGCCTTCTTCGGCCAGGCCTCGCTGATCGCGCCGCTGGTGAATCTGCTCGCGGTGCCGTTGTTCGGGCTGTTGCTGCCGGTCATCCTGCTGGCGACCCTGGCGTTCTTGCTCAGCGACTGGGACTGGCCGCTGCTCGCCGTCGACGGGCTGCTGACGCAAGGCTATGCGCTGCTGGCCTGGGCGGCGGATCTGCCGTGGGCCACGCTCATCCTCGGTGGGCGGCCGGGTTGGGTCTGGCTGCTGGCCGGTCTGGGCACGCTGTTATTGCTGGCGCCGCGCGGTGTTCCTGGACGCTGGCTCGGGATCCTGTTGCTGCTGCCGCTGGGGCTGGTGCGTCCGTCCGCGCCCGCGCCCGGTGAGCTGCAGGTGACGCTGTTGGATGTCGGCCAAGGGCTCGCCGGCGTGCTGCGCACCCATCGCCATACGTTGGTCTACGATACCGGCCCCGGCTTTCCCAGTGGCTTCAATACCGGCGAGGCCGTGGTCGCGCCTTACCTGCGCCATCGGGGCATCGACAGCATCGATCTGCTGATCATCTCGCACGCGGATCTGGACCATGCCGGCGGTCTGCAAGGATTGCTGGCCGCGGTGAAGACGCGGCGTATCCTCAGTGGCGAGCCGGATGAGATCAGGGCGGAGCTCGGGTCCGAGCCAAACCTCGGGGGCGGGGCCGAAACCAGCGTCGAAACCGGGGCCGACGATGGGAATGGGCTCGAACGCAAGCCAGGCGGAGTCGCGGTCGAGGTGCCCGTGGAGCCCTGTCGACGCCGCCAGCGCTGGCATTGGGATGGCGTCGACTTTGCGATCCTGCACCCCGTGGATCCAGCCGGGAGCGGCAACAATCGCTCGTGCGTGCTGCGGGTCTCGGTGGGCGAGACCAGGCTGCTCTGGCCCGGCGACGCAGAGGCCGAGGTCGAACGGCAGTTATTGCAACGCGAGGGCGAGGCCTTGGCCTCCGAGGTACTGATCGCGGCCCATCATGGCAGCGCGAGTTCGACCACGGGGCCGTTTCTGGCCCGGGTGTCGCCGCGCCTGGTGCTCTTCAGCATGGGCTGGAAGAACCGCTACGGTTTTCCGGCCCGGTCCGTGCGCGAGCGCGTGATTGCCGCGGGCGCCGCCAGCCTGGACACGGTGAGCGCGGGCGCCATTGAGCTATGGGTCGATCCGCTGACCGGGCTGCGCCTGGAGCGCCCCTATCGCGAGCAGGCGGATCAGCTGTGGCGGCATCGTCCGGCGCCGGCGATCCCGCAGCGGAGTCGGCCGGATGATGTTGCAGTGCGTTATGATGACCGGCCCGATCTCCTAGATGCATGCGCGTGGCGAGGCAAACCCGAGTGCTCGAACTGATGAAGGCCGGTGGCTGGCTGATGGTGCCGATCCTGCTGTGCTCGGTGGCCGCGATGGCGATCGTCATCGAGCGGTTCTGGGCCTTGCGCCGCCGGCGGATCATGCCGGATGGCTTGGTGACCCAGATCTGGCAATGGCAGCAGCGCCAGCAACTCGACGCTGAACGCATCGAGGCGATCCGCCAGGGCTCGGCGCTCGGACGCATGCTCGCCGCCGGACTGGTCAACCGCTTCCACGCGCGCGAGGTGATGAAGGAGGCGATCCAGGATACCGGCCGCCATGTGGTCTCCGCGATGGAGCGCTATCTGAGCACGCTCGGCACCATCGCCGCAGTGACCCCGTTGCTCGGTCTGCTGGGCACCGTGATCGGGATGATCGATGTGTTCGGCGTCATCATGGATGTTGGCGTCGGTGATCCCGGCGTGCTCGCCGGCGGCATCTCGCAGGCCTTGATCACCACCGCCGCCGGGCTCTCGGTGGCGATCCCGGCGCTGATGTTCCATCGCTATTTCATCAGTCGCGTCGACAAGCTGGTGGTCGGCATGGAGGAGCAGGCGCTGTGGCTGATCGAGGTGATGCAGGGCGAGCGCGAGGCCGCCGATGGTGAGACGCAGTGAACCTGCGCCCACATCGCCGCGAGATCCCCGAGATCAATCTGACGCCCTTGATCGACGTCGTCTTCCTGCTGCTGATCTTCTTCATGGTCACGACCAGCTTCCGCGACGAGGGACGGCTGCGTTTGCAACTCCCCGAGGCCGATGCCGAGGCGCTGCCGGCCGAGGAGAGCGCGTTGATCGAGGTGATGATCGACCGCGCCGGGCGCTTCTATGTCAACCGCCGGGCGCTGGCCGACGCCGATGTCGAGACGCTGCAACAGGCCTTGCGTGACGCGCTTGGTGACGCGCGCGAGCGGCCGCTGGCGATCAAGGCCGATGCGCGCACCCCGCATCAGGCGGTGATGCGCGTGCTCGACGCGGCCGGCCAGCTCGGGCTGACGCAGGTGGCCTTTGCCGCCAGTCGAAACCCCGTCCATTCGACCCGGCCCGACTCGATCCCGGCCCGCTCAACACCGGCCGACTCAGCCCCGGAGTCCGCCCGATGATCTCGACGCCCGATCTCGGCGCCGTCCTCGGTCTGCCGGTCGAGTCCCCGGCGCGCCTGATCTATCGGCGTCTGCTTGGCTATGTGCTGCCGTACAGGAAGATGTTCGCGATCGCGATCGGCGGCATGCTGGTGTTCGGGCTTACCGAGCCTTTGTTCGCGGCGATGATCAAGCCGCTGCTCGATGGCAGTTTCGTCGAGCGCGATCCGAAGGTGGTGCGTCTGATGCCGTTCGTGCTTGTCGGCATCTTCCTGGTGCGCGGCCTCGCTGGCTTCGTCAATACCTATTGCCTGAAATGGGTGGGGCGGCGCGTGGTCGCCGATCTGCGCCAGCAGATGTTCGACCATCTGCTGCGCGCGCCGGCGCGCTATTACGATCAGCATGGCTCCGGTCAACTCATTGCCAAGTTCACCTACAACGTCGAGAACGTCGCCAATGCGTCCACCTCGGCCTTGACGACGTTGGTGCGCGATGGCTTCACGGCGCTGGCGTTGATCCTCTACATGCTCTATATCGACGCCGCGCTGGCGGCCATCTTCCTGCTGGTCGCGCCGGCGATGGCGATGGCCATCAAGTACGCGACCAAGCGTTTTCGCCACTATGGCAAACGGGTGCAGGAGCGCATGGGTTCGCTCTCGCAGCTCGTCCAAGAGGTGATCGAGGCGCATCGGGTGGTCAAGGCGTTCGGCGGCGAGGACTACGAGACCCGTCGTTTCACCGCCGTGAACGAGAAGACCCGTTCCTTGCAGATGAAGATCATCGCCACCGATTCGATCAGCGTGCCCTTGGTGCAGTTGATCGCCGCCATCGCCATCGGCGTCATCGTCTATCTCTCGACCCTGCAAGGGTTGCGCGAGAACATCACGGTCGGCACCTTCATGTCGTTCATCGTCGCCATGGGCCTGTTGCTGCCGCCGGTGAAACGATTGACGGCGGTGAACTCGCATCTGCAGCGCGGCATCGTCGCCGCCGAGAGCCTGTTCGAGCTGATCGATAGCGAGACCGAGACCGAGAGCGGTGAACGGGTGCTGACGCGCGCCGCCGGGCGGGTCGAATACCGCGATGTGACCCATGCCTATGACCCGAGCAAGGGCCCGGTGCTGCGGGATCTGAATCTGGTCATCGAGCCTGGGCGCAGCGTCGCCCTGGTCGGGCGCTCGGGCAGCGGCAAGTCGACCATCGCCAGCCTGCTGCCGCGGTTCTATGAGCCCACCCAGGGACAGGTGCTGATCGATGGCATCGATATTCGCGCGCTGACCCTGGCCAGCTTGCGCGCCCAGATCTCGCTGGTGACCCAGGACGTGATGCTGTTCAACGATACCCTGGCCAATAACATCGCCTATGGTCAGCAGGGCGGGGCGAGCCGCGCCGAGATTGAGCGCGTCGCCGAGGCAGCGCACGCGAGCGCGTTCATCGACGCCTTGCCGCAAGGACTGGACACCCTGGTCGGCGCTCGCGGGGTGCTGCTCTCGGGGGGGCAGCGGCAGCGCGTCGCGATCGCTCGCGCGATGCTCAAGGATGCGCCGATCCTGGTGCTGGACGAGGCGACCTCGGCGCTGGATACCGAAGCCGAGCGCCACATCCAAGCGGCCCTGGCGGAACTGATGCGGCAGCGCACGACGCTGGTGATCGCGCACCGCTTATCGACCATCGAGCATGTCGACGAGATCCTGGTGCTGGACGCCGGGCGCATCGTCGAGCGGGGCACGCACGCCGAGCTGATGGAGGCCGGTGGCGACTATGCGCGCCTGTATCGGATGCCGTTCGCGCAGGAGGCCGGGCGTGCGGCTCGCTAACCCGGATGCCGACCATCGCGCGCGGCGACCTGGAGGCCTGGCCGACTTGCGGGACTTGGTGCAGGCGAGGGCAAGCGTGACCGCGAGGGCCTGTGCGCGTCGTCTCGTCTCGACGCTGCAACGACTGCCGGAACAGGTCTGGTATCAAGGGCATTGGCTCGGCATCCTGTTGGCGCCGCTCGGCGGGCTGTATTGCGCCATCGCGCGCTTGCGGCGCTGGGCCTATGCGCGCGGCTGGCTGGCGTCCCATGCGGTGTCCGTGCCGGTGATCGTGGTCGGCAATCTGACGGTCGGCGGCACCGGCAAGACGCCGCTCGTGCTCTGGCTGGCGGAGCACCTGCGCGCGCGCGGTCATCGCCCCGGGATCCTGCTGCGCGGTTATCGCGCGCGGCGGGGCGCAGGCACGCGGGATGCTGGCCGCCAGCGCTGGGGCGAAGCGACGCCGGATGCCGGCGCTCGGCGGACGCAGGATGCCGGCCGCCGGCAGCGCGCGGAGCAACCGCGTCGGGTGCCGGTCGATGCCGATCCGCACCGCTATGGCGACGAGGCGGTCCTGCTGGCGCAGCGGACGCGCTGTCCGGTGATGGTCGGGCGCGACCGGGTAGCCGCGGCACGCGCCTTGGTCGAGGAGTGCGGCTGCGATTGGGTGGTCAGCGACGACGGCTTGCAACATCACCGCCTGCGGCGCCGATTCGAGATCCTGGTGGTGGACGGGCGGCGCGGCTTCGGCAATGGCCGCTGTCTGCCGGCGGGACCGCTGCGCGAGCCGGTGTCCCGGCGGCAGGATGTGGATCTGGTGATCCATAACGGGCACTCCGGCGCCGATGGGTTCGCGATGCAGTTGCAACCGGGGCCAGCGGTGAATCTGCGCGATCCCACCCGCCAGCGTGCGTTGGCAGGCTTTGCCGGGCGGCCGGTGACCACCGTCGCCGGCATCGGACATCCGCAACGCTTCTTTGCCATGTTGCGCCAGTATGGACTCGACATCGAGCCACGGCCCTATCCGGATCATCATCGCTTCACCGCCGCCGATCTCCAAGACTGGCCCCCAGGGCCGGTGCTGATGACCGAGAAGGACGCGGTGAAATGCCGCGCGTTCGCGGGGAGCGAGCATTGGTCGGTGCCGGTGACCGCGGTTCCTGAAGCGGCCTTCGTCGAGGCGCTGGAGGCGGCCCTTCAGCATCATCGATGATGCCGCTTTGGGCGATCGTGGCCAATGACCATGCACTGATGCAAGACGGGGATTCACCCGGAGGCGCTGATGATTGAAAAAGACCCACAGCCACCACCCTTTCGCGTGGTGATCCCGGCCCGCTATGGCGCCACCCGCCTGCCGGGCAAGCCATTGCTCGAGATCGACGGACGCCCGCTGATCGGCTGGGTCTGGGAACGCGCCTGCGCCAGCGCGGCGGCCGAGGTGCTGATCGCGACCGACGATGTGCGGATCGCGGAGGTCTGCGCCGGGTTCGGCGCCGAGGTGATGATGACGCGCACCGATCACCGCAGCGGCTCGGAGCGCCTCGCCGAGGTCGCCGAGCGGCGCGGCTGGGAGCCGGAGGCGACCATCGTCAACCTACAAGGCGACGAGCCGGGGATCGCGCCGACGCTGATCGATCAGGTCGCGCGCGGCTTGGCCGAGCACGCGGAGGCGGGCCTCGCGACCCTGGCCAGCCGCATCGAGGAGGCGGCGACGCTATTCGATCCGCATGTGGTCAAGGTGGTGACCGATGGCCAGGGCTATGCGCTCTATTTCACCCGGGCGCCGGTGCCCTGGCCTCGCGATGCCTTCGCGCGGGATCGCGGCCGGCTGCCCGAGGGCGTGCCTTTCCTGCGTCATATCGGTCTCTATGCCTATCGCGCGGGATTTCTCGCGCGCTATGTCGGCTGGCCCGCGGCGCCGCTCGAACAGGCCGAATCGCTGGAACAACTGCGCGTGCTCTGGCGGGGCGAGCGCATCCATGTCTCGCTGGCCGTGGAGCCGCCAGGGCCCGGCGTCGACACCCCGGACGATGTTCAGCGCGTGCGGCAGTGGCTGGCGTCCAGACTGTCGAGCAGATGCACCAGTTCGTCGGAGAAATCACCCTGAGCGCCGTGGATCGGAACCTCGATGTGCTCGTTGGCGCGGAACACCGCTTGGCCGAACTGGTCGGTCTGGATCGGCGGTAGCTGATCAAAGGCCTCGAGCACCAAGTGGCCCTGATCGCGGTCGGTCTCCGGGAGGATCTCGACGATGCGGCAATCGCGCCCGAAGTAGCAGCAATTGCGGCCGATCAGTGCGCGCAGGCGTTGGGTGAAGGCATTGTCGGTCATCGGCAGTGTCGAACCTCAATCCTGACTATTGAAGCTGCCGATATGGGGCTGTGTGCACGACAAAAAAATGCCCCGCAAGGATGCGGGGCAATTCACCACTGAGGAGGTCAGAGGACGGAAAGGGCAGAGAAGGAGATTTCCGCCTCGGTTTGATTTAAGCAGGATAAATGCCAACTTTCTGTCTTTGCGCGTCGCCCACATCGATTCACCGCTCTCAGGCGCTCGCGCGAGGAGCGGCGGCGCTCAACCCGATGAAGACTGAAGGAATCGAAGGGGTTCGAGTGAACCGGGATCGCCTCTCGGCGTCGTCTTCTTGCACTCGTTTAGTGCGTTTTGCGACGCCGGATGACGCCGATCGCGTCAGCCCCGCTGAAGACCCGATCGATGCGTCTCCCCGTGAATCGGTTTCACCGCGCCCCAACATGGCCGGCGTGGAACAATGAAAACCTGATCGGCCAGATGGACGGCGTAATGATCCAAGGTGAGGCGGGCCTGATCGCTCACGGCGTGTCGATCAGAGCCGGTCCCGGTCTCCGTCTTCGCGCTCCTCACTGATCGTTAGAAGGTTGTTTTGATGAAGAAAATTCGCGTCTTATTCGTCTGCATGGGCAACATCTGCCGCTCGCCCACGGCGCAAGGGGTGTTCACCAAGCTGGTGATCGAGGAGGGCCTCTCGCACCTGATCGAGATCGACTCCGCTGGCACCCATGCCTACCACGTCGGCGAGCCGCCGGACCCGCGCGCACGGGAGACGGCTCAGCGACGTGGGATCGATCTCTCGCGGCAGCGCGCGCGGCGGGCCATTGCCGAGGATTTCGAGCGCTTCGACTATGTCCTGGCGATGGACGAGGCGAACCATCGGGCGCTCTCGGCGCTCTGCCCGCCGGGCTTCGAGGAACGGTTGCGGCTGTTCATGGACTATGCGCCCCAGCTCGAACAGCGTGAGGTGCCGGATCCTTACTATGGGGGCTCGAATGGCTTCGAGGCCGTGTTCGATATGGTCGATGCCGCCGCGCGCGGGCTACTCGACGCGATCCGCCGCGAACATCTCCGCGCTGCTTGATCGCGGTCCATCCTCTCCTTCCCGATGATTGCCGGACACTGACGCCCGCCTTCGAGCCGGGCCTCGCTAGGTCCGCGTGGTTGCGGACGCTCGGCGCAGGGTGTCGTAAGCGATGGGTTCGATCGGGCGCGCGAGGTCGCGTTCGAGATCCGCGGCGAGGGCGAGTTCGATGTCGCGCGGATGGATGCCGATGCGGATCGGCAGTCCCTGACGTTGGGCGCGCCGCCAATTCCAGCGATTCCAGCCGCGTAGGATCGGCGCCCGCAGCGCCTGGTCGGCCTCGTAGCCGAGCAGGGGCAGGGGCCGCACGCGCTCGGCGGCGGCATCGATGACCCCATCGAAACGTTCGTAGAGCGGAAACGGACAGGCCTCGCGCAAACGCGCGCGCGCGATCGCACCCATGGCCCAGGCCGGTGGCACATAGAGCGCCGGCGGCTCCAGCCCATGATCGCCGAACCAGGCATGGCAGCGCTGGATCAGTGCGATGATGCCCGCCTCGTCGAGCGCCAGATGCTCGGCGACGCGACGCGACAGGAACAGGCCGTGGAGCCGATGATAGAGGCTGCCAAACCGCTCGGCCCGATGTTGCCAGCCATGCCCGGCGAGCGGATAGCCAGCGCGCTCCAGACTGCGCAGGGTTGCCAGCGCGGGCCGGTCCCAGTCGCGACCGGGCACCACGAGCAGGGTGACCGGCGCGCGTCGATGCCGCTCAAGCCGCTTCAGGGTGCGTTGCACCATCGGTAGCGTCTCTGGCATCAGATCGTGGACCGAGATCAGCGCTTGCGGCGGCGGAGAGGCCTCCGGCAACGGGGTTTCAGCGGTGTTCATGCGGCTCCAACCGACTCCGCTGGGCAACAGGAGACGCGCGCTTGGCTTGGTCGCCGCTCAGCGCTCTTCATACTGTTCCAGCCCCTGCGGCTCTTGATCGCGCAGCACCGAGAGCCAGTGGAGCAGATTGCGCTCGTTGATCTCGCGCGCGGCCGCGCGGCCGAGCACCGCCTTGCGCTCGAGCATGCTGCGGTCCAGCGCGCAGACGCGTTCGAGCACCGTGGCCAACGTTTCGTCCTCGCGCATCTGGAACAGCGCGCGATTGAGCAGATCCCAGCTCAGGATGCCGCACTGCGACGAGACCACCACCAACCGTCCGCGCGCCAAGGCCTCGAGGGCGATGGTGCCGAAGGATTCGATGGTCGATGGCAGCACCAGCAGGTCGGTGCGATCGATCAACGGCAGGATCTGCTGGCGTCGGACCCAGCCGACATAGTCGAGATTCGGCAGCCGCGCGGCCTCTTGCTCGACCCAGTCCCGCAGCGGCCCATCGCCGGCGATCTGGAATCGCAGCTGCGGCATCGCCTCGGCGGCCTCGATGACGGCGCCGAGATTCTTCTCCGGGGCCAGGCGGCCGGCGAAGAGGACGCGCTCGATGCGTGCTCGCAACGGACTCACCGGTTCATCGAGGAAGCGCTTCGGGATCGGCGTGCCCATGAGCCCGACGTTGGTCGCGCCGATGGCGCGGGCGACCTCGAGCATCTCATCGGAGTTCGCCAACACCAGATGGCTGGCCCTAAACAGGGCGCGATGGCAGCGGTTGAGATAGGTCTGGGCGAGGATGCCGAACAGGCGCCAGTGGTTGTTCAGTGCCGCCAGGCGCTCGAAATGGGTATGGAAGCCGACCACGAGCCGGGCCTCGAAGCGGCGCGCGAACAGCAAGCCGAGCATGGCATAGGGACCAGGCGTCGGGATGATGATGGCATTCGGATTCAGACGCGCCAGCCGGCGCCCGATCAGTCCCGGACGCGGGATCAGGAAACGTTGGGTCGGATCGCCGGGCATCGGCAGCGCCAGGCCGCCGTGCCATTTGCTCGCGCGATAGCGGGGCGAGATCAATTCCACCTGGGCGCCGATCGCCTTCAGGTGCTCGGCGAGATCGCGATAGTAGGTGCCGACGCCGTTGCGCTCGGGGGCCGCGTCGGAAATGATCGCCACGCGCAGCCCCCGCGCATCGATGGCAGGCGCCTGATCGAGCGGGGCCGGGGACACCGAGACCGGCGGCGGAGAGGAGTTCAGCATGAGAGGCCCCGAGGCTCGAGTGCGGCGGTGTGCGCGGGCGCCGCAAGCACCGGATGCCGATAGGCCGCCGCGAAACGCTCGGCGAGAGCGACCGGCGTCAGGCCAAACTGCTCGAGGCTATACCGGTGCGTGCTTCGATAGCGTCGCGCCTGGCCATCCTCGCGCGCGAGCACGAGCGCAAAATCGTCTGATAGGGCGAGTCCAAAGCGCCGATAGACAGCGGTGAGCGTTTGCCCGAGCTGGCCGCGCAACGCCTGCATGCCGAGCGCGGCGTGCCGATCCTCCGGCAAGCGTTCGCGCAGCCGATCCAGGTTCTCGTAGTAGAACGCCAGCTGCGCGGTCAGGCGCTGGCGCACCGGTTGGCTGTCGGCGGGCACGCCGAAGAACGCCAGGCCGGCGCCGATCGAACTCAACTGCGAGGGCACCGTCTCGAGCGGGTCGCGCAGGCTGACGAGGAAGCGGGCATCCGGAAAACGCTCGGCGAGGCTGAGCGCCCAGGGCGCGAAGGCGGCGTTCTTCGAGAGCAGCCGTTTGCCGGGACCATGCACATAGAGATGGCGCTTGAGGCAGCTCTCGTAGAAATCGAGCAGGCGTTTGCGCTCGGCCGGGTCGAGATCGGCATCGAAGCGCCCGACGCGCCAGATGTGCTCGAAACCGGGGAAGGGCAGCGCGAGGATGAAACAGGAGAGCACCGGCATCAACGCGAAATAGTCTTCCTCCGGTGTCGTCAGCCCCATCGGATGGACCTCGTCGAGTCCGGCGAAGGCGCGGCGCTCGAGGCGCCGCAGCAGGCGTGCGAGCGGGGCGCCAAGCGCCCGATCCAACCGCGCCAGGGCGAGGAAGAACCGGCGCTGCGTCACCGACGGGGCGAACAGACATTCCCAGGTGCGGAAGGTGGTGAACTGCTGGTCCTGCGCCAGCACCTGATGCAGGCGCGTGGTGCCGCTGCGCGGCACGCCGAGCACGAACAGCGGCGCCTCGACCGACACCCGCCGCCAGCCGCGAAAGAAGAGATCGTCGAGCAGGAAGCCGAGCCAATGCAGCGCCTGGCCGAACGCGAACAGCGGCAAGAAGCCGAGCATCACCAGCACGCGCCGCGGGCGCAGCGGCGCCTGGCCATCGGGCGCGCAGCTCAGGCCCGCCGCAACGAGACCGATGAAGCGCTTGGTCGAGATCAGGAAGCACTCAAGCATGGCAGGCGAAATCGGCCTCGGCATGGAACGGATCGGGGCGCGGCGATGAGCAGCTATTCATCTTAACCCAGCGGGCGCTCAAATCGAAGACGCTACCTTGGTGGACCCTGTGGATCGCCTGCCTCGGAGGTGTCCGCGGCGTCGTTCCGCGGCGTCGTCTCCGCGCTCTCGCGACTGGCCGGAGGGGCGCTACTCGGCTGACTGTGACTGGGCTTGGTCTCCGTCTCCGTGCCTTGGGGGCTGGCCGATGCAGCGTTTGGCTGCACGGGTTTCGGGTCTGTCTCCATTTCCGGGCCTT
>NZ_JBKHDN010000008.1:0-27489 GCF_046541315.1 Halochromatium sp. | reverse complement strand
CGGCTCGATGTGCGCGGTTCGCTGATCTGCGATCAGGACGTGGTGCTGGACGTGAACCTGGTCTGCGAGGGGCGGGTCCGCATCGGCGCCAACACCCGCATCGGCCCCCATTGCCTGCTCAAGGATTGCACCATCGGCCCTGGCGTCGAGGTGTTGGCGCATTCGATCATCGAGGGGGCAACGGTCGGGGCCGGCGCCCGGATCGGTCCCTTTGCCCGACTCCGACCCGAGGCCGAGATCGGTGCCGATTGCCACATCGGCAACTTCGTCGAGGTCAAGAAGTCGCGCATCGATGTCGGCAGCAAGGTCAATCACCTGAGCTATGTGGGCGATGCCGAGATCGGCGCTGGGGTCAACGTCGGCGCGGGCACCATTACCTGCAATTACGATGGTGCCAACAAGCACCTCACCGTGATCGGTGACGGCGCCTTTATCGGCTCCAATACGGCCTTGGTCGCGCCGGTGAGCGTTGGCGCCGGCGCCACCATTGGGGCGGGCTCGGTCATCAGTCGTGCCGCGCCCGCCGATCAATTGACGCTGACGCGCGCGCCGCAGACGACTATCCCGGGTTGGCAGCGGCCGAAAAAGGGCGAGGGCTAGCCGCTCGACCTGATCGCCGCCCGCTCGACGCCAAACCCCATAGCCAGGGCGAGCGACGCTCAGGCGATTGACGGACCTCGCCTCGGGCCCATCGCGCGGCATCGGGGCGGCGAGCGCGAGTCCGATCGGTTAGCATCGGCACATCGACCACCTCGCGAGGACCTCTGATCATGTGTGGCATCGTTGGCGCCATCGCCCATCGTCCCGTCTCGCCGATCCTGCTCGAAGGGCTGCGGCGGCTCGAGTATCGCGGTTATGATTCGGCCGGATTGGCGGTGCTCGACGCGGACGGCAAGATCGGGCGCTTGCGCACCCTGGGAAAGGTCGCGCAGCTCGACGCCGCGCTCGCTGAGCAACCGCTCGCGGGCACCCTGGGCATCGCCCACACGCGCTGGGCCACCCACGGCGAGCCCTCCACCCAGAACGCCCATCCGCACATGGCGCGCCAGCGCTGCGCACTGGTGCACAACGGCATCATCGAGAACCACGAATCCCTGCGGCGCGAGCAGATGGCCGCCGGCCATGTGTTCAGCTCGCAGACCGATACCGAGGTGGTGGTGCATGCGATCCATGATGCGCTTGAGGCCGGCCAGGCGCTGGCCGAGGCGGTGCGGCACACCATCGCGCGGCTGGACGGCGCCTATGCGCTCGGCGTCATCGACACCCATTACCCGGATCGCCTGGTCGCCGCGCGCCAAGGCAGTCCGCTGGTCATCGGCGTTGGCTTTCAGGAATACTTCATCGCCTCGGACGTCTTCGCGTTGCTGCCGGTCACCAACCGCTTCATCTTCCTTGAGGAAGGCGATGTCGCCGAGCTGCGCCGCGACCGGCTCAGCATCTGGAATGCCCAAGGCGAGCTGGTCGAGCGCCCGCTGCGCGAGTCCGCGGTGGCCGCGGACTCGGCCGAGCGCGGCCAGTATCGCCATTTCATGCAGAAGGAGATCTTCGAGCAGCCGCGCGCCGTGGCCGACACCCTGGAAGGCCGCCTGAGTAGCGAGGGCGTCCTGCCCGAGGTCTTCGGCATCGATGCCGAACGCATCTTCGCCGCCGCCCAGGCGGTCACCATCGTCGCCTGCGGCACCAGTTTCCACGCCGGTTTGGTCGCGCGCTACTGGATCGAGGCGCTGGTCGGCCTGCCTTGCAACGTCGAGGTCGCCAGCGAGTACCGCTATCGCCAGCATGTGGTGCCGAAGGATTCCCTGTTCGTCACCCTCTCGCAATCCGGCGAGACCGCCGACACCCTGGCCGCGTTGCGCATCGCCAAGGCGAGCGGCTATGCGACCACGCTGGCGATCTGCAATGTGCCGGAAAGCAGCCTGGTGCGGGAGTCCGACCTGGTGCTGTTGACCCGCGCCGGGCCCGAGATCGGGGTCGCCTCGACCAAGGCCTTCACCACCCAGCTGGTGGCGCTGCTGTTATTGACGCTGACGCTGGCGCGCCTGCATCGAACCGGCAGCAGCGCTCAGGCGGCGGCGTCTGCTCAGGACGGGCTCGGCGATGACAAGGCTCACGCCGCCCGCCAGGCCGAGCTATTGCGCTCATTGCCGGTCCAGCTCGAGCGCGTGCTGGCGCTCGATGAGGAGGTGGCCGCGCTCGCCGAGCAGTTCGTCGAAAAACACCATTGCCTGTTCCTTGGTCGCGGCGAGGCCTATCCGATCGCGATGGAAGGCGCGCTCAAGCTCAAGGAGATCTCCTACATCCATGCCGAGGCCTATCCGGCCGGTGAACTCAAGCACGGCCCGCTGGCGTTGATCGACGAGGATATGCCGGTGGTCGTGGTCGCGCCCAACAATGCCCTGCTCGAAAAGCTCAAATCCAACCTCGAAGAGGTCCGGGCGCGCGGCGGACAGCTCTACGTCTTCGCCGACGATCAGGTGCCGTTCCAGGCAGACCCGAGCGTGACCATCATCCGCGTGCCCGAGACCGACGATCTCATCGACCCGCTGGTGTTTACCATCCCGCTGCAACTCTTGGCCTATCACGTCGCCGTGCTCAAGGGCACCGATGTCGATCAGCCGCGCAACCTGGCAAAATCGGTGACGGTGGAGTAGATGCCGCCCTGCGGAGGGCCTAAACCGATCAGGCATCAGGCGATCGTGCTGGGTCCAATCATTCAGTCATAGGCGCCGTTCGCGCTCTGGATGCGGAGATGATGCCGATGCCCGTTGTCGCTCCCGTCGAGCACTACCGAATCGATGATTATCGCCGCTGGGAGGGCGATTGGGAGCTGATCCAGGGCATTCCCCTCGCCATGGCGCCCTCGCCAGGCATTGAGCACCAGCGCGTGGCGCGGCGTCTGCTGCGCGAATTGGATGCGTCTCTCGATGATTGTCCGCGTTGCGAGGCCCTCCACGAGATCGATGTCGAGTTCTCCGACGACACGGTAACGCGGCCTGATGTGCTCATCATCTGCTTCGAGCCTGACGGCGATCGGATCACTCGCACGCCCGCGCTGATTGCGGAAGTCGTCTCTCCCAAAACCGCCCGTCGCGATGAGCAGACCAAGTTTCAGCTCTACCGCGAGGAAGGGGTCGGCTATTACATGCTGCTCTATCCCAGTCAAGCCAAGGCCAAGATATATCGGCTTGTCGAAGGTGAATATCGAAAGGTCGGTGATTTCCAGCGAGAATCCTGTCCCATCAGGCTAGCTGACTGCACGATCGATCTCGATATCGCGCGCCTTTGGGGTCGCTGATGTCAATTCGGTCAGTCGTTGGCGCTCTCGGATCTGTGCCGCATGCGCGTCGGCGCGGCGCAAGAGTTCCTGCTCGTCGATATGCCCCGGCTCGTCCTTGGACGTCGCGAAGTCCTCGAAATCCTCGGGCTGGATCGGTAGCGGCGAGAACTGCAACTCACCCGACACGGTGAGGGCCTCGTGAAACCGCTCGACCAGCCTTGAGTGGACCACCTCTTCACGCTGTCCTGATAGAGGGAGTTGTAGACCTGGATCCGCTGGTGGTGCTGACCGATACGGTCGGTGCGCCCGATGCGCTGCAGCAACGCCTCGACCGCGGTCTGCTCCCAGGTGAGATCGCTCTCGCTGCGATGCTTCAAGACCAATCCTTCGTCCTCGTCCAGCTCCTCCAACGCCTCGCGATCCTCCTCATCGAGGGTGAGCCGCTGCGCCTTGTGCGTCAGGATCTGCTCGATCTTGATCAGGCGCCGCTCCAGCGAACAGCGCAGGGCATGGAACGACGAGGCAAAGCGTAAGCGCAAAAAGCACAGGTAGAAGCCGATGGCCGCGCGTTGCTTGCCGTCCTCCATGTTCGCCGCCATGCGCTCGGCCAGATCCGCGCAATACTGCTGCAGGTGCTCGTAGATCTCGCCTCGGACTTGTCGCCGATCACGGCCTCGCGATGAACTGCCTCTCTGGCACGATCAGGGTTCCGAAGAGTTGATCGAGCAGAGACAGAGCATCGCAAGGCGCGCGATGCCAACGCCGATGTGGCCATCGCGGTGCCTCAACCCGCATGATACGGCCGGCTCTGCTCGTGCACGGCGGCGACCATGGCGGCGGCATGATCCGGATTGACGTCCGGATGGATGCCATGGCCGAGGTTGAAGACGTGGCCGGAGCCACGCCCGTAGCTGGCGAGCACGCGGCCGACCTCGCGCTCGATGCGCTCGGGCGAGGCGTAGAGGATGCAAGGGTCGAGATTGCCTTGCAGCGCGACCTTGTCGCGCACCAGCTTGCGGGCATCGGCGAGATCGGTGGTCCAGTCGACGCCGAGCGCGTCGCAGCCGGTCTCGGCCATGCGGTCGAGCCACTGGCCGGCGCCCTTGGCGAACAGCACCACCGGCACGCGGCGGCCGTCGGCCTCGCGGGTGAGGCCCTCGACGATGCGTTCCATGTAACGCAGCGAAAACTCGCGGAAGTCGGAGGGAGCGAGCACGCCGCCCCAGGTGTCGAAGACCATCACCGCCTGGGCGCCGCGTGCGATCTGGGCGTTGAGGTAGCTGGTGACCGACTCGGCGACCTTGCCGAGCAGCTTGTGCATCAGATTGGGCTGATCGAACATCAGCGCCTTGCTGTGGGCGAAGTTTTTTGCACTCGCGCCCTCGATCATGTAGGTGGCCAGGGTCCAGGGCGCGCCGGAGAAGCCGATCAATGGCACCCGACCATCGAGTTCCTTGCGGATCAGTGCAACCGCGTCCATCACGTAGCGCAGCTCGTCCTCGGGGTCGGGCACGGCGATGGCGTCGATGTCGGCGGCAGTGCGCACCGGGCGCGCGAACTGCGGGCCCTCGCCCTCGGCGAAGGAGAGGCCCAGGCCCATGGCATCCGGGATGGTCAAAATGTCCGAGAACAGGATCGCGGCATCGAGCGGAAAGCGCTCGAGCGGCTGGATGGTGACCTCGCAGGCCAGTTCGGGGGCGCGGCATAGATCCATGAAGCTGCCGGCCTTGGCGCGGGTTTCGCGGTACTCGGGCAGATAACGGCCGGCCTGGCGCATCATCCAGACCGGGGTGTAGTCGACGGGCTCGCGCAGCAGCGCGCGCAGGAAGGTATCGTTCTTGAGCTCGGTCACAGGCAGGGTCCGGCAGCGGTGGTGAGTGGGTGTTGTTGTCGGGGGCAGGATACTACGGCAATTCGCCTGCTGTCAGGGGCGGATGCGGCCGATCGGCGAGGCCGCCAACGGGCAAACGGCCGCCCGCGCGCTGTCTGGATCCATGCACCGCGATTGGCTGCGGAAAACTGCCGGGGCTGCGGTTACAATCGCGCGATGGATGACGTCTCTCATATTCTCGATCCCCTGAACCCGGCCCAGCGCGAGGCCGTCACCGCCGATGCCGGCAATCGTCTGGTGCTGGCCGGCGCCGGTTCCGGCAAGACCCGCGTGCTGGTGCATCGCATCGCCTGGCTCTTGCAGGTGCAAGACGTGCGGCCCTGGCGCATCCTGGCCGTGACCTTCACCAACAAGGCCGCGCGCGAGATGAAGGGCCGCCTCCAGGAGATGCTTGGCGAACCGGTCGGCGGCATGTGGGTCGGCACCTTCCATGGGCTGGCGCACCGTTTCCTGCGCGCGCACTGGCAGGATGCCGGGCTGCCGCAGCAGTTCCAGATCCTGGATTCGGACGATCAGTTCCGGCTGGTCAAGCGCACCCTGAAGGCGCTGGAGCTGGATGAGGCACGCTGGCCGCCGCGGCAGGCGCAGGGCTTCATCAATAGCCAGAAGGACGAAGGCCGGCGACCGCAGCACATCGATGCGGCGGGGGATTTCTTCCAGGAGCAGATGCTGCGCATCTACCGGACCTATCAGCAGGCCTGCGACAAGGCCGGCAGTGTCGACTTCGCCGAGCTGCTGCTGCGCGCGCATGAGCTGCTGCGCGAGCGCGCGGACATCCTGCATCACTATCGCGAGCGGTTCGCGCACATCCTGGTCGACGAGTTCCAGGATACGAATGCCATCCAATACGCCTGGCTGCGGCTGCTGGCGGGGGATCGCGACAATCTGTTCCTGGTCGGCGACGATGATCAGTCGATCTACGGCTGGCGCGGCGCGCGGGTCGAGAACCTCCAGAGTTTCCAGCGCGACTATCCGAACACCGAGATCGTGCGTCTGGAGCAGAATTATCGTTCCACCGGCACCATCCTTGGCGCCGCCAACGCGCTGATCGCGAACAATCCGAGCCGGCTCGGCAAGAATCTCTGGACCGAGGACAGCGCCGGCGAGCCGATCCGCCGCTATGCCGCCTTCAACGAGATCGACGAGGCACGTTTCGTGGTCGAGCGCATCCGTCGCGCCAGCCAGGAGGAAGGATTGGCACGCAGCGACTGCGCCATCCTCTATCGCACCACCGCGCAGTCGCGACTGTTCGAGGAGGCGCTGATCCAGGCCGGGCTGCCGTATCGCGTCTATGGCGGCCAGCGCTTCTTCGAGCGCGCCGAGATCAAGGATGCGCTGGCCTATCTGCGCCTGATCGCGAATCCGGCCGATGACACCGCCTTCGAGCGCGTCGTCAACCTGCCGCCGCGCGGCATCGGCGCGCGCACCATCGACCTGCTGCGCACCCAGGCGCGCGCCGACGGCAGCACGCTCTGGCAGACCGCGCAAGCAGCGGTGAGTCAAGCCTTGCTACCGGCGCGCGCGACCGGCGCACTGCGTAGTTTCATCGACCTCATCCAGCGGTTGGCAACGCGTGCTGCCGCCGAGCAGGAGCAGGAGCAGGAACAAGAGCAAGAGCAGGGACAGGGACTGGCGCTGGAGCAAGCGCTGGAGCTGCCGGATCTGGTCGCCGAGGTGCTGACAGCGAGTGGCCTGCCGGCTCATTACGAAAAGAACAAGGACGGGCGCGGCGTCGAGCGCCTCGAGAACCTGGAGCAGCTGGTCGAGGCGACGCGCCGTTTCGCCGCCGAGGCGCCGAACGACGAGGGCGATCTCCTCGGCAGCTTCCTCGCCCATGCCGCGCTCGAGGCCGGGGATGCCCAAGCCGACGGCTTCGAGGACAGCGTGCAGCTGATGACCCTGCATAGCGCCAAGGGGCTGGAGTTCCCGCTGGTGTTCATCACCGGCGTCGAGGAGGGGCTGTTTCCGCACAGCATGTCGGTCAGCGATCCCACCCGGCTCGAGGAGGAGCGGCGCCTGTGCTACGTCGGCATGACCCGCGCCAAGCGCCAGCTCTATCTGACCCATGCCGAGAGCCGCCGGCTGCATGGGCGCGAGGACTACCCGATGCCGTCGCGCTTCTTGCGCGAGGTGCCGGCCGAACTGATCGAGGAGGTGCGTGGCGGCGGGGTCTCGCGACGATTCGGCGGCGGCACGCTGGAGGCCGCCGATGCCGTCGATGGCTTCCAGCTTGGCCAACGCGTGCGGCACCCGAAGTTCGGCCCCGGCGTGGTGCTGAATACGGAAGGCCATGGCGCGGGCGCCCGCATCCAGGTCAATTTCGAGGCGGCTGGCGCAAAATGGTTGGTCCTGACCTATGCGCGCTTGGAGCCGGCCGACTGAACGCTTGATACACACGCACGATCGAGGAATCCGCCATGCAACGCCGAGCCTTACTCACTGGAGCTGGAGCCGCCACCGTCGCCCTGGGAACCGGGATACGACCGGCGGCGGCGAAGGCCGAGCACAAGTGGAAGCTGGTCACCACCTGGCCGAAGAACTTCCCGGGCATGGGCACCGGGGCCAACAAGCTCGCCGAACTGATCGGCCGGATGAGCGGCGGGCGCATCGAGGTCAAGGTCTATGGCGCCGGTGAACTGGTGCCGGCCTTCGAGATCTTCGATGCGGTCTCGCGTGGCACCGCCGAGATGGGGCATGGCGCGGCCTATTACTGGAAAGGCAAGAGCGAGGCGGCGCAGTTCTTCGCCAGCGTGCCCTTTGGACTCACCGCCCAGGAGATGAACAGCTGGCTCTACTACGGCGGTGGCATGGAGCTTTGGCAAGAACTCTATGCGGGTTTCGGTCTGGTGCCGGCGGCGGCCGCGAACACCGGCGTGCAGATGGGCGGCTGGTTCAATAAGGAGATCAACTCGGTCGACGACCTCAAGGGCCTGAAGATGCGCATCCCGGGCTTGGGTGGCGAGGTGTTGAAGCGCGCCGGGGGCACCCCGGTCAGCCTGCCTGGCGGCGAGATCTTCACCTCGTTGCAGTCCGGAAACATCGACGCGACGGAGTGGGTCGGTCCCTACAACGATCTCGCCTTCGGCCTCCATAAGGCCGCCAAATACTATTACTACCCGGGATGGCACGAGCCGGGCACCACCCTGGAGGCCTTCGTCAACAAGGAGGTCTTCGACGGCTTGCCGGACGATCTGCAGGCGATCGTGCTCAATGCGTGCAAGGTGGCGAATCAGGATTTGCTCGCCGAGTACACCGCGCGCAATCCGGCGGCGCTGCGGACGCTGTTGACCGAGTATGGGGTCGAGCTGCGTCAGTACCCGGACGATGTGCTGCTGGCGCTGCGCGCGCTCTCGACCGAGGTGGTCGCCGAGATCGCCGAGAAGGATGCGTTCTCGCGCAAGACTTATGCGTCGTATCAGAAATTCCTGGCGAACTCGAAGGAATGGAGTGCGGTTTCAGAGCTGGCCTATCTGCGGGCGCGCGATCAGCTGACGGCATGAAGGCCGATTGCTGCTAGATCGATCCGGCTGTTGGGCCACCTGGTCAGGTTGCAGCGGCGGTGCCTCTCGTGCGCCAGGAGCGCGGGCATCCACCCGCGACGCTACCGCCGTTAGCGCTCTATGTGCACATGCCCTGGTGCCTGCGCAAATGTCCCTACTGCGACTTCAACTCGCATGCAGTGCGGGATGGGATGCCCGAGGCGGCCTACATCGATGCCCTGTTGAGCGACCTCGACGCCGAATGCCAACGGCTCGCGGCTGGGCCAACGCGAGCGCTGATCTCGATCTTCATCGGCGGCGGCACGCCGAGCCTGTTCTCGGGGCCGGCGATCCGGCGGCTACTCGCTGGCGTGAGGGCGCGCTGCGCGCTGGCTCCCGAGATCGAGATCACGCTGGAGGCGAACCCGGGCACGGTCGACGAGGCGCATTTCGCCGACTATGCCGAGGCCGGGGTCAATCGGCTCTCGCTCGGGGTGCAGTCGCTCTCGGCGAGGGCGCTTGAACGGCTAGGGCGCATCCATACGCCGGAGGATGTGTCGCGGGCGGTCGCGGCGGCGCATGCGGCCGGGATCGGAAATCTCAACCTGGACCTGATGTTCGGCCTGCCGGGACAGGACTTGGCGGGCGCGCGCGAGGACTTGGAGCGCTCGATCGCCCTCGCGCCGACGCACATCTCCTACTACGAGCTGACCTTGGAGCCGAATACCGCGTTCTATCGGCAGCCGCCGCCGTTGCCCGATCCGGATCGGGCCGATGCGATCCAGCAGCAGGGGCTTGAGCTGCTAGCGGCAGCCGGGTTCGAGCGTTATGAGATTTCGGCCTGCGCGCGGCCGGGCTATCGCTGCCGGCACAATCTGAACTACTGGCAGTTCGGCGATTACCTGGGGATCGGCGCCGGCGCGCATGGCAAGCTGACCGCGCCGAGCCTGAGGGCCGTCGAGCGGCGGACCAAGCAGCGCCACCCGGCGGCCTATTTGGCGGCAAGCGAGCCGACGCACTCCGTGCAGACCCTGTCCGAGCAGGATCTGGTCGAGGAGTTTGCATTGAATGCATGCCGGCTGGTCGACGGCTTCACCACGGCAGATTTCGAACGCAGCACTGGCCTCGGCGCGAACCGCCTTGAGCCAGGCCTGCGCGCCGCAGCTGAGCGTGCACTGGTGTCACGCGTGGACAGCGGAAGGCAGGTCGCGATCCGTCCCACCGCGCTTGGTCTCGCGTTCTTGAACGACCTGATCGGCGGCTTTTCGGCTTGAGCTGATGGGTTCAGGGTTCAGCGGTTGCAAGAACAGGCGGTTCGATCCGTGGGGTCTCGATCTCATGGCGAGCGTGCGGCAACGAAAAAAGGCCGAGCGATGGCCCGGCCTTTGGTTCGATCACCGCTGGAGCCCAAGTCACTGGGCTGAGGTACTGGGCTGGGGTACGGGGCTGGCCGCTTGAGCCAGCCCTGTGCGGTCAGCACAGCGACCGTGCTACCAGGTTCAAGCGGCGGCGCGCGTCTCTTCCTGGGTGTCGGTGCCTTCGATGTAGCGACCATTGTCACCGCGAATCTCGATCTTGCGCGGCTTCATGGCCTCCGGCACCTCACGCACCAGGTCGATGTGGAGCAGCCCGTTCTCGAGCCGCGCGTCGACCACCTTCACATAGTCGGCGAGTTGGAAACGACGCTCGAAGCTGCGGGTCGCGATACCGCGATACAGGTAGCGCCGCGACTCTTCGTCGTCGTCCTGCTGGCGCGAGCCGGTCACCGTGAGCAGGTTCTCCTTGGTCTCGAGACTCAGGTCGCCCTCGGCGAAGCCCGCCACCGCCATGGTGATGCGGTACTTGTTCTCGTCCTCGACCTCGACGTTATAGGGCGGATAGCCGCCGGCCTCGTTGCGAAACGCATTCTCGAGCGAGGGCGCCATCCGGTCGAAGCCGATCATGGAACGGAACAGCGGCGAGAAATCGATGGTTGTCATCTGCATATCCTCCAAATGAGCAATATGGTTGAGGGTGGCGTTCACCAGGAACCGCCGGTTTCGGTGCAGACGCCGTGGTGGCCGTCTGCGTTATGTAAAGTAGCGCGGGATGCCCGGCTTTGCAAGCCAACATGAACACATTGTCATTTTTCTTGTTGGGCTAGCGGATTCAGTGGCTTACGCGAAATGGCCGGCTGGCATGCGGATCGGGGCATGCGGATCGGCATGCGGATGGGGTTCAAGTGAGCGAGCGAGCTGGCGCGCGACGACCAGTGCCGCCCTAGCAGCCCTGATCCGCGGCGTCATCCAGGGCCGGCTGATGGAACGCCGTGCGTGCCTGTTTGGTCCGCTCGATGCCCCCGAGCGAGAACCACCAGATCTGCTCGACGAGCGCGTCGAGGCGTTCGGCAATCGGCGGGCGATGCGGATGTAGGCGTTCGATGATCGGGGTGGCGTGATGGTAGTAGAGGATCTGTCCGATGACGCTGGCGGCGCAGTCGATGGTCATGGGATCGTTGGTCGTGGTCTCGAGAAGCGTGGCGACGATTTCATAGAGTTCGCGCGCATCCGGTTCGAGGTGCTCGGTGACGATGCGGTCGAGGACCTCGGTAGGGTGCGCCATCTCGTTGAAGAACAGCGTGCTCGGTCGCACCTGGCGCTCGCTGCGCCAACCGCCGCCCTGACTGTCGCCCTGACTGTTGCCCTGCTCGCTGTCGCCGCCGTCGCAGCGGAAGAGTTCCTCGAGCAGGGCCTGGATATGAACGCGCAAGCGTTGCTCGGGTGGGGCATCGGCCGGCAGGAAGGCGGTGCGACGCACGCGCAGGGTCTCGAACAAGCGCCCGTAGATGGCTTCATAGAGGCTGCGTTTGTCGCCAAAGTGGTAATGCACCGCAGCGATATTGGCCTCGGCGCGCCCGCAGATCTCGCGGATGGTGGCGGCGCGATAACCATGCTCGGCAAAGACCTCGAGGGCCGCCTGCAACAGGCGTTCGCGCGTGTTATTGGTGGGTTCGGTATCGGGCAAGACATCCTCCTCAGTGGCTCGGTGGCGCCTATTTTAGAACACCAAGCCTGGCTGTCGGGGGCTTCGTGTACACTTCATCGGTCGATGTTGTCCTCATCATGGAGCCCTTGCGACGAGGTTGAGTCGGTTGGATCACGACAATCACGCACCAGATCGGCGCGCCTCGGCCGCTCCCGGCACGGCGCCCGCGCGCGCTCAACGCCCGCCCTCGGCATCCCGGATCGGTCGTCGCCGGCAGACCGTCGGCCCCGTGCTCGGCATCCTCGATTGGCTCGCGCGTCTGGTGAAGGCGGGCCTGGCGATGCCGTTCGATCTGGCGCTGATCGCGGCCATCGCGGCCGCGGTGGTGATGCAAGCGCTCGCCTCCGAGGTGCCGCCGATCGAGGCGCTCACAGAGGTCAAGTTCGAGGAACCGCTGCGCATCTTCGCCGCCAATGGCGCGCTGATGGGCGAGTTCGGCGTGCAGCGCCGGCGCGCGGTGGCGATCGAGGAGATCCCGCCGCAGCTGATCGAGGCCTTCATCGCCGCCGAGGATCAACGGTTTTTCACCCATGACGGCATCGATGCGATCGGCTTGACGCGGGCGGCGCTGAGCGTCGCCAAGAGCGGCGAGGCGACCCAGGGCGGCAGCACCATCACCATGCAGGTGGCGCGCAACTTCTTCCTCGCCCGCGAGAAGACGATCAAGCGCAAACTGATCGAGATCATGCTCGCCTGGAAGCTGGAGGCGCGCTTGAGCAAGCAGGAGATCCTGAGCCTCTATCTCAACAAGATCTTCTTCGGCCATCGCGCCTATGGGGTCGCGGCCGCCGCCGAGTTCTATTACCAGAAGTCGCTCGATGAGCTGACGGTGGCGGAAATGGCGATGCTCGCGGGCCTGCCGAAAGCGCCCTCGGCGAACAACCCGCTCGCCAATCCCGAACGGGCCCTCGAGCGCCGCGATTACATCCTCGAGCGCATGCACGCGTTCGGCTACATCGACGACACCGACTTCCTGCTCGCGAGCACCGCGCCCTTGAGCGCGAAACGCTATATGCCGGCGATCGAGCTGCGCGCCGACTACCTTGCCGAGATGGCGCGCCAAGCGGTGGTCGAGCGCTATGGCGAGGAGGACGCCTATCGGCTCGGCTTGCGCGTCTACACCACGGTCGACGCGCGCCTGCAACGCGCCGCCGACGCGGCCCTGCGCCAGGGACTCAGGGCCTACAACCAACGCCATGGCTATCATGGTCCAGAGGCACGCATCGAGCACGTGGCCGCCAAGACCTTCGAGGCGCTGGACGCGCTCCTGGCCGAGCGTCCGCGCGTGCCGGGGCTGCCGGTGGGCATCGTGCTGAGCGCCTCGGCGGCGCACGCCGAGGTCTACCTGGGGCAGGGCGAGACGCGCGACCTCGGACTGGCGCAGGTCAAGTGGGCGCGGCGCTTCCTCAACGAGAACGCGCGCGGCCGCGCGCCGCGCCGCGTCACCGATGCCGTCGCCGTCGGCGATGTGATTCGGCTGCGCGAGACGGAGGACGGCGATTGGCGGTTGGCGCAGGTGCCCAAGGTGAGCGGCGCGCTGGTGGCGCTCGCGCCCGAGGATGGCGCGATCCGCGCACTCTCCGGCGGTTACGCCTTCGACTGGAGCAAGTTCAACCGAGCCGTGGATGCGCGGCGTCAACCCGGCTCGACCTTCAAGCCCTTCGTCTACGCGGCGGCACTCGACAAGGGCTATACGCCGGCGAGCCTGGTCGAGGATGAGCCCTTCGAGCTGCCGTCGGCCGGGGGTATGTGGCGGCCGCAGAACGCGGATGGCAAGTTCATGGGGCCGATCCGCATCCGTGTCGCTTTGACCAAGTCGCGCAATCTGGCCGTGGTCAACCTGGTCGATCGCATGAGCGTGGACCACGCCCGCGAGTACATCCAACACTTCGGCTTCGCGCCCGAGACCATCCCCAAGGATCTCTCGATGGCCTTGGGCTCGGGCTCGGTGACGCCGCTGGAGCTGGCGCGGGGCTTTGCCGTGTTCGCCAATGGCGGGTATCGAGTACAACCCTATCTGATCGAGCGCATCGAGGATGCGCAGGGGCAACCGCTGTTCGAGGCGCAGCCGTTACGCGCCTGCATGAGTTGCTGGGTGGATGCCGAAGCGAATGCCGCTCGCGTATTGCCGATGGGCGCCGAGGAGTCCGCGCGCGCGCCGCTCGCGATCGATCCGCGCATCGCCTACAACATCGACTCGATGCTCAAGGATGTGATCCAGGCCGGGACCGCCACGCGCGCGCGGCGGCTGAAGCGCGCGGATATCGCCGGCAAGACCGGCACCACCAACGAGTCGCGCGACTCCTGGTTCGCCGGTTATCAGCCCCGGCTCGCGGCAGTGGCCTGGGTCGGGCGCGATGACAACAGTCCCTTGGGGCGCGGCGAATGGGGCGGGACCGCCGCGCTCGGGATCTGGATCGACTTCATGGAGGAGGCCCTGGCCGATCTCCCGGTCGCCATCATCAAGCGTCCCGAGGGCATGGTGCCGGTACGTATCGGCCTGCACAGTGGCGAGGCGACGCCGTCGCGCAGTGACAGCCGCATCGAATACATCCGCGACGAGTATCGACTCATGACCCTGGGGCCGGACCCGGTGCGGTACTCGAAACGGGCGCAGACGCCGCCGCGCACCGCGCCGCGCATGCTCGACGAGCTGTTCTAGCCTGGCGCGGCTAGCCGCACGGGCGGGTTGGGTCTGGCATGCATGCCGGTTGGATCCGGCACGCGCGCGGTGAAGACGAGCGAGCGTTGGGCGCCGTGGATCGCCGCGCGGCAAACCGCCGGGATCACGAAGGTCGCGCCGCGCTCGAGTCCGAGCGGCGCCTGTCCCGGGCTGTGCACGCTGATCTGGCCATCGAGCACCAGGCCGAGGCGCAGCTGGGCGCTCTCGCTGAGTCCCGGATTGACGAGGCGCCACTCGCCCGCGCCCAGCCGATGGCGCTCGAGCAAGAACTCGGCGGCCGGCGTCGGATAGGTCTCGGGTTCGCTGGGGGCCGCGCCGGGCTGCGGTTGGCGGACGGCGCTCGTTGCCGGGGCTACCCGGAGCGTTCGTAGCAGGGCCGCCACGTCGATGTGTTTGCGCGTGAGCCCGCCGCGCAGGACATTGTTCGAATTGGCCATGACCTCGATCGCCGCGCCGCGCAGATAGGCGTGTAACTCCCCTGCCGGCAGGAACAGCGCCTCGCCTGGATGCAAGGCGATCAGATTCAGCAGCAAGAGAGAGAACAGGCCGCGATCGCGGTGCGCGTGAGTGGAGAACAGGCGGTCGGCCTCGATGATCCAGTCCCGGCGATCGCTCGGATCGAATGGCGCCCGCGCCCGCGCTTGGCGAAAGCGCGCGATCACCGGCGAGAGCAGGGCATCGACCTGCCCCTGCTCCAGCTCCATCAGCCACCGATAGAGCCGAGATAGCCCGCCGGCCGAGGGCTCGAAGCGCCGCGCGAGCGCGTCGAGTTCGGGCAGCGCGGCCAGTTGCGCGCCGATCTCGGCGAGCGGGCGAAAACCGCGTAGCGCATAGAAATCGGTGAGCGCCACCAGCAGCTCCGGCTTATGGTTGCAATCCCGATAACTGCGGCGCGGATCGCTCAGCGCCAACCCGATGGCGTCCTCGTGCCGGTAACCGGCCAGCGCCTGCTCCCGGCTCGGGTGGACCTGAATCGACAAGGGCTCGCGCGCAGCCAGGACCTTGAGCAGAAAGGGCAGCTGGTTGCCGAAGTGGCGAGCCGTCGCGGCGCCGAGCAGGGTGCGCGGGGCGGCGGCGATGAGTTCCGCCAGCGACAGATGCCAGCCGTCGAGGCGGACCGTCGAGAGCAGATCGGGATGAGCGCCGATCCAGAGTTCGGCGAAGGGTAGGCGACCTGGGTTGCGGAAATCGATGAGCGCCGGGATGAAATCCGCATCGCCCCAACTGTAATGCTGAACGCCACAGTGCAGCCGCAACGGCCCGGGCGCGGCCGTGAAGGCATCGACGGCGGCTTGCAGCACCTCCGCGGTCGGCACCGGCGCGATGAACGCGCGCTGCCCCAGCGGACTGTCCATCGTCAGGAATCGATGGGATCGCGGGTGATCGGCACGAAGCGCACCGGCAGCAATTCCCGTTGCGCGAGCGTGCCGTCCGGCTGTTTGACGAGCACCACCAGGGTTTGGGCGCCCCCGCTCGGACCGAGCGGCATCACCAGCCGACCGCCAGTCTTGAGCTGATCGACCAGCGGCTGCGGAACCTCGGGGCCGGCGGCGGTGATGATGATGGCGTCGAACGGCGCCGCCTGCGGCCAGCCGAGATAGCCGTCGCCGGCGCGCACATGGACGCGCCCGAATCCGAGTTCGGCGAGCAAGGCCTCGGCGCGAGCGGCTAGCTCGGGCTGGATCTCGACACTGTAGACCTCGGCGCCCATCGCGCCGAGCACGGCGGCCTGATAGGCTGAGCCGGTGCCGAGTTCGTAGACGCGCCCGCCAGCGGCCGGTAGCTGCAACAGATCGCTCATCACGGCGACGATGTAGGGCTGCGAGATGGTCTGGCCGTTACCGATCGGCAACGGCTGATTACGGTACGCGTGCTGACGCATGTCCGGCGGCACGAAGCGCTCGCGCGGCACCCGCGCGATGGCGTCGAGCACGCGCGGATCGATGTGGTCGGTTTTCAAGTAGGCGCGGGTCTCGATCAGCTCGCGCTCGATCTCTTCGATCAGCCGCGCGCGCGCTCGGGCAAAATCGTCGTTCTCGGTTCGCGGGTCGGGATTCATCGCAATGGCGCTCCAGGGGGCTAGGCTGGTGGTGAGTCGGAGCAGCGGCAGGCGCTGGCTCGGCGTCGGGGGCGATCTCGCCGTGGCATTGTCGAGTTTACGTTGAGGGTTGAGGCTGTCTAGTCAGCCAGGCCTGTACTGCGATTCCGTCGGCTCGACGATAGCGGGTTACGCTCAGCGTTTCTAGGATTGGCCCATGATGGGTCGGCGCGCTTGGCCGCGGGCAACGCGGCGCCGCCCGAGTTCAGACATTAGCCGGAGACCTTGCCACTGATGCGCTCCCAAGAGACCGATCTGGAGCCGACGCTCCCGGAATCCACGCCGGACCCGGAATGCGATCCCTCCAACAACAACGCCGGGCCGATGACCTTCGGCCTGATCGTGATTGGCGACGAGATTTTGTATGGCGATCGGCAAGACCGACATCTCGCCGCCTTCAAACAGCGCCTTTCCGCGCGCGGGCATCAGCTCGGCTGGTGCTGGATCTTGCCCGACGAGCCCGAACGCCTGATTCGACAGCTCGCGGCGTCGATGGCGGCGCGCGAGCCGGTGTTTTGCTGCGGCGGCATCGGCGCGACCCCGGATGACCATACCCGCGCCTGTGCCGCCGCCGCTGCCGGGGTCGAGTTGGAGCGGCATGCCGAGGCCGCGGCGCTGATCGAGGGGCGCTTCGGCGCCGATGCCTATCCGCAGCGCATTCGCATGGCCGAGCTTCCGCTGGGCGCCTCGCTGATCCCGAATCCGGTCAATCAGGTACCTGGATTCGGGTTGCGTCGACACTGGTTTCTGCCTGGTTTCCCGACCATGGCTTGGCCGATGGCCGAATGGGTCCTGGATCGGCATTATGGCCGCGCCGAGCCCGTGCGCGAGTCGGCGCTGGAGGTCCGGGGCGCGCCCGAGAGCCGGTTGATTCCGCTGATGGAGGCGCTCGGGCCGCAATTCCCCGCGCTGAAGCTGTTTAGCCTGCCGCACCTCGGCGCGAGCGAGGCCGAGCGCTACGTCCTGCTCGGCTTTCGCGGCCGTGGCGGCCTCGGCCCGGCAATGACGGCCTTGCGCGCCGGGCTTGACGCGGAAGGCCTTGTCTATCGTGAGCGCCCCTGAGCGCGCCTGAGCGCGCCTGTGAGCGACGGGCCGGTTATGGCCGCTCGACTCGATTACCGGACAACACTGACCCGGAAGCCCAGAGTCGACGGGATGTTCGTGTCCGCGTGTCAGGGCGAATGGCTCTCAGGTCGCGCCGGGTTCTGGGCCGCCTGCGGATCGGGTTTCAGTGCATAATGGGCGCTCTTTGAATTCTCTTGATTCTCATCGCTGTCGTGCCGGCCACCGGTGGTCTTCGCCGCTGGCCGCGTTGGAGCCATTCGTCCCGTGACCGAGCAACTACGCAACATCGCCATCATCGCCCACGTCGATCATGGCAAAACTACTCTCGTCGACGAGCTGCTGTCCCAATCGGGCACGCTCGGCGAGCGCTTCGGCCCGGTCGAGCGGGTGATGGACTCCAACGATCTGGAGCGCGAGCGCGGCATCACCATCCTGTCGAAGAACACCGCGATCGACTGGAACGGCTACCGCATCAATATCGTCGATACCCCGGGCCATGCCGACTTCGGCGGCGAGGTCGAGCGCGTGCTGTCGATGGTCGACTCGGTGCTGCTGCTGGTCGACGCCCAAGAGGGGCCGATGCCGCAGACCCGGTTCGTCACCAGCAAGGCGTTCCAACATGGGCTGCGGCCGATCCTGGTGGTCAACAAGGTCGACCGGCCCGGCGCGCGCCCGAGCTGGGTGGTCGATCAGGTCTTCGATCTCTTCGATCGCCTTGGCGCGAGCGACGAGCAGCTCGATTTTCCGATCATCTACGCCTCGGCGATCAACGGCTACGCGGGGCTCGATGAGACCGTGCATGAGGGCACCATGACGCCCTTGTTCGAGGCCATCGTCGAGCATTGCCCGCCGCCGGAGGTGATCCCGGACGCGCCGTTCCAGATGCAGGTCTCGACGCTCGATTATTCGAGCTTCGTCGGCGCCATCGCCGTCGGCCGCATCCGTCGCGGCATCGTCAAGCCGAATCAGCAGATTACCGTCATCAAGCGCGATGGCCGTACCCATAAGGCCAAGGTGGGTCTGGTCTACGGCTATCTGGGGCTGGATCGCTTCGAGGTGCCGAGCGCCGGCGCCGGCGATATCGTCGCCCTGACCGGCATCGACGCGCCGAACGTCTCCGACACCCTCTGCGATCCGAACGCGGTCGAACCGCTGCCGTCGCTGACCGTCGATGAGCCGACCGTGTCGATGACCTTCCAGGTCAACACCTCGCCGTTCGCGGGCAAGGAGGGCAAGTATCTGACCTCGCGCCAGCTCAAGGACCGGCTCGAGCGCGAGCTGATCCATAACGTCGCGCTGCGGGTGGAGGAGGGCAATGATCCGGAGAAGTTCCGCGTCTCCGGTCGCGGCGAATTGCACCTGTCGATCCTGCTCGAGAACATGCGCCGCGAGGGCTATGAGCTGGCGGTCTCGCGCCCGGAGGTGATCTTCCGCGAGATCGACGGCCAGATCTGCGAGCCCTACGAGCAGCTCACGGTCGATGTCGACGAGACCAGCCAGGGCGCGATCATGCAGGCGCTCGGCGAGCGTCGCGCGGAGCTGAAAGACATGGTGCCGGACGGCAAGGGTCGGGTGCGACTCGATTACGAGGTGCCCTCGCGCGGGCTGATCGGCTTCCAGACCGAGTTCATGTCGCTGACCTCGGGCACCGGGCTCAAGTACCACGTCTTCGACCACTACGGGCCGGCGCACGCGGGCGGCATCGCCAAGCGGCGCAATGGCGCGATGATCTCGAATGCCCAGGGCAAGGTGCTCGGCTATGCGCTGTTCAACCTGCAGGAGCGCGGGCGGATGCTGGTGGCGCCAGGCGACGAGGTCTACGAGGGGCAGGTGGTCGGCATCCACTCGCGCGACAACGACCTGGTCGTCAATCCGCTCAAGGCCAAGCAGCTGACCAACATCCGCGCCGCCGGCTCGGATGAGAACATCCTGCTGACGCCGCCAGTGAGGTTTAGCCTGGAGCAGGCGCTCGAGTTCATCGAAGACGACGAGCTGGTCGAGATCACCCCGAGCGCGATCCGCATCCGCAAGCGCTTCCTCAAGGAACATGAGCGCAAGCGGGCCGGGCGGGGGTGACGACTGACCAGCCAATCGACAGACGGAGGCCTGCCGATCCGCCGCCGCTGATGTCATTGGCGATGTAACTGCTGGGAATTGACGTACTCGCGCACGATCTCGTTGATGCGTGTCTGCCAGCCGGGTCCGGTTGCTTTCATGGCGGCCAACACATCGGCATCGAAGCGGATGGTGGTCGAAACTTTCGGCGCTCGCGTGCTCGGGTGACCGATACGCGCCTTGGGCTTGGTCGCCTCCCACTCGGCATCGGTGAGCGGGCGCGCGTCCTGGTCCGCGATGGCCGCCTCGGTGAGAACGGCATCTTCGTCTTCGTGAGGGATGATGGTTCCTGGCTTAAGACTTGGCATAGCGGTCAACCTCGGTTCTCGTGGCCTTGCGTAAGCTGATAATGCGCCGTCGTCCTTCCGAGCGATCGACAAAGACCACCACGAACAGACGCAGGCCGATATAACCGATGCCGCATTGGCGTTCTTCGCCGTAGTCTTCGCGGGTATCGGTCCAAAGCAATGCGGTTTCCCATTCGAACCACTTCTCCCAGACCAGTGCAGTAGTCCGATCAGGACCGCTTGCGTGTCGTGCCCGCTTGCCTCGCCATCGAATCGATCAGGTCCAAGCTAAACGGGGCCTTGGGGCAATCGACGGTCACCTTGTACAGCCGACCTTCTGTTCTGCGCTCCCACTGCTGATGGGATGTTCCCCGGCTTGGGATCGGTTGGAAGCCAAGCGCTTTGAGCGCGCGTTTGACTTCGTGGCAGGTGAGTGGTGGCCAGCGACTCACGGATGTTGTGATGAAACCGTCAGCGGTATGCCATGGATGAAGTCGTGCACGTTATGCCGAAACAGTCTGCTCGCGATGTGCAGATGAGCAAGGTAGTACTTGATCCGCTGGCGGAGTGGCGCTTTGCGCGGGATGAGTTGGTCGAAGTGGTCACGGTCAATCGTGAACGCTTCTTCTACATACTGATCCATCTGCTGATCGAGCTTGGCGCGCGCCTCGTCGTAGGTCTCGCCTTGAGCCGCTAGACAAAGATCGATGCAGATCGCAACCCACAGTCGCGGTGCTTGCTCTTCAGCGTAGCAGCGTAATCGAAGCTGGTTGTGAGCCATTGGTCGTCAGGGCCTCGATCCGGGGTAGGAGTGAAGTCGGGGTCTGTTAGGTTCAGTAGCCAGATGCGCACCGCTGCGGGTACAAACCAGGTGCAGGTGCACGGTTATGAGTATAGGTTAGGCGTGATTATCCGTGAATCGCAGTGCACCAAATACCGAGATAACACGGTCAGATGGGCGTTAAGTAATTGAATAATATGGGTAGAACGCTATCAGTCGCACCGATGCTGGACTGGACGGATCGCCATTTCCGCTACTTCGCGCGACTGCTCAGCCGGCGCACGCTGCTCTATACCGAGATGGTCACCACCGGCGCGCTGATCCACGGCGATCGCGAACGCTTCCTGCGTCATGACCCGGCCGAGCATCCGGTCGCCTTGCAACTCGGCGGCTCCGATCCGGCCGAGCTGGCGCACTGCGCGCGCATGGGCGCCGACTGGGGCTACGACGAGATCAACCTCAACGTCGGCTGCCCGTCGGATCGCGTGCAGAACGGGCGCTTCGGCGCCTGTCTGATGGCCGAGCCGGCGTTGGTGGCCGACTGCGTGGCGGCGATGAAGGCGGCGGTGGCGATCCCGGTCACGGTCAAGAGCCGGATTGGGATCGACGATCGCGATAGCTACGCGGAGCTGGTCGCCTTCACCGAGCAGGTGGCGGCGGCCGGTTGCGACGCGCTGATCGTGCATGCGCGCAAGGCCTGGCTACAGGGCTTGAGTCCGCGCGAGAACCGCGAGGTGCCGCCGTTGCGCTGGGATTGGGTGCGGGCGCTGAAGCGGGATGTTCCGGCGTTGCCGATGGTGCTGAACGGGGGCGTGACGCGGCTGGAGCAGGTCGAGGAGTTGCTCAGCGAGCGGCGGCTCGACGGCGTGATGATCGGCCGCGAGGCCTATCAGAATCCCTGGCTGCTGGCCGATGTCGATCGGCGCCTGTTCGGCGCGCCCAATCCGGTCTCGACACCACAGCAGGCGCTGGCCGCTTTCCTGCCCTATGTCGAGCGCCAACTGGTCGAGGGCGTGCCGCTGGCGTCGATGACCCGGCACCTGCTCGGCCTGTTCCACGCCTGCCCGGGCGCCAAGGCCTGGCGGCGCACGCTGAGCGAGCAGGTGCATCGACCTGACGCGGGGATCGAGGTGTTGATGGCGGCGGCATCTCGGGTGCGGATGCCATCACGCGCGTCCGAGCTGGCCGAGGCCTGAGCCTATGAGCGAGCAATTGCGCGCGTGACTCGGTCCTTGGCAATGCGACAATGCCGCGCACGCCTCTCATGGTGCGCGCGATGCTCGCGGGGGCAGTGGGCGAAGCAGCGCCTCAGGCCTTGCCCGTGGCGGCCGCTTTTTGGCTGTGTGGCGCTGGACCGATGAACTGGCTACTGCTCACGCTGCTCTGCGCCTTCAGCGTCGCCTCGGCCGATGCCGCGACCAAGGCCTGGCTGCAGGGCTTCTCGGCACGCGAGCTGACCCTGATCCGCTTCACGCTGACCGGCGCGCTCTTGTCGCCGCTGCTGTTCTGGCTGCCGGACCTGGGGGCCTTGCCGGCGCCGTTCTGGGGCTGGCTCGGCGTCCTGGTGCCGCTGGAGATCGGCGCCATGCTGCTCTACATGGCCGCCATCCGCGATCATCCGCTCTCGCTGACCCTGCCGTATCTGGCCTTCACGCCGGTGTTTTCGATGGCGATCGCGGCGCTCGTGCTCGGTGAACGGGTGAGTTCGACCGGGCTGATCGGGGTGCTGCTGATCGTCGTTGGGGCCTGGCTGCTGAACGTCGAGCAGGCGCGGCGCGATGATTGGCGCACCTGGCTGCGGCCGCTCGGCGCGATCCGCTGGGAGGCGGGCTCGCGCATGATGCTCGGCGTGGCGCTGCTCTATGGGCTGACCTCGACCCTCGGCAAGGTGGCCCTGCTGTATCTGCCCTCGGCGGCGTTTGGCGCCTTCTATTTCGCGATCATCGGTCTGTTGGCGATTCCGCTCCTGGTGCTGGTCCCGATCGGCGGGGCGCGGTTGTCGCCGCGCCCGGCGTTGCGACGCTTGGCCCGCCGGCCCGGTGCCGTGCTGGCGGTCGCGGCGCTCAATGGGGTCATGGTGGTGACGCATTTCATGGCACTGCGTCTGACCGAAGCGGCCTATATGATCGCGGTCAAGCGCAGCAGTCTGCTGTTCGGCATCCTCTACGGCGCCTTGCTGTTTCGCGAGTCGAATCTGGCGAGCCGGATGCCGGGTGGACTGCTGATGGTGAGCGGCGTCTGCGTCATCCTGCTGGCCGGATGAGCACCTCGCGTGAATGGCTTACCCCCGATTGATAGCCGTTCGCCCTGACGCGCGGACACCAACATCGCGTGGAATCCGGGCTTCTCGGTCAGTGTTGTCCGGCGATCAGGGAGAGCGGCCATCGACGCTCCACTCTTCCACGGAGGTCGGCACGGGGCTTGCCGCCCGTGATCGGATCGCGCAAGGTTGCCAAAGCGCAGACGGTGGACTCTATGATGAACGACGCTGCCGGGCCCGTGTTGAAAACCGCCTTTCCGCCGATCGTCGGCTCTGACGCGCGGCTGTTGATCCTGGGCTCGATGCCCGGCGAGGCCTCATTGCGCGAGCAGCAATACTATGGTCATCCGCGTAACGCCTTCTGGCCGATCATGGGCGCGCTGCTCGGCATTCCGCCGCAGGCCGACTATGCCGCCCGCTGCGCGGCGCTGAAGGCGCACCGGATCGCACTCTGGGACGTGATCGCGGCCTGCGAGCGTCCCGGCAGCCTGGATCAGGCGATCCGAGCGGAGACGGTTCGCGTCAATGACTTCGCCGCCTTCTTCGCCCTGGCTCCCGCGATCGATCGCATCCTGTTCAACGGCGGCACCGCCGAGCGTGAATATCGCCGCCGGGTGCTGCCGACGCTATCCCGGCCGCACCAGCGGATGAGGATGCACCGCCTCCCCTCGACCAGCCCAGCCAATGCCGGCCTGCGCTTCGAGCAGAAACTCGCCGCCTGGCGACAGTTGCGCGAGCGATCGCCGCTCGACCTGAGCCCCGGAGATGGCCATTCGCCCTGACGCGCGGACACGAACATCCTGCCGAATCCGGGCTTCTCGGTCGGTGTCGTCCGGCAATCAAGTCGAGCGGCCATGACGACCGATCGGTGCGCGCCGTCCGTCAGCCTGCCTCGTCGCCGGATTGATAGCCGCAGCGGGCGATGCCGCTACCGGGAACCGGCGTCGCGTCATCATTGAGCGCCGCGCGCAGCCGGTCGCAGACGGTCTTGAGCACCTTGATGCGGGCAAACGGCTTGTCGTTGCCCTCGACCAGGGTCCAGGGCGCGTATTCGGTGCTGGTGCGGGCGATCATCTCGTTGACGGCGACCTTGTAGAGCGGCCACTTCTCGCGGTTGCGCCAGTCCTCGTCGGTGATCTTGTACTGCTTGTAGGGCGTGTTTTCGCGGTCCTGGAAGCGCCGCAACTGCTCATCCTCGCTGACATGGAGCCAGAACTTGAGCAGGATCGAGCCGTTCTCGACCAGTTGCTCCTCGAAGTCGTTGATCTCGGCGTAGGCACGGCGCCACTCGGATTCGTTGGCGAAGCCTTCGACGCGCTCGACGAGGACGCGCCCGTACCAGGAGCGGTCGTAGATGATGATGTTGCCGGCGCGCGGCAGATGGCGCCAGAAGCGCCACAGATAATGATGCGCCTTCTCCTCGTCGGTGGGCGCGGCGATCGGGATGGTGCGATAGAGGCGCGCGTCGATGGCATGAGCAAGGCGGCGGATGGCGCCGCCCTTGCCGCCGGCATCGACCCCTTCGAACACCAAGACCGTGGTGCGCTGCTTGGTGTAGGCCAGCCAGGCCAGCTCGTTGAGCTCGCGCTGGTATTGCTTCAGCGCCTGCTTGTAGTCCTCGCGCGCGAGGGTTTGGGTCAGGTCCAGCTGATCGAGCAGGGTGATCTGGGCGCTCGCCGACTCCGGCAGGTCGAGCGGTTCGGCGGTCGCCGGCGGCTCCGTCGGCAGCGGCTGCTGGAGCCGGGCGCGGATCGCTTGCAGCAGGGTCTTGCCGACGGTGAGATCGCGATAGCGCTTGTCCTCGGCCTCGACCAGATACCAGGGCGCGATGCCGCGGTCGGTTTGGCGGATGACGCGCTCGGCGACGTACTCGAAGAGTTGATACTGTTCGCTGAACTTCGACTTCTTCGGCAGCATCTTCCAGCGGCTGCGATCATCGCGCGAGAGTTCCTTCAGTCGCGCCTTCTGATCCGGCTCCGAGAGGTGGAACCAGAACTTCACCACCAAGGCGCCGTCGTGGGTCAGCGCGCGCTCGAAATCGACGATGCGCCCCAGCTCGGCGTCGAGCGCGGCATCGTCGCAGGCGCCCCGGAAGCGCTGCTCGATGGGCGCCAGGTACCAGCCGCCGAACAGGATGGCGATCTCGCCGCGCGGCGGCAGGGTGCGCCAGAAGCGCCAATAGCGCGGTCGCTCGCGCTCCTCGTCGCTGAAGTCCCAGAACGCGAAGGTTTGCATGCCACGCGTGTCGAGCCATTCATTGAGGCGATTGACGACCTCGCCCTTGCCGGCGGCCTCGACCCCGGCGACGATGACGATGACCGGGATATGGCTGTCGCGCAGGCTACGCTGGACCTCGAGCAACTGGGTGCGTAGCTCGTCGCGTTGCGCCTTGAAATCCGCCTTGCTGACCGTGCGGCCAACCTTTGCTGCCTCGAACATCTGTCTGGTACCCGCTGAGCTGTGCGATCGAATCCTCGCCGGCCCGAATCATCGCACGCGCCGCCGATGGCCGATAGTGCCGTCGTCGCTGGCGCATGGGTGGCGGGGAGGGCGCTAGGCGGCGCGTTTCATGCGCGCCTTATCGGCGTACATATCCTCGTCCGCGGCGCGCAGGGCGCTCATCTCGTTATCGACGCGCAAGGAGTCGGGGAAGAAGGCGCGCCCGACGCTGATCGACAGTCTGATCTCCGGGTAGCCCGGCACGCGGTTGGCGGCGACCTCCTCCTTCCAGGCGCCGATGATGGCATCGGCCTCGCTGGGACTGGCGACGTCGGCGAGGATCACGACGAACTCGTCGCCGCCGTAGCGGGCGACGACGTCGCCCTCGCGCGTACGGCCCATCAACACCCAGGCGATGACCTTGAGCGCCTCGTCGCCGGCATGATGCCCGAAGCGATCATTGACCTGCTTGAAGTCGTTGAGATCGATGAAGGCGAGACAGTGTTGGCCGCCATCGCGCACGCGCTGATAGTACATGCGATGCAGCGTGTCCTCGAAAAAGGCGCGGTTCAGGGCGCCGGTGAGGCCATCGCGGCTGGATTTGAAGCGCAGATTCTCGGTGTTCGCCAGCAGCGCCTCCTTTTCCTTGACCTCGGTGATGAGCCGTTTGTTCACCTGTTCCGAATGCACCAGCGCTTGGCGTTGGCTCGACACCGCGGCATTGGTGAAATAGGTGATCGAGCCGACGGCGATCATGGCGACCTGGTACTCGGCGGCGCTGACGAGCAAGCCGAAGGCCGATGCCGAGTAGGCCAGGGCCAGGGTCAGGACCGCCAAGACCAGATAGACGCTCGGCGAACGGGTCTTATAGATGATCGTCAGGAGGGCGATCGCCATCGCATAGACGGGAAACGAGAGCCCGAGCTTGTCGGGATAGAGGTAGGACAGGGACGCGCTGGCAAAAAACGCCAGCAACGCCAACGGCAGATACAGGAGATCCCGCAGGGGCAGGCGCTTGCGGTGAACGTCGTCCTCGTCGACGAACTGGTAGCCGAGGTCCGCGCCGACCAGTTCGAGCGCCATCAGATGCAGGTAGGCCAGCGCGATGCTGAGACAGACCGCCCCGATCAGGTCGCCGATCCAGCGCGTCGCGAGGATGTCCTGAATCTCGGCAAAGGGCGCGCCGCCGAGCAGATGCAGCACATAGGCGCCCAGCACCGCGGCAGCGGCCGCCGCCACGGGGAGGATGAGCAGGAAGCGCAGGATGTGCCCGGGTTTGCGCGGATCGAACGCGCCCTTGATGTTGCGCTGCAGCAGGAACACGCCGGCCCAGTACGGCGTGGCGTGGGCGAGCGGGAACAACAGGAGCTGCAGGAGCGACCGGATGGGGTCCGCGCCGGGCGCCAGGATCGGGTTGTTCAGGAGCGTTGTCGCCGCGACACAGCAGAGCACGATGGGAAAGGCCCGATGTCCCAACAACAGGAACAGGGCCACCGACATCCCCGCCGGGGCATACCAGAAACTCGCGTGCGAGTGGTACTCGAGAGACAGCGACAACTGGAACAGCGCCACCTGCAGCGCGAGCGAGAAGACCAACAGGAACGCGTAATGGAAGGGGGTGCGCATCTTCGTGGCCATTCGTCCAGTCACCGCCGCGCATCATCGGGCGTCGCGGGCAGCGTTGCGCAGGTCTGCTTGGTCCGCTCGATCGCCTGGCTCAGATGCGCGTCCGGGGTATGGAAATGCGGCGAGAAGCGCAGTCCGCCACCCCGGCTCGCGCACATCAGGCCCTGCTGCATCAGTTGTCGATACAGCCGCTGCTGATCGACGCCCGGCACGCGGAAGGTCAGGATGCCCGCGCGCCGCGCCGGCAAACGCGGCGACAGCAGCTCGAAGCCGGCCTCGTCGACCAGCTCGACAAGGCGGTCGATGCGCTCCTCGATCGCGCTGGCGATGGGCGCGGCGCCGACCTCCTCGAGCAGCGACAGGCTGGCCTCGAGGGCATGGATGCCGAGCATGTTCGGGCTGCCGCACTCGAAGCGCCGCGCGCTCCTCGCCGGCTGCCAGTCCGTGCGATCGAAAGCGCCCAT